>JANXXC010000038.1 GCA_025350765.1 Holophagaceae bacterium | reverse complement strand
GAAATTTTGGTCCACCCGATACTGGTTTGAGAAGGTCAAGCCCCGCCGATGCACCAACACCACACCCGTCTGGCCATCCAGCAGCTCCACCGCGGCGACCACCACGATCTCGACCCGGCTCGCCCCGCCTGCGGAAGCCTTGAGCTTGTCGGTGCCGAGACTCAGGCCGATGGGTCGCACTTCATACTTCAATAGGGTGCCCTGCAGCACGTAGCGACTGGACGCGCCTTGGGGCACGAGCTTCCACGGGGAAGCCGCGACGATGCGGTTCTCCAGAGCCTTGGTGAAGCGTTCTTCCAGGCCCAGCCGGGGCGTGAGGTTCTTGAATTTCGCCAAACGGATGGTCTCGCCCTTCTTCATCCATGCCGCCGGATGCGGAGCTCGGTCCAGGCGCCGGTAGCCGCAAGCGAGGCTCGGAAGAATCAAGGCAGCGACTATTAGCCGAGTCATGGCTGGTAGATCCCCACGAAGGGGACATTTCTGAATTTGCCATCCAGATCCAGGCCATAACCCACGACGAAGTGGTCCTCGATGGTGAAGCCGATATAGTCCACCGGGACTTGGGTCTTGCGGCGGCTGGGCTTGTCCAGAAGGGTGCAAACCTTGAGGCTGAGGGGCTCGCGGTCCAGCAGGAGGTTGCGCACCTTGAACAGGGTCGTGCCAGTATCCACGATGTCTTCCACCACCAGGCAATGCCGGCCCTGGATGGAGCGATCCAGGTCTTTCACGATCTTCACCTCGCCAGTGCTCTCCGTGCCCCCGTGGTAGCTGGCAACCTGCATGAAAGTCACGTCGATATCCAGGGACATGGCACGGGTGAGGTCTGCGAAGAAGGGATAGACGCCGTTCAGCAGGCCCACCACCACCACGTCCTTGCCGGCGTAATCCGCCGTCAACTGCACCCCTAGCTCTCGGATCCGGGCCTGGAGCTGCTCTTCGGTGAGCAGGGGAACGATGCGGTCGCGGCTGGGGATCATGGGGGGCTCCAAAGGGCGTTTCATCTGATTATGCCGTCGATGGCTTCAACCCAAGCGCGGGATGAGGGGTCTAGCAAAGAACCGGAACAGTTCTTTTCCAATCCACCCCTTGCTCAAGGACCTGGAGCCCCCTGATGATGGCCATCACCGAGAGACTGATGACCCAGGCCGACCTAGATTCCCCTTACCACGCGCCTGAGGTGCGGGTATGGGTCGAGGCGGCCCAGGCCGGGGATCAGGTGGCCTTCGCCCACTTGGTCGAACGCTTCCAGCGTGATGTCTACGGCAAGGCCATCTCCATCCTCAAGCACCACCAGGATGCCGACGACGTGGTGCAGGAGACCTTCCTGCGGGTTTACCGGGCCCTCCCCGGATTTAGGCACGAGAGCTCCTTCCGCACTTGGCTTATCACCATCACCACTCGCCAGGCCCTGAACTACCTCGACCGGGTGCGCAAAAACCAGGAGAGTCTGGAGCCCAGCGAGGAGGGCATGGAACATCCGGCTTTGCGCATCGAAGAAAATCAGATGACCGCCTTGTTGGACCAGGAATCCCGGCGCCTTCTGCGGGAAGCCATCCCCAAACTCCCCAAACGCCAGAAGCAGGCCCTCATGCTCAAGCTGCAAAACGATTGGAAGTACGACCGCATCGCCCAGGAGATGGGCACCTCCGTTGGGAGCGTCAAGGCCCACATCTTCCACGCCATCCAGAATCTGACCCGCTACATTCATGGAGCCAAACCATGAGCACCCAACCGACCGCCTCCCCCGAACTCATCGAAAAGGCCATCGCCGCCATCGAAGCCGATCCGCTTCATCTGCCCGCCGAGGTGGAGGCCCTTTTGAAATCGAATGCCGCCCTGTCGGAATTGCGGGTCCACTGGTTGGCCCAGGAAGAGGCGCCTTCGGCCACCGCCCCAGCGGGCTATTTCCAAGCCTTGCCCGGCCGGGTTCTGCGCAAACTGCCGACCAAACTTGTGGTCCGCCATCGCCCCGCGCCCGCCCTATGGGCCGCCGCCGCGGCCCTCATGCTGGTCATCGGCGCCGGTGGATTCTGGGTCGGCAAAGCCAACCGCGCACCGCTGGTAGAAGCCAAGACGCAAGACATCGAGCCCGCCAAGGAATTGCCGGTAGCCGACGCACCCTTCCAGGAAAACGATGACGTGATGGTCCAGATCCAGAACATGAGCCCCGAGGAACTCCAGCGCCTCGCGGACAAGGTTCGAAAAGGACAATGAGGGATTGCGAGACTGAGAGATTGCGGCAGGAGGGGATGTGAGGAAATTCATTCTGATGAGCTTGGCACTGGGCGGAGCGGCTTTCGCGCAGCAGGGGGCGCCGCGCCCGCGCCGGGATGAGGCGCAGGCCATGGACGCTGCCGCGGCCGCGCCTTGGCTCATGACGCTCCGAACCCAGCGCATTGTTCAGACCTTGGGGCTGCCGGAAGACCAGGCCAAGACCATCGCCCAGCGCTGGTCGGTCTATGACCGTGACTTCCTCCAACGCGCCCATGCCATGGGCCAGCTTCGCGGCCGCTTCAATCAAATCCTCATAGGCCCCGGCGGTGAAGACGACAAGAACGCGCGATTGAAGCCCTTGTTGGATCAATTCATGGAACAGCGTCGGCAGCAGCAGGATCTCAAATTGAAATTCGAGGACGACATCCGGACCCAGCTCAGCCCCGCCCAGCAGGTGCGCCTCATCCTCTTGGTGGACGATCTGCAGAAGACCATCCGCGAAGGCATCCGAGAAGCCGTGAAGGAAGGCCGACAGCGGCGCCTGAACTAGGCCCGTTCCTCTGGCCCAGGCGGTCCCCTATCCAGCTTTTCGCAGGGTCCGGATGTGGCGAAGCGGGCGGCTTTGGGCGAGGTCGTAGGCCGACTGAAGATTCAACCAGAATTCTGGGGTTGTCCCAAGGGCTTGGCCGAGGAGCCATGCGGTGTCCGGCGTGACCCCGCGCTTTCCCCGCACCAACTCGTTGACTCGCTGAGTCGGGACCTGGATATGCGCGGCCAAGCCCACTTGGGTGATTCCGAGCGGAGAGAGAAATTCATCCAGAAGAATTTCGCCGGGGTGCGTAGGCGTGCGATGGGTGGGAAGCATAGTGTCACCTGGGAGTTAGTGGTAATCGGCGATCTCAATTTCAAAGGCCTCGGCCCCTTCCCATCGGAAGATGACCCGCCATTGGTCGTTCACGCGAATGCTGTGGAATCCCACCCGGTCTCCCCTCAGCGCTTCGAGTTGATTTCCCGGAGGGGAACGGAGATCGCCGAGATTCATCGCGGCGTTGAGCATGTCGAGCTTCCTGAGGGTGGCCTTGATGATGGTGGCTGGATATTTCCTGAATTCTTTCGCGGGCCGACCATTGAAAAGGGCTTCTGTGGCCCTGTCACCGAAGGATGCGATCAATTCAATAGCCTCTAGTTCAAGACTAGTCTTACATGATTACCGTGCAAGCATTGATTTGGCCGAGGCCATGCTTGCCTGATTAGCCGTCGTAACAAAATAACCTATCCCTTCGCTAGCGCCGCCCGGCATAAGGGGCCGTAACGGAATCTCTAAACGGTGAAGGGTTATTCCGTAACGGCCCCTTAGCTTTCCGCCGGCGCCTCCAGCAACACCGGCACCACCAGAGGCCGGGTCTGGGTGGTCTTCCGGATAACGCGCCGCAGGGACTGGCGCAGTAGCTCTTTGAGGGCATCCCGATCCTTGCGGATGGAGGGCGGCGCTTCATCGAAGGTCTTGGTCAGCACCGCGCCCAGCAGCTCGCCATAGGGTTCGTCATCCGACAGCATCACGAAGCCACGGCTCATAATGGAGGGCTCACCGACCCTTTCGCCCGACGGATCCAGCATCAGCGTGGCGAAGATGACACCATCCTCCTGAAGGATCAGTCGGTCGTGGATCACCCGGGCGTCCACGCTGTGCTCCACGCCTTCGTCAATAAAACAGCGTCCAACCGGTACTTGGCCGGAATTACGAACCGCTCCATCTTTCCCCAACACCAGGCAGGTGCCCCCGTCGAGCAAGTGGACCCGTTCCGGCGGCCAGCCCACGTTCTGGGCCAACGCCCCATGGGCCTGGAGATTGCGGAAGGTCCCATGCACAGGCACCACGTGCTCGGGCCGGAGGGTTTCCATCATGGCCCGCAGGTCAGGACGATGGCCATGGCCCGTGGCGTGGATGGGACCGATGCCATCCAGGCTCGTCTCCACCCCCAGGCGCGCCGCCATGTCCAGCAGCCTTGACACGCCTACTTCGTTGCCGGGAATGGGCCGCGCGCTAAGGATGAGTCGATCACCCGCGCCGAGGCTCAGATTCTTCACCTCGCCCCGCAGGATGCGCATGAGTCCGCTTTGGGGTTCGCCCTGACTGCCAGTGCAGGCCAGCACTAGTTCGTGAGGTTGGTAGCGATGGGCATCGGCGGGCTTCACCAGGATGTCATCTGGCAGCTTGAAGCGCCCTAAGGACCGCGCCAGCTCCAGGTTTCGTTCCAGGGACCGGCCCACCATGCAGACGCTCCGGCCCGATTCATAGGCCAGGTCCACGAGAGTCTGCAGGCGATGGATGTTGGAGGAGAAGGTCGCCACCACCAGGCGGCCCTTGGTGGTGTTGAGGGCATCCCGGAGACCCAAGGCACAGATGGATTCCGAAGGCGTGGGCTCCTTCTGCATCACGTTCGTGGAATCGGAAAGCAACATGCGCACCCCCTCTTCCCCGAGGGCCTGCAAGCGGGCGATGCCCGTGAGCCGCCCATCGATGGGCTTCGGATCCAGTTTGAAATCACCGCTGTGGACAACGGTACCTCCCACCGTGCGCAAAGCGATGGCGCAGGCGTCGGGAATGCTGTGGGTGACGGGGATCCACTCGGCCTCGAAGGGCCCTACGGTGCGGCGATCAAAGTCATGCACCTCCCGCAGAATGTCCTCGGTGGGGATATCGTGCTCGCGGCATTTCCCGGCGACGAGTCCTAGCGTGAATGCCGTGCCATAGACCGGCACGGGCCAGCGGCGCAGGAAATAGGGCAGCGCGCCGATGTGATCCTCATGTCCGTGGGTGAGCAGCACCGCGAGCACTTTGTCCGCGAAGGGTTCCAGGTAGGCGAAGTCCGGGACGATGCGATCAATGCCCGGTTGGTCCTCCGAGGGGAAAAGTAGGCCGCAATCAATGAGTATCAGACCATCAGCGCTGTGCACCGCCAAAGCGTTCATCCCGAATTCGCCCAGACCGCCAATGGGCACCAGGCGTAAGTCTCCAGGCGCCGGAGGCTGATCCCAGCCCTCGAAGGGCGGCGCGTTTCGGGACGAGGGGAGGTGGATCAAGAAGGAATCCTTTCGGCCACTTCAAAGGCCGTGAAAAGCCGCCAGCACTGCTCCGGCGTAAGGGCTTCCGCGCGGATGGCGGGGTTGAGGCCCTGGTGTTCCAGGATGGCACGCACCACCTCCGGTGAATAAATTCCCGCCCAGTTGTTTGTCAGTGTTTTGCGCCGATGGTTGAAACCGTGGTGGAGCCAGCTCAGGAAAGGTCTTCGCAAAGCCAATGGTGGCGTGCCTTCCCGAGGCTCGAAGGTGAGCACGATGGAATCCACCTTGGGCGGCGGCGCGAAGGCCTGGGGCCCCAGCTTCATCAATCTCGTCATGCGGGTGCTGAGCTGCGCGAGCACGGACAGGGGTCCGTAGTTCTTTTCCGAGGGCTTGCCCATGAGCTTCTGGCCCACCTCGAGCTGGAACATCAGCACCATCTTTTGCCAGGGAATGTCCTCGACCAAAAACCGGGTGAGGATGGCCGTCGCCGCGTTGTAGGGCAGGTTTCCAGCGATGGCGAAAGGGCCGGGATCCGGCATGGGTAGCGCTGTGGCATCGCCCATCACCAGGTGAAAATTCCCGGCGGCCGAGAAGCGCTCCCTCAGCACCGCCCCAGCCTCCTCATCGAGTTCAAGGGCAAAAAGGGGCCGACCATCCTCTAACAAGGGACCTGTGATGGCTCCGCCCCCGGGACCAATTTCCAGCAAGATGGGAGCCGGGCAGCGCAGGGTTTCCGCCGCGATGGCACCGATGGCTTCGCGCCGCACCAGGAAGTGCTGGCCGAAGGATTTCTTGGGCTTGAGTTCGAGAGGCTTGGTCATGCAGATCCAGCTTCACACACGCCGCCCTTTGGTCGGCATAAGGATCCCTTAGGGAATGAGCAAAAAAGTAGTGCTCATCCCCTAGGTACTACTAAAAACCGGGGCCCCGAAGGGCCCCGATGGACAGCACTGAAAGTGAAATCAATCAGCGGACGACGCGCCAGACCCTGGGCTTGGGGAAACGCCCGCCCTGGTTACCGGTGATGGTCTGGATGGAAACGATCGTGGCTTTTCCGCCCCCCGGAGGAGGTGCACCACCGGTGGGGAGATTTCCCCCCTGAAGGGCGGCGATGTTGTTCTTGGCGACGAAGTCGGAGGCGACGCCGTACCAGGCAATGGTGACGCCGCTCTTGCAGACGGTGCTCACGGCCGAGACATCGGCGATGCTGACGACCGGCAGGACTACGTTGCAAACTCGATTGGAAATGGTCACACCCAGCGCACCCACACAAGGATCAAAGGCAGTGGGGGTGAAGTAGGAGAAGAGCAGCACATAGGACAAAACGATGGGCTGGGAAATGCCCTTGGTTGTAAAGGCAGGATCGCTGGCGGTCGGGAAATTGATGAAGTAGCCCACCTTGTCATTCGGATTTTGGGCCTTCAGATAATAGGCAGAGTCGCCCGGCGTGATGATGGGAGCACCGACGGTGGATTGACCCGTCATGTCCACCAGTCGGGTATCAGTAATACCGCCGGGGTTGAGTCCCAGGAGCTCACTATCCTGGCGGTCCCAAATTACAGTCAGGCGGTGTTGGGTGGGTTTGAGGTTACCCACTCCATAGGCCCGGTCCACGGGGTTATACCGATCCCCGCTCTCCAGCGCGATGCCTACCACGGCGGGCGTGATTGTCGGCGCCTGGTCCCTTGTAATTGGAAAATTAGCTGTCCTGAAAGGTGCCGGCAAGGTGCTGAGAAGGCCGTTGTTCTTTGGCAGGCTGTAGATCTTTCGCACGACTAGGGAGGCGGGACTGCGGGAGCCATCGCTGGTCCAACGATCCAGAGCACTGGAATCCAGGCGGAAACCTCCGAAATTGGGCGGAGCCGTATTCACTTGAAGCTGCGCGCTACCCAAGGCCCAGAGCCCACCGTACAGGTCGTTGAAATAGGCGCGCTGAACGAGTCCGGAATTGGGGAAGAACTCAAAGGGCACCACACCTGCGGCCACGGGACCCATGCCAGCGGTGTTTCCTAGATCCCAAAGTCCCAGGACGTTGCCCGTGGGGACATCCAAGGCCCAGGCGGAACGGCCCAGGAGAGTGGGACCTCCCCCGCCAGGGAATTGAGCTTCAACTTCGGGGGTGCTGTAGCCACCACCCAGGAAGACGATATCCCGGAGTTTGGGGGTGGCGCCATAGATGGCCCGGCCCACCGCCGGGATAGAGGAAGAGAAGCCCATCTTGCCAAGAACACCGGAAACAACGGCCGCGCTTTGGCCGGTCTCGATGCGGGCCGGGTCGAAAATAGCGGATTCATCAGGCACCAGGGCCCAGCCCAGATTCGAGGCCGATGCGTTGGTTCCGTTGGGCCCCAATTTGGGCGTGAAGGGATCACGGATATCCAGAGCGTAGTAGCTGCGTCCGCCCTTGCGGAGGCCGAAGATCACCAGCGCCCGCTCCCCGTTATTGACTTTGCCATCCCCACTGATGTCCCCAGTCTTCGGAAGGTCCAAATGATAGACGAGGGGAGATCCATCCACCGCGAAACGGTGGGGATTCGTTTTGGTGTTGTAGTAGTCCGGATTCTTTAAGAAATCCGTGGGGTAGTAGGACCACAGCTCGTCCACCCAGCCAGTGGTGACTTTTTTGGAAGAGGGATCCGCGGCATTGCTCAGCTTGTTGAGGGTGATCTCACCGAAGGCGTGCAGGAAGCCCAGGTTATCCCCCACAAAGATGAGGCGGAAATGGACATCCGGGGTGAGGGGGGTCGGAACCTTGCTGCTGAGATAGGGACTCGCGGCAGAAAGGCCCGCCACAATGGAGGCGTCGTTGAGATCGTACTCGGCCACGTCGGGGGTACTGTCCACGATGTCACCCAGCACCGAGGCCAGATTCGGGATGGAGGTGCGGGGTGAGGTGATGCTGGTGTTATTGGCGCCCAGCAAGGTCTGGATCAGGGTTTGTTTAGCAACGTCGGTCGCCAGGGCAGTGGCAAAATAAGGCTTCAGAACGGTGTATGCGGG
>JANXXC010000025.1 GCA_025350765.1 Holophagaceae bacterium | reverse complement strand
GGGCCGGGCGGGCGTCGAGATCCAGGAAATGGATGCCGCCGAGGAACTGGCGGAAATTCCGATGCTAGGCCTGAGGCTGCACCGTGGCGTGGATTGGAAGGCTTTGCGCGAAACCGCGGAGTCCAAAAATCTATTGCCATTAATGGACGCCTGGGAGGCCCAGTTGGAGCCCTTCGAGCGGGAGGGCCTGGTCATCCGCGAAGGAAGCCGGCTTCGCCTATCGGAACGCGGGATGCTGCTGAGCAATGGCATTCTGTCCACGTTTGTTTGATGGAGCCCCCATGTCCCTTCGCAAAGATCCTTTGAGCTGGCTTTATCCGCCCATGGAAGCCTATGCCACGGGCCGGTTGAAGGTCTCGGACCTGCACGATCTTTACTTCGAAGAGAGCGGACATCCAAAGGGCAAACCGGTGATCTTTCTGCATGGCGGCCCCGGCGGCGGAACGAGTCCCAAGCATCGCCGCTACTTCGACCCAGAGAAGTACCGCATCATCCTGCTGGACCAGCGGGGCTGCGGGCAAAGCAAGCCCTACGCGGAGATCCGAGAGAACACCACCTGGGATCTGGTGGAGGACATCGAGAGGCTGCGCATCCACCTGGACGTCCCTCGCTGGCAGGTCTTCGGCGGTTCCTGGGGTTCGACGCTGGCCTTGGCCTACGCGGAAAGATATCCGGACCGGGTCACCGCGATGGTGCTGCGGGGCATCTTCATGGTGCGAGAGGCGGAGATTGATTGGTTCTACCGGGGGGGTGGCGTCTCGCAGGTCTTCCCGGATGCCTGGGAGGGCTACCTGGCCCCCATTCCTGAGGCGGAGCGCGGAGACTTGGTGGCGGCCTACGCCAAGCGGTTGTTCAGCGAGGACCCGGAGGTGAATCTTCCCGCCGCCAAGGCCTGGAGTATCTGGGAAGGCGCCACCAGCAAACTTTTGCCGGATGCAGCCTTCGCGGCGGGCTACGGTGAGGACGACAGCGCCCTGGCCTTCGCGCGCATCGAGTGCCACTACTTCGTGAACAAGGGATTCCTCGAAAGGGAGGATCAGCTACTGCGGGACGTCGTGAAGCTCCGCCACATCCCCTGCGCCATCATCCAGGGGCGCTATGACATGGTCTGCCCTATGAAGAACGCCTGGGATCTCCACCACGCCTGGCCCGAAGCCGAACTCATCATCGTCCCCGACTCAGGCCACAGCGCCATGGAGACGGGCATCTCCAAGGCCCTGGTGGCGGCTACGGATCGGTTCTCGGGGAGTTGAATTCAAGCTCGAAAACTGAAACCACAGATTCCGCAGATTGCACAGATGGGCGCTGACCCAACGTGCATGGCGCCGATTCTTGCGAGGCGACCCCAAGGCCGTTTCTTTAGTTGGGACTATCGGACGAGTCCCGCCAGCAGATCCAGCGCGGTATGGGCGATCATTCCTGCGCGGAGGTTGCCCCGCCACCAGGCCAGCACCCCGAGGATGAACCCCACCGCAGAAATGGTGATCATCGGCTTCCATCCTTGGTACCCATGGCCCACGCCGAAGATGATGGCCTGGAGCAGGATCGCGATCCCAGTGTGCCCCGTCATGGCGGTGAGCTGGCGCTGAAGGTAGCCCCGGAAGACGATCTCTTCGCACACCCCCGCAGCCAGAGACACTCCCACCCAGAGGGTGGAGAGCAGCATTCCCCTCGGCATCAGAAAAGAGGTGTCGGGATGATAGTTGCTGAGGAGCCTTTGGAGGATTACGCCGGTACCAAGGACAATCCCCATGGCGAGGATCGCGTAGAGGCTGTCCTTCCCCAGGCTGGAAGGCCCTGTCCAGTCCCCCTTCAGAAATTCAGTGATGGTCCTTCCCCGGCGCTTCATGCCCGCCTGGACAAAGCGGACCCGAAAGTAGCTGCATGCCAATACCCACTCCATACATGATGAGCATGGTCGTGAAGCTGAGGACTTCTCCGGGCTTCTCCGGATGCTGGTTGCGGAGGATGCCAAGCAGCACCAAACCCGTCACGATGCCGAGGAGGCCGAGCGTGTGCTTGCGGGAGGCGAGCAGCCCCGGAGATAAGGGGTCAGCCCCGGAGAAAAGCATGGGATCAGTGGTAGGAGTGATCATCGGCGTTCCCTTTTTTTATGGGTGGTGGCAGGCGGGGAAGGTTGGCTCTGCAGGAGCCGGGAAAACAATTCCAGGGCGGCCGTGGTGCGGCGCAGATCCCCCGTGGCCAGGAATTCAAGGAGGAGGCCGTCAATCAGCGCGGCGCAGAGGGTGGCCTTCGAAAGAGCTTCCGGAGATGGGGGCATGCTGGCCAATATCAGGGCCATCCAACCCGAAGAGCTGCCTTCTAGGTAGGCCCCGTATGCCTCAGGGTTCCTCAGCGCTAACACTTGAATCTCATAGAGCAAACGTGCGTAGGGCAGGTTGTCGGGGTGGGTCGTCCAGGCCCAGAAGACCGCCATGGGCCCTGCATCCGAAGCAGCCTTATCGGCGGCGACGGAAAAGGAAGCCTGCACCCGCGCCTGGATCTCCTCCATCACGGCGGTGATGAGCCCTTCCTTGGAACCGAAATGGTAGATCAGGAGCCGGGCGCTGCTGCCTACTGCCTCCCCGAGGGGCCTGAGCGAAAGGTTCGCCACTCCGTGAGCCAGGAAGTAGGCGAGGCAGGCATCCATGAGTTCGTTACGTCGATCGGTCATGAAACAAGTGTTACATGAAACGATCGTTTCACTGAATTTATTTATTCAGGCCAGCTTCTCCCCTGGCCACACCCCACTTCTCCGGCGGGGTGGGGCCTCCATTGCTTCCTGGAATCGAGCGAGGAACCGTTTTCTCTGTGAGTGAGAACCGGAGTCAGTCCCTTGCACGGAGCGCCCGCGCCAATCCGATAGGGCCCGCCATGGTGGTGAGCAGAATGGCGCCGAGGACGGCGGCCTGGATTTCCGCGCTGAGTAGCGGTTGTCCCTGGATCATCAGATGGGCCCCCGTCGCCACGAAAATGAGGCCCACTTCGCCCCGGGGCACCATGCCCCAGCCAATGACGGAATGGCGCAGTCCCTTGCCGCCACCGAAACCCGCAACCCATTTACCGATGAGCCCCAAGCCCGCCAGCGCGAAGGCAACGAGGATCG
>JANXXC010000042.1 GCA_025350765.1 Holophagaceae bacterium | reverse complement strand
CTGGATCTCGACGCCCGCCCGGCCCTCGGCCCAGGCGGGGATGTTGCCTTCCTCGGTCCAACGGAAAGGGCCCAGCTGAGACGCGGCGCTGGGGCCGATGCCCAGGTACGGGCGCCGCTCCCAATAGCGGGAATTGTGCTTCGATTCGGCGCCCGGCTTGGCGTAGTTGTTGATCTCGTAGGGCGCAAGGCCCAGGCGCGGCAATTCGATTTGCAGCGCCTCGAAGACCGTGGCCACCTCATCTTCGGAGGGCAGCGCCAATCGCCCCGCGTCCACGTCCGCCTTGAGGGGGCAGTTCTTATCCAGATCCAATAGGTAGATGCTCATGTGTTCAAGACCAGTCGCCACCATCGCCTGAGCGTCATTTATCACGCGCGTCAGATCTTGGCCGGGGATGCCCACCATGAGATCCCCGCTGCGCCGCTGAAAACCCGCTTCCCCGGCCAGTTCCAGGGCTTCCAGGGCCGCTGCGCCATCGTGGATGCGCCCCAGCCGCCGCAGCAATTCATCGTCCAGGGTCTGCACGCCGAGACTGATGCGGTCCCAACCCAGCCGCCGCGCACCTCTCAGCCAAGCCAGGTCCACCGTTCCGGGATTGGCCTCCAGCGTGGCTTCGGCGAGGGGCGAGAGATCGAAGGCCTGGTGAACGGATTCGGTAAGCGCGCCTAATTCTTCGAGGCTCATGAGGGAGGGCGTCCCGCCCCCCAGGTAAAGGGTGTCCACTTTCGGATGGCCCAGGATCTTGCCCCAGTCCTGCACCTGCGACACCAGCTGGGCCACGGTGGCGGGCTGCAGCGAGTCATCCCGGGTGGTGACGAAGGAACAATAGGTGCAGCGGTCCTTGCAGAAGGGCAGGTGAAGATAGAGCCCGATGGGCTCCGCCTTGGCGCTTGCGCGGAACCGCGTGTGATGCGGAAGCAGCGCGACCCTCAGGGGTCCACCATCATCTGCCGCAGCCAGTCTTTCATGGCCTTCGCGTCCCGCGCGAATTTCCAGGGCAAGGCGGTGGGCGAAGTGCCTTCCTCCAAGGCCCGCAGCCGCACGTCGAGTTCTTCTTTGTGAACCGGAGACAGGGTCTTCCCGCCGCCGAGATTCAGTTGGAGCAGCATTAAGTTTCCGGTCAGGCGCTGGGCCTGGGCCTTGTACACGAATTTGGCCAAGGTGAGCTGGGCGGCGGCGAAGCCAAGAACAGTGAAGAGCACCATGACGAGGACCTTCGCGAGGCCCTTCATGTTGGAGGCCAGGAACCAGCCCAGCAGCATAAGCAAGAGCAGGGAAGCCACGGGCAGGGCCGGAAGCACCCACAGATTGTTTCCCCAGAAACTATCTTGAAAGAGGCTATCCGCCGCGGCCTCCAAGGCCTGCCGATCCCCTTTTTCCCGGGCCTCGCCCAGACTCTGAGCCAGGATCTCCCAAAAACCCCGCTGGGATTCCGAGAGGGATTGGTTGGGAAGGGTCGTGACGTTCACCGGACCTGGCCTCGAGATGGGTTTGGGAAGGTCAGGTGCCTTGGTGTTCTTTTCTGGAGGAAGGCCGATCACCGTGGCCCCGGGTGGGGGCGGCGTGGTGGTGATGTAGAGCCTTCCTCTGGAATCCTTCCAACGGTAGATCTGCGGCGGCGGGGAGTTCTGGGCGGCTAGGCCGGGACCTCCCCGGGCGAGGGCCACGGCGGAAACCAGCAGGAGGGCATGGAGGAGGCGTCGCATGGTTATCTGATCATCGCTCGAAGCGCTCATCTAAGAGTTCACACCAGAAGTGGTAGACCATCTGGTGCACTTCCTGGATGCGCGCGGTAACAGTGGATGGCACCACCAGGGCATCATCCACCAGGGCTTTTAGTTTGCCGCCATCCCGTCCCAGCAGGCCCAGGCTTCGCACACCCAGGTGCTTGGCAGATTCCACGGCTCTGATGATATTGGCGCTGTTGCCCGACGTTGAGATGGCGATGAGCAGATCCCCCGGCCGACCCAGGGCCTCCACCTGGCGGGAGAAAATGAAATCGAAGCCGTAGTCGTTGCCGATGGCGGTCAGCGCCGAGGTGTCGGTGGTGAGGGAGACGCCCGCCAAGGCTCTGCGCTCCTTCAGGTAGCGCCCGGATAACTCAGCGGCCAGATGCTGGGCATCGGCGGCGCTGCCACCATTGCCGCAGACCATGATCTTGCAGCCCCGCCGAAGGCGCTCCGCCATGTCGTCGGCTTGAGCCATCACATGGTCCACTTCAGCCTCGAAAAAATGCCGCTTGAGCTCCAAGGCCTCCTGGACCTGTTTCAAAAGATGGGATCGCATGGGCAGGATTGTGGCAGCTTTCGGATGCCCTTTGGACCATCCGCTGGCAAACTCGTCCGTGATGCTCGAATACTTGGCCCTCAAACACCCCATGCTGGTCCACCTCCCCATGGGCGTGGCGATATTGCTTCCCCTGGCGTTGGTGGCAGCCCAGCGGCCTGGCCGCGGCATCAAGCCGTGGTGGATCACCTGCCGCTATCTCGCCCTGGTCGGCGTCATTGGATTGTCGGTGGCGATGCTCAGCGGCTGGCTTTGGGCCCGCAGCCTGGGACTCATCCCGGCGGGCGGATACCTCGTGCCCCGGCTGCTGAAACCCACCGCCGATCAATGGCTGCAAGTGACTATCTGGAAGCATCAGATGGCCGCGATCGCCTCTCTCGTGCTGGGGGTTGCCACGCTGTGGGCCTGCCATCGCAGGCGACTGGAACATCAGGGCCTAGGGTTGCTGTCCCTATTCTTCGGCCTGCTCTGGTGTGGAACCTCGCTGTTGGCGGGCTTCTACGGTGGAAAGATGGGCCACCCTGACCATGCCACCGCGCCCTCCCAAGCAGCCCCCATCGCATCGGCAGAACCCGCGGATCCAGAAACGGAAGTGCCCGTCCGCGCCCTCGATTTTGGCAGCCTCGAGCCCATTCAATCTGAGCCCGTTCGATCCACCACCCACGGCAATAGGTGGATCCGCGTTTGGGTGACACCTTCCGGCTCGGATGCCTACCGCGCGGGCAAACCCCTGCCGCCTGGCGCCTACGCGGTCATGAGCAGCCTCGAAGATCGCTGGGGGCGACCGAGCTTCGAGAGCGGGCCGCTCTACATGCTGGAAACCCTGGCCAACGGCAAGCCCAGCCTCACCTACTACTGGCCCCGGGTCCCCGAAGCCAAGCGCGGCGAGACTGGCGGTCAAGCCTCGGTTTATTGGCGCGGAAAAAATCCCAATCTCGAGTCCTGCATGGGTTGCCACGCCACGGGCCAAGCGCCCCTGGACCAGCGCAGCACCTGGCGCACCCCAAGACGGCTCAAGCCCGAAGAAGCCACCAGCGGCACGCCGACGGAATAGACGGAATCAAGTCCCCAAGAAAATCGGACTACCGGATTATCGGTTTGCCACAGCTAAAAAAGGGGAACACGGAAGGCGCGGAAATCTCCCGGAAGAACACGGAAACGCAGGATTACGGCCGCACGACTGCCTCTGTGTTCTCCGACTTTTCTCTGTGTCCCAGCTTTTCGACGGTTGGTGAGTTTTGGGCTGAGCGATGCCGATAATTAGATCGGCCTACTCCTCCCCCACCAGCACTTCTCTAGGTTTCCCCGCGCCGCGATCGGGGCCCACGATGCCCTCCTCCTCCATGCGGTCGATGATGCGCGCGGCGCGGCCGTACCCGATGTTCAGTTTGCGTTGAAGTAGGCTGGTGCTGGCTTTGCGCTCGCGACGCACCACTGCGACGGCACGGAGGTAGATGTCGCTATCCCCCCCCGCGGAGGGTTCGCCGCCTTCTTCGCTTGGGGATTCCTCATCGGTTTCCATGGCGTTGATCAGGGCTTTGTTGTAGTCCGGGCGGCCGCGTTCCTTGAGCCATTCCACCAGGCCTAGGGTTTCCTCTTCGGTGAGGTAGGGCGCGTGGATGCGCCGGGGCCGGGCGCTGCCGGGCCCCAGAAAAAGCGCATCGCCCTTCCCCAGAAGCTGCTCGCCGCCGCTGCTGTCGAGAATGGTGCGGGAATCAATCTTCGTATTCACCCGGTAGCTGAGGCGCGATGGCAGGTTGGCCTTGATGACGCCGGTGACGATATCCACGGAGGGCCGCTGGGTGGCGAGCACCAGATGGATGCCCACCGCCCGGGCCTTCTGCGCGATGCGCGCGATGCTGTCTTCCACCTCGGCGCGGGCCACCATCATGAGGTCCGCCAGTTCGTCGATGACCACCACCACGAAGGGCAGCGGCTCCAGCACCGTGGGACGGTCCAGCCAGCGCGGATTGGGCGTGCGATCGCCGAGATCAATGACGCCGCCGTGTTCCTTGATCTTGGCGTTGAACTGTTCGAGGTTGCGCACACTCAAGAGCGCGAGGCGGCGATAGCGATCCTCCATCTGCGCCACGACCCACTTGAGCACGCGGCCGGCCTCCTTCATGTCCGTGACCACCGGCGCCCAGAGATGCGGAATGTCCTCGTAGACGCCCAATTCCACCATCTTGGGATCCACCAGAATGAGCTTCACTTCGTGGGGCAGGGCCCGCATGAGGATGGAGCAGATCATGGCGTTCACGCCCACGCTCTTGCCGCTGCCTGTGCTGCCGCCGATGAGCAGGTGGGGCATGCGCGCGAGATCCGCGACGATGGGGTTGCCCGCGATGTCCTTGCCCATGGCCAGCGCCAGCAAAGACGCGCCATCCTTGCTGCGGGGGTCGCGGAAGGCGGGGGAATCCAGCACCTCGCGGAAGGTGATGACTTCGCGGTGGGTGTTGGGCACTTCGATGCCCACAAGGTTCTTGCCGGGGATGCGATCAATGCGCACGGCTTCGGCTTTCAGCGCGAGGGCGAGGTCTTCTTCCATGCCCAGGACCTTCGCCAAGGGCACGCCGGGATCCGGCTGGAACTCGTACACGGTCACCACGGGGCCCGGCTGCATGCCCACCATCAGGCCCTTCACCTTGAACTCGGTGAGCTTCTGGCCGATGAGCTCCCGGGTAGCCTCCAGCTCACTAGGATCGAGGCGCTGGTGCATCGCCGGGGGATCGAACAACCTCCGAGGCGGCAGCTCAATGCGGTCCGCGATGGACTCAGGAACGTTCTTGGCGGTGCCCGAAACCTGCATGGACCGGATGGTGGGGACGGGCTCCGGGAGCGGTTTAGAGGGGGTCGGCTCCATCATGGGTAGCGGCTGCTGCTCCGATACGCGGCCGTATTTATCGGTCACCGTGCGGGGCTGCATCAGCGGTTTCTTGGCCGGGGACTGGGGTGGCAGATTCCGGAGCAGGGCGGGCTGCACGGGCTGGCTTAAGCGCTGCGTAGGATGCACCGTCAACAGATCCGAAGGCGACACGTCCATGCCATCCAAATTCACCGAATGGATGACGGGATAAGACAGCTCTTGTGGAATCTGAGGGTGCTGGCGGCGGAACTCGGATGATTCCCGCTCGGCCCTGGACAGGGCCGCGGATTGTTCCTCCAGGAGGCGCTGCTGCTCGGCGATGAAGGCCAGCTGCCGGGCATCCTCCACGTCGAAATCCGCCATGTGCTCCATGCCCTCGGTTTTCAGGAAGGGCCGTTTCACCATGCCGATGAAGCCCCGCACGCCGGTGTGCACGCCCTTGGCGCCCCGCATGGGCAGCGGTTTCAGCAGGGGCCAGGCCTTCTCGCCCATCCACCTGGCCAGCAGCGACGCCACCGCGCGGGTGAGCACCGGCGCGAGGATCAGGGCCGAAAGGAGGAAGAGCAGGAGCAGCACGATGGGGAGGCCCCATCCCATCAAGCGGTGGAGGGGCGGGTAAAGGGTCGAACCCAGCCAGCCGCCCCAGCGCTGGTCCATGGGACTCTGGCCATCCCCAAGGGGAATCGTGCGGATGCCCAAGGCCCCGAAGGATGTCCACACCACGAAGGCCAAGGACATCCAGGCAAGCCTGGGCGCAAAGCGCGCCA
Organism: Holophagaceae bacterium; assembly: GCA_025350765.1. Classification (GTDB taxonomy): domain Bacteria; phylum Acidobacteriota; class Holophagae; order Holophagales; family Holophagaceae; genus JANXPB01. The sequence continues at coordinate 18,934 of JANXXC010000042.1, read as the reverse complement.
GCCATTTCGCGTCCTCATCCTCCGTCGCCGGAACCCAGCATTCCCACAGGATGTAGACGGGGATGAGCCAGGCGCCGTAGCCCACCAGCGTCATCAAGGTGCCCGCCAGAATGGCGCCGAGAATGCCGCAGAGGTTGTGCAGAGGCTGTCCCAGGTTGCCCGACGAGAAGGGCATGGGGTCCTTGGGAAACCAGCTCAGCAGAGACAACAGCAGGATCAGCGCAAACACCGACGCCACCGCTTTCGCCACGATCGGACCCAGACCCTTCAAATGATCTCCATGAGTACCGATTGAGTGTATCTGAGGCTCAGCCGCGCGCTATTTTTTCAAGGCAGCCCGGCCCGCAGAACCGCCGCCTCGCTGTTCGATCAAGGCCAGCCGCGCGGTCGGGTCCCAGGCAGGTTTGTGCAGCTCTTGCAGGTAGTCGCCGACCTTCACGAAGTGCCAGCCTTCTTTCTGGGCGCGGTCCATGAAGGCGCCCAAGTTTTTTGAAGGGCGATCCGTCTCCTGACGTCCGCTGCCCAGGTGCATGAGCACAATGAGGCCATCGGCGTCCCGCTTGGAGAGCCTTGCGTGGAGCCTTTCCAGCACCGCATCGCCGCTGCGATAAATGCGCTTCTCGTTGGGGGTGGCCCAATCCAGCGCGTCGGCGCCCTCGCTCCAGCCCACGTGGCGGAACCCGATCTCTTCGGCCCATTCTCGCAATTCCTTGGTCTGCTCGCCATAGGGCGCGCGCCAATAGGGATCCATGGGGCGGCCCAACACCTGGACGAGGGCGCGATCCGCGGAAAGTAGCTCGTTCTGAAAGCGCTCCTTCGTCCACCGCGCATCGCGTTTCATGCCCGGCGCGAAATGGGGATGATTCATGGTGTGGTTCCCCAGGTCGTGGCCTTCCCGCGCCATGCGGCGAACCAGTTCGGGAAATTTCTGGATGAAGGCGCCGGTGAGGAAAATCGTCGTGCGCACGCCCCGAGCCTGCAACGTATCCAGAATCTCCACCGCGGATTCGTTGGAGGATCCCCCATCGAAACTCAGCACCATGCGCCGCAGCCCCTGCTGTAAGGCCTTGGGACCCCGCACCAGATTGAAAGCTTCTCCCGCGCCGACCCAAGGCGAAGCGCCCGCCGACATGGAGGTGGATGTGGGCGTGGGCGTCATGGGGTGGATGGGAAGGGGCTGGGGCTGAGGCCAAGCTTTCAGATCCCCCACCAGGCGCGGATTCGTGGGTTCAGAAAGAGGCCGGCGCTTGGGTGAAGGCGCCCATTCCGTCTTCATCACCGGTACCAGGATCGCGACGGGAGCTAAGGGCGACGGCTCCACAGGGCTCGGGAGGACAAGACCCATGGATGTCGAAGGCGATGTCGAGGGCCCTGTGGATGTAGAGGCCGAGGCCAACTGGAGCCGAAGGATTTCCAAGGGATCATCCGAAGGCGCGGCCCCCGGCCCAGGCATTAGGCGCCCCTGCTTTCTCGGCGGCATCGCCGCCTTGGCCCCCTTGCGCAGCGGGGTGCCGAATCGCCACCTGGCCAGCAGCTTGCCTTCCGCCGTGCGCAATTGCGCCACCTCGCCGGCGGGTGGCCGGTACATTTCCCAGCGCACGGGGCCGAAATCAGCGTGGCGAGTCTCGCGGATGGAGCGGCCCTCCAACACCAGGTCCGTGGGCCGATCCACCTCACCCTGAACCACCAGCACGCCGTTGAGGATCTCGCAGGACCAGGGCTTGAGCGGGGCCGGCGGAAGGAAACCTTGAGCCGGGGGCGCCTCCTTCTTGCTGCAGGCCGCGAGCCCTGACAACACGATCACCAAGGTGATCAACGCCGCGTAGCGCAGCCCCTGGCGCGCCTTCACGCGACGCTCCGGCTAGGCGAGGTGAAGCCGCGCACTTGGGCCCAGTAATTCGCCTTTTCCCGAACGCGCACCGAGACGGGGTTCAGGCTGGCTTTGATCAAATGTTCGAAGGCCCATTGAGCCAAAAGCTCCGCCGTGGGGTTGCGGCCCGCGAGCCAGGCTTGTTCGTTGAGAAGGGTGTAGTCCACCGCATCAACCCAGGCGTCCAGGGCGGCCTCGAAGGAGAGGGTTTGGGCCTCATCCCCCAGGCTGACGGTGGCTGCGATTTCCCAGTTGTGTCCGTGCCTCGCCTCGATGAATCCCGGCAGATCATGAAAATGATCCGCCACGAAGGGTCGTCTTAGGGTGAGCAGGAAGGAATCCACCTTCACAGTCTAGGTCCCCGGGCAATTCCCGCCTATCAAGGCTTAGCCGAGCTCATCCTTGAGGGCCGCGAGATAGCCCAGGAGCACCTGCTGGCGGCTGACCGCCAGCTCCCGCGCGGCCGCGGTATTCATGCCAGCCGCGAGCTTCAGGAGCTTCTTTTCGAAATGATCCAGACTGAAGGCCTTGTCATCCAATTCGCGCGCTTGCGCCCAGGGATCTCCGGAGTGCCAGAGCGCCGCGCCGAAACTGGCGCCGGTAGCGAATACCCGCGCCAAACCAATGGCGCCAAGGGCTTCGAGCCGATCCGCATCCTGAACGATGCGCGCCTCGAGGCTCGCGGCCACACCCCCGCCGGAAAAACTGTGGGTGCCAATGCATTCCGCAATGCGCACGGATTTTTCATCCAGCTTCGGCAGGCCCGCGCAAAGCCCCGGCGCCTTTTCAGCGCTCATTTCGGCGGTGCGGGGCGAGTCCTCGTGATTCTTGGGCACCCACACCAGGTCGTGGAGCAGGGCCGCCGCCACCGCCACGTCGCCATCGGCGCCCTCTGCCCCGCAGATGCGATGGGCCAACCGCGCCACGCGAAGGCTGTGGGAAAGGTCGTGGGCTGAGTCCCGGCACAGCGTTTCAGCGTTCAGATGAGCTTGAAAACGAGTCAGTAGAGGCTCGAACCACAGGTAAATGGCCAGGGAAGAAAGATCCATCCCCAAGCTTAATGCACCTCCGGCGGGAACGTCCTCGTCCTTCGGGCATCCTAAAGGTTAGGAGTTTTGATGAAGCTACGATCTTGGTTCCTCCCCCTGGTGTCTGCCTTGTTCTCCGTATGCGCCTTCGCCCAGGGCCCGAAGGACTTCGATCCGGTGAAGAGCGTGGGACTCGGATTTCATGGGGGCAAGGTGGTGCTCACGGTGCCTGAAGGCGCGCACCTGAAAGCCAAATTCATGGACGTGAAGACCAAGGCAGGCACGGCCGGAAAACTCGTGGTGGGACCCCTTCCCCCGACCGATGGCAAGGATGAGCTGGGCGACGGCATATGGCACCTCAACGTGGCCATCCCATTGAAGGGCGAAGGCCTCAAGGGCTCAGTGGAACTGCTGGTGAAGTACCAACCCTGCACTGAGGGCGAAGGTGGCGTTTGTTTCGCCCCCACCACCCAAAGCCTTAAGGTGGAGGCTTCCCAGATTCCCCTTTTGAAACCCGAGGCAATACCGGAATTGGGACTCGTGAAACCGGTGGTTGAATCTGCGGCGGGAAGCCCCGCCAGCGTGGCTCATGCGGCCCCGTCAGCCCCGGCGCCCGAGCCCGAACAAGGGTTGTTTTGGAGCCTCGTGGTGGTCTTTCTCGCGGGCATGGCGGCGAGTTTGACGCCCTGTGTCTTCCCGATGATTCCCATCACGATTGCTATCATCGGCGCAAAAGGCGGCGGCAAACTCAAGGGCCTTGCCCTGAGCCTGATGCTCGTGCTCGGCATGGCGGTGACCTACACGCTGCTCGGCGTCATTGCGGCCAAGACCGGCGCGGCCTTTGGCGCGGCCGCACAGAAGCCCGCTTTTTTGGTGCCCGTTGCGATTCTATTTGTGCTCCTGGCTATTTCACTGTTCGGAGCTTTTGAACTGAGCCTGCCGACGGCCCTGCAAGCCAAACTGCAAGGGGACGGCCAGCGCAAAGGCTACGGCGGCGCCTTCATCATGGGCCTCGTGTTGGGGCCCATCTCCGCTCCCTGTGTCGGGCCCGTCATCGGCGCCGTGCTATTGAGAATCGCGGAAAAGGGAAATGTCGCCTCTGGCGCCCTGCAGCTCTTCGTTTTCGCACTGGGCATGGGCGTGCTTTTCGTGGTGGTGGGCACCTTTAGCGCGGCGCTGCCGAAAAGCGGGAATTGGCTCACGAAATTCAAGCAGTTCACGGGGCTCGTGGTGCTGGCCTTCGCGGTGTGGAGCTTGCGCTACATCGTTCCCGAATGGGCTAACTTCGCCCTGTGGAGCTTCGTGGCTTTGATTGGCGCCGCGGTGTTTGGTGCCTTCGAAGCCGCGCAGGGGCTCATCGAAGGCGCCTTTAAGGGATTGGGATTCCTTTCCCTCGCACTCGGCGTGCTGCTGGGAATCCGCGCGGTGGAATCCTTCGAGAACATTCAACTGCTACCGCGCGGTGGCACCGTGAAAACCGAAGCCACTTCGTCGCTGTGGATAAGCCAGGATCTCGAAGGCGCCCTCGCCAAGGCCAAGGCTGAACACAAGGTCGTGCTGGTGGATATCTACGCCGAGTGGTGCGCCCAGTGCCACGAGTTGGATGAAAAGACCTGGCCCGATCCTGAAGTGCAGAAATGGATCGCGCAAAATGCAGTGGCCGTGCGCATCGACACCGACAAGGTGCGCCTAGATCTCGCCACAAAACTCAAGATCGGCAGCTACCCCACAGTGCTGGTGCTGGATGCCGAGGGCAAAGAGCAGAAGCGCATCCTGGGGTTTCAAAAACCGAGGAGGATGCTGGAATTCCTAACTGGAGTTTGATCCTGTTGTATGGATCGGATGGAGCAGGCAAACCGGTACTTGACACAGGGCGAGCCGCAGTTAAAAGGCAAATTCGGATTCAGTGAGAGGGAGGCTGACTCGCCGCAGCCGGGGCGCCTAAGGGTTTTTCTAGCAAGACCCGCTTCAGGCTATTCGTGACGAATTTGGCTTCGTACCCGAGTTGGATCGAGGCGAGGTTCCCCTCCGGGTCAATGACGAACAGCGCGGGCAGGGAGTTCACGACGTCCATGAACTGAGAAACGCCATGTTCTCCGATCCCGGGGATGTAGACGGGCATATCGCCCTCGAAAAATCCCTTGTTCTTGGTCATGAAGGGAAGGATCTGGCGCCATCCGCCCTCGTCGAAATTCACGGACAAGAGCTCGAACCCGAACTTCTCGCGCTTGGGATAGAGATCCGCGAACTCCATGAGCATTTTCGCGGAAGGCTCGCAGGAGGTGCTCCAGAGGCCCACCAGCACCACCTTGCCCTTGAGTTCGGCGACATTCATGACCTTGTTTTTTTGGCTCACCGCTGAGAAACTCCCCACATTCTTGCGGGCGCCCTGGGGGAAGTACCTCTGCCCGGAGACGTAATTAAGGATTGCCGTAGCGTTGGCCCCCACGGCACCGCCAAGCGTGCCTCCGTTCCGCTGGCCGAAGGCGAGGCGCTCATCCTTGTCCTTCTCGATCCTCGGGCAGATGGCATCGCCCGGCTTGTTGGCATTTTGATAAACGCCCTGCGCGCCGAGAGCTGAAACCACAAGAAAGGAAAGGAGGGACGGCTGCAATTTCATGGATATTCCGCAAATGGACATCATTCAGTTCAACCCAATTTTCATGGCGTCACAAGCTTCTCTTCCAAAATGCAGGTTTATTGATCCAGGCATCCCCGGCACAATTGACTGATTTGCCCTCTCACGCTGACCGCCCGATGCAAGGCGCCTCTTTGCCCTCGGATACCCTGGATCTTTTTCCCATCCAGAATGGCATCGCTCCAGAACCCCGAAGGTTGAGCCTTCTACTGACCCTGATGACCTACGGGCTCTTATTTCTGGGCATCCGATTCGCCTGGATGCACCAGGAAGTAGCGGGGCAGAAGCATCCATCGGCATCCTTGGTAACTCACCTGGTGTACCTCGATGATGAACCGCCGGTCTTGGTCCCGCAGGACCAAGGCTCATCCAACAGCGACGTCGGCACCGGGACGATTGATCCCAGCCTGCTGGAATCGGCCTTGGCCAAGCCCCGGGAAACGCCCACCCTCAATTTGGACATTCTTCCCACCTCCATACCCCAAGAAAATATGCTCGCTTCTCCCAACCCGGCCCTACCCGTGGCCCTAGGAGGGGACGGACTTTCAAAGGGCCATGGGACCGGATCGGGCCATGGAAACGGAACCGGAATCAGCCACGGGAATGGGGCACTTAGCGGCGCCAAGGGTGATGGTCCGACCCTGTCCATCGCCGACATGAATATTTTGCACCAGGAGAATCCAAAGTATCCAGATACTGCCCGCTCGGCCCTCGTGCAGGGGCTCGTGGTCCTTCGGGTGACTATTGATGAAAAAGGTGTACCCGTGGAAATGGACGTGGTTTCCGGCCATGCCCTGCTGGTGCCTGAAACCCTGCGAGCCATGAAGCTCTGGCGTTTCGGGTCAGTGAAACATCAAGGCCGAGCCGTTTCCGCCGTTTTCACCGTCTCTATTCTGTATTTACTGAACGGAGCCTGAAAGCGAGATGGATGGCGGCCCTATCAGGGGTTGGCGGGAAGTTCCTTCATAACTTGATTCACTCGTTCTTCAACGAGACGCGGGCCATACCCGCTCCACCACCACGCCAACTTCCCCTCCGGATCCACGATGAAAGTGGTGGGAAATGCTTCGACCTCTCCAAGCACGTGGGGCCCGTTCTTGCCGACGCCCGCCATGAAAACCCGGAAACCCTCGATCACTTTTCGGTTCTTCCACAGAAATGGCTTGACCACGGTCCAACCGTCCTCGTCCATATTGATAGGAATCACCGCGATGGGTGCCTTGGCTTCCTGGCGTTGGAGGTTCGCCAGTTCTGGCAGGGACAGGCGGCAAGGCGGGCACCAGGTGGTCCAGAAATCCACCACCACGACCTTCCCCCGGTACTCCGAGAGCATGCTGTTCTTGGACCCATCACTGAATCCGAAAGCAGAGACATCACGCCGCTGGGCCTTGGGGATCAGGCCTGAGTCTTTGCCTTCTCCAGCCATCAAGGAAAGACTCACCAGGGCGGGGATCAACAGGTTGCGATTCATGGAAACACTCCAGTAAAGATGTTTCGGGATTCTGAGTCACGGCATTCCTAGAAATTTTTCCAGAGTCTTCTCCAGATCCTCGCCGCGTAGGTCGTTCCCGGTGGCGAGGATCTTGCCATCCGGGCCCACCAGCACCGGCTTGGGGATGCCGCGCACGCCGAAGGCCACCGCCAACGGGCTTTGAAATCCGCCCTCCACGAAGGCGTGATTCCAGGGCATGGAATGGGCCGCATCCTTGCGGTAGGGTGCCACGTCTTCGGCCTTTTGATCGAAGCTGAGACTCAGCACTTGAAGGCCTTTGCCTTTGAATTTTTCGAAGGCGGCGTGGAGCTTCGGCATTTCCCGGCGGCAGGGCCCGCACCAGGTGGCCCAGAAATCGATGAGCAGGAATTTGCCCTTGAAGGTGTCGTTCGTGAAGGTGATTTTGGGATTTTCAAGATTGGCGAGGCTGAAGGCCGGCGCGGCGATTCCTGGGGCCGTCTTGGCGGCGTACTCGATGGTGCGATGAGCATTCTTGGTGTATGGCTCGCTCGCATAGTCTGCGTCGAGCCTTGCCAATGCCGGCTTCCAGACGGCCTCCTGCTTTCCGGAAAAGCCTTCCTCGAACTGGTTGTAGACCAAGGGGCCCCGCACCCTGGGATCGGGATGTTTCTGGCGAGCTTCGGAGATATAAGCGTCAGCGGCCCTCCCATCTTTCAAGGCGCTCGCGGCGTAAAGCAGCAGCGCGGGCTCGATGGACCAGGCTGGCGAGGTGGGAGGAACCTCCGCGGCGGCCTCCTCCCGGAGCTCGGACGTGACTTTGATTCCAGCGCGGGGCATCAGGTAGAGCCGAGCCAGCAGCAAGGATTGGCGGACCTCGGGGCGCTTCTCGGTCTTAAGCCGGGTCTCATAGGATTCCAACAGGGAATTGAGATGCGGGTCGAAACTGGCCCGCGATTTCCCGAAGGAAATGTGGAGGGTGTAAGCCTCCTGCACGGCCTTCATGCGGGCTTGCACTTCGTCCACAATCGCCTTGGCATCCTTGGCGGCATCTGTGGGGGCGAACTGTACGGGCGGCAGAAACATCAACATTGGGACCTCGCTAAGGATCTAGCATTTCAGTAAAGCCCTGAGGCACTCAAGCCCAAGTTCAGTGCGGCTCAGATACCAAGTCATGGCTTGGCCATCAACGATGTGGACGAGAGCATTTGGAAAGCGCTTTTGCAGCTCTAGGGCATGGCGCTTGGTGAACCGGAATGGCTCTGTCGGCAACAGGATGACTTCGGGGTTTAAGGCGTCCAATTCTTCTTCTGAAAGTCGTGGATATCCCTTGGCCGCTTGGGGCGTGAACCCCGATTGGCGCACCAGATCGCCCACGTAGGTATCCGGCCCGGCGGCGATCCAGGGATCTTTCCAGACCAGCGTGAGCGTGCGCGGACCCTTGTGCGGCTTGGGTTTGATAAGGATTTTAAATTCCGCGGCGCGGGCCTTGGCCTGATCCAACGCGCCCAATTTTTCGCCCAGCCATATCCAGGCGGCCATGCAATCTTTCAGCGTGCGGATGTCCAAGGCCATCCACGGAATGGCCGCCTCGGTGAGCGCATCGGCGATGGATTTCGGATTCTCATCCTTCTCCAGAATCACGAGATCGGGTTTCAGATCCAGGATGCGCTGGAGGTTGGGATCCTTGGTGCCGCCCACGTCGGGCACCGTGGCGCGAATCCATTTGGGCGCGATGCAGTAGCGGGTGCGGCCCACCAGGCGCGAGGCGAGACCCCATTGGACCAGCAGCTCCGTGAGCGATGGCACGAGGGAGATGATGCGCTTGGGCGCCTCCGGCGAAGTATTCAAGAATGCGTTTTGAGTCGCGGGGAAGCCGCTTCCATCCCTCGCTTCCTGCACTGCGAAGGTCAATCCTGAATGAGGGTCCGCGATCTTGCCCGTGCCCGTTGGGCAGGTCTCGAATACCGGGCAATGGGCGCAGTCGGGTTTGCGCGCGTCGCAGCACCTGCGGCCGTGAAAGATGAGTTGATGGTGCAGCTCGATCCAATCAGCACGTAAAAAGAGACGGCAGAGATCCGCTTCCACTTTTTCCGGCGTGTTTGCTTCGGAAAGTCCCAACCTTTTAGCCACGCGGAAGATGTGGGTATCCACCGCCAGGGCGGGCACACCAAAAGCGTTGGCGAGCACCACGTTGGCGGTCTTTTGCCCCACGCCCGGCAATGCCGCCAGTTGCGCCGCATCGTTCGGAACTTGGCCGCCATGCCGCATCATCAACGCGTTGGCAAGGCCCAACAAATTTTTTGCCTTATTGCGGAAAAAGCCCGTGCTTTTGACGAGGGCTTCCACATCCGCAGTCTTGCCTTTGGCGAGCCTCGCCGCATCGGGGTATTTCCCAAAGAGCGCGGGCGTGGTGATATTCACCCGCGAATCCGTGCACTGCGCGCTGAGCACCGTCGCCACCACCAGCTGGAATGGATCCGCATGGTCCAATGCGCATTTCGCATCAGGGTAGGCGCTCGCCAGGCGCGCTTGCAGGTCTTTGAGCTTCGCATTCGTCCATCGCATGGAATGAGTCTAACGGTGGAATTCTTCAGGGCTGCCCGAAGGCCTCAGTGGACTTCAGGCAACGTGTAGTCGAAGCCATAGAAGTGCTTGCCCTCCTTGATGTCGATGGTCATTGTTCCCGCGAGCCCCACCAGCTCGCCGGTGCCCGAGTCCGGCACCACCGTCACGGTTAAGTGGGCTTCGCCACGGGCCATGGTGCCACTGTGTTGGAGCACGAAGCTGCCGCTGCGCCCATGTAATTTGCCAATGACTTGCTCCATGGCGACGTATCCGGCGGAGCCCTTCACGGCCGAACCCGCCATCAACATTTGGCCCAAACTTTTTGCCTCCAAATCGCCATGGAACTTCTTGTCAATGGACATGCGCCCAAGGCTCGAATCCGGTGATTTTTCATCGATCATGGGCGCGAGTTTTACGTCAAACGCGCCGCTGGCGTGGTGGGTCATGGACATCTCCTTGTGGGCAGGATGGGGCGAGGCAGGAACCTGCGCCAGGAGCGACAGGCCAAGTGCGGCGAAGACGAGAATCGAGAGTCGAGTGCGTGACTTCATGATGATTCCTCACTTTCTTCCACCATAGGCTTGAAGGTGCCCCCGGTATTGTAGAAACGCGACGCGGATCGGATGCATGAGAGCAAGGGCAGGAAAACCAAGAGGACTGTTGAAGGCGCAGCCGAATGTGGGGAAGTTCCGCCACGCGCGCTACCTTCCTGCCGATGATTTAGCCTATTTCATCGAGCATTTCTGGGTCGTGACCTGGGACCTCCGAGGCCTGCCCACGGTGACGCGAGAGGTGCTGAATCACCCTTGCGTCCATCTGCTATTTGAATCGGGTCGCGCGGCGCAGGTGGCGGGTCTGCACAAGGGGCGTTTCCTGCGCCTGCTGGACGGCGAGGGTCACATCTTCGGCGTGAAGTTTCGGCCGGGGGGCTTTCATCCTTTCTTGAAATCCTCGGTGTCGACGCTTACAGGCAAGGTGCTTCCCTTGGCGCTCGTTTTCGGTGCGGCTGGATCGGCGCTGGAGGCAGCGATCCGCGCCTTAGGAAAGGATGACGACGAAGCCAAGATTCACGCAGCGGAAGCCTTCCTCCGCCAATGTGTGCCCGAGCGAGATCCCATGGTGAATCTCATCAGCTGCTTAGTGCGGCGCATCATTGACGATCCTAGGCTCACGAAAGTCGAGGAGCTGCAGGAAGGTTCAGGCCTGAGCATCCGCGGGCTGCAACGGGCTTTCGGCACCTATGTGGGCCTGAGTCCCAAGTGGATGATCCAGCGCTACCGATTGCACGAGGCCCTCGAACGGATCGCGGGAGATGCCATCCCACACTGGCCGCGACTGGCCTTGGAGCTGGGGTATTTCGACCAGGCGCACTTCATCAAGGGTTTCAAAAAGCTCGTGGGACGCACGCCCGCGGAATACCTCCGCTCCATCCACTAGAATGAACGCAGAGGTGTTGACATGTCGTCTCCCATGACCGGAAAACTGGATTGCCACGAGACCGCCGATCACTATCGGGCCCTGGTGAAATCCAACATCGGCAAGCTCGGTTTCTCGCCAGGGCTCGGCGTGATCCTAGGCTGCGACGACCTGGGCTGCATCATGTATCACAAGTGGTTGATGAAAGACTGCGAGGACTTGGGCATCGACGCCAAGGACGTGGAAGTGAATAGCGGCATGGAGCTAGTCAGGACCATCGCTCGGATCAATCAGGACGACAAAATGCACGGCATTTTCATCTTCTATCCTTTGCGCTACACCGACATCAAGGACGATGAAGTGATGGATTTAGTGGACCCGGATAAGGACATCGAAGGCCTGCATAGCACCAACATCGGCTACCTGAACAAGTACCGTAAACGCGTGGACGGCAGCGATCGCCGCTGCATGACACCCTGCACCGCGCGTGCGGTGGTAAAGACCATCAAGCGCGGTTTTGGCGACAACTATTTCACCGGAAAAACCGTGCTCATCATCAACGATTCGCTGCGCATCGGCCGGCCCCTGAACGCGATGGTGGCCAACCTCAAAGCCACGCCCATCGTTTGCCACGCGAACACGAACGTTCAGCACCTGGAGCAGTTCATCAAACTCGCCGACGTCATCGTCAGCGCGGTGCCCGCGGCGGGCTACCAGATCCGCACCGACTGGATCAAGGACGGTGCCCTCTGCTTCGACTTGAGTGGCCAAGGCAATTTCGATTTTGAAGCGCTGGACGCGCGAGGCATTCCCTATACCGACACCAACAAGAACAGCATCGGGAAAGTCACCCGCGCCATGGCATTGTTGAATTTGACTTATGCGGCGGGGATTGAATAAATGCTTTTCCCATGGATTTCACAGATTCCGGTACAGAACCATTTTTCTCGTCCGTGAAATCCCTAGACCGATCAGATCTTCCCCGCAGGATCTCCAAGAGCCGCGCCCCGGCTTGCTCTCCAGATGACGAGCAACTGATCCAACAGGGTTCCAAATTCCTCGATGCGCATGGCGTTGGGTCCATCACTGAGGGCTTTTTCGGGGCAGTCGTGGACTTCGAAAAAGAAGCCGTCCACCGCCGTGGCGGCGGCGCGGGAAAGCGTCGGGATCATCTCCCGGGCCCCGCCGGTCTTGTCGCCGAGCGCGCCGGGTTTTTGGACCGAATGGGTCGCATCAAATATCACTGGGCATCCCGTTTTCCGGAGGTGCGGAAAGCTCTGGAAATCCACCGCCAGGTTGCCGTATCCGAATGTCGTTCCGCGCTCCGTAACCCATAGCGGCCCGTGGCCTTCGATGCTGCGCATCTTGTCCACGGCGTTTTTGAGATCCCAGGGCGCGAGGAATTGTCCTTTTTTCACGTTCACAGCACGACCGGTTTTCGCGGCGGCCACCAACAGATCCGTTTGCCTGCAAAGAAAGGCCGGGATCTGCAATACGTCCACGGCGGCGGCCACCGGGGCGCACTGATAACTCTCGTGAACATCCGTCAGCACCGGCACGCCGAGTTTTTGGCGCACCTCTGTGAGGATGTCGAGGCCCTCTTCCATCTCCACGCCGCGATAGCTGTCCTTGGACGTGCGATTGGCCTTGTCGAAGCTGCTCTTGTAGATGAAGGGAATGCCGCGCTCTTCGGCGATGTCCCGCAACTGCGAGGACATGAGATGGGCGTGTTCCCGGGACTCGATGACGCAGGGCCCCGCGATGAGGAAGAAACTGTTTTCGGTGAAGGGCTGCGCGAAGTCCATGGGGTGCTCCAGATTCAGGGTAGCGCGCGGCAGAGACTGCTTAAGGGGCAGTAACTGAAAAATCAGAAAAACACTGATTATTCCGAAACGGCGCCTAAAGCGAAGGGACGGAGAGGGCCCGTCCGCCTCGGAAATCCTGGCATGGCCTCTAGATCCTTGAAGAGCTTGTCCAGGGCGATGCGCAGCGTCGCATGGAGCTGGATGGTCCGGTCGCCGCGCTGGCTCTCGGGCAGTCCCTTCAGACGCTTGCGGCCGTTAAGGATGTAGTAGCTCTCCTTCCAGAGCGCCTTGGGGCCTCCGTCTTGGAAGAGCGCCGCCTCCACCACCGCCGGGGAGCTGTAGGCCCCGAAAAAGGCGGAACCCGCGATCCAGAAGGCCGACTCTTCTATCAATTCGTAAAGGCCCAAGCCCACCGCCAACCGCGGATCGTGGGCCACCAGACCCGTCGCCACTCCCCAGGCCACCCCCCCCAGGATGCCATAGACGATGTACTTGGCTCGCACTTCGCCAAGGCTCGTGATATTCAGCTCCAAGCGCAGTTCCGATCCCGGATCCAAAGCCAGTCCGCGCTCCCGGGCCTCAGCCATGAACTCGGCCTCGAGCCAGGCCCGGTGGGATTCCAGGGCCGCCGCGCGGGCTGGAGCGCCATTGACTTCTCCGGGCTCCAGGGTCCGAATCCGTTTGAGGTTCCGGCTGTGGTTCTCCACGGCCACCTTGATCCCCACCGCCGGAGTGGCCATGGGTTTGAGATCCGCCAAGGGAGACCGGCAGGCGATCCCAGCGGCGAGGAGAAGGGCCACGGCAAAATGGTTGAATAATTTACACCTTGTCAATCGATTTATCATTTTGGTTGCATCCATGTCAAACAGGATCATCTTTGGGGTTTTGAGGAAGCCATGCTCAAGCATCCCATGGAAGATGATCTCAACCGGCGCCTGGTGGTGGCGCTGCAGGAGGACGGCCGCGTGTCCCATGCCGAATTGGCGGAGCGCCTGGGCGTGAGCCGCCCCACCATCATTGACCGCGTGAAACGCTTGGAGGAGGGCGGCATCATTGAGGGCTACGCGGCTCGCGTCAATGCTGCTTCGGCGATGAAACCCGTCATGGCCTTCGTGGCCGTGCGCTACCACGCCAACAACGACGAGGCACTGGAACAGAAATTCTGGCGGGCTATTGAAAAGGAGCCCGATGTCCTGGAAGCCCACACCGTGGCGGGCGAGGACTGCCTGCTGTTGAAGGTCGTGGCGGATACACCCTTGGGCATGAGCGAGCGCCTGCGCCGCATCCGCGCCCTGGGTCCGATGGTGACCACGCGCACCACGGTGGTGCTGCAAACCCACTTCGAAAAGCCCGGCCCCAGTCCTTTCCCCGCAGAAACGCCCCTCAAAAAAGGGTCGCGAAAATGATCGCCCGCACGCCTGAACCGCCCTATGTGGCGGTGATCTTCACGAGCCTTCGCACGGAAGGCGACGGCGGCTACGAAAAAATGGCGGAGCGCATGGTGGCATTGGCCGCGCAGCAGCCGGGCTTTCTCGGCGTGGAAAGCGCCCGGGGCGAGGATGGATTGGGCATCACCGTTAGCTATTGGAAGGACGAGGGCGCGGCCAAAGCCTGGAAAGGTGTGGGTGAACACGCGGGTGCACAGGCCCTCGGAAAGGCGCGTTTCTACTCAGCCTACAAAGTCCGCGTGGCCGCGGTACATCGCGAATATGGGATGGAATGATCATGCCTCTGCTCGCCTACCTCACCTGCGCTCTCGTTTGGGGGTCCACCTATTTCGCCATCGCGTTGGGTCTTGAATCCTTCACGCCCTACGGCATGGTGGCGGCGCGTTTCACCATCGGCGGCCTGCTGGCCATCGCCCTTGGATTTCTGCGCAAAGAGCCGAGCATTCGCAAGTCAGAGCTGCTCCATTTGATGCTCGTGGGAGCCCTGCTGCTGGGTGGTTCCAATGCCTTGGTAACTTGGTCCGAAGAACACGTCAGCAGCGGCATGGCGGCCATCCTCTGCGCGCTGGTGCCCGTATTCCTGGCGATCTTCAGCCGCGAAGACCTCAAGCCCCGGGTTTGGGCCGGCCTGCTGTTAGGGCTCGTGGGCGTAGGTGTGTTGACGAATCCTTTGGCGGGCAGTGTTCATCTCGGCGGCGTGGGCGCCCTGCTGCTGGCCACCATGATCTGGTCCTTCGGAACGCTGCACGGAAAGCGTCACATCCACGGCCAGGCCTATCTCAAACAAGTGGGCATCGAGATGCTCACTGCGGCGGCCATGGGCCACGTCATCGCGCCCCTCAGCGGTGGGTATCTGCATCACGCGCTGACGATGAAAGCCGCGCTGGCCGTGGGTTATCTCGGGCTCTTTGGGTCCCTGCTCGCCTTCACCGCCTACATCTATCTCGCCCGCGTGTGGAGCCCCGCCAAGATGGGCACCTACACCTACATCAACCCGGTGGTGGCCCTGCTCCTGGGTGGAATCTTTCTGGGCGAACCCTTCGGCCTCCGCATGGTAATCGGTATGATCGTGATCCTTGCGGGCGTAGCCATGGTGCAGTTAAAACCCGGGCGAAACTCCAAGGCGGCCGCAGCGCCCATCGCCGAAAATGTTTGAGGAGAGAGGACCACCAATGCTCGCTTGGATTGCCTACGCCACCGTGGCTCTGGTTTGGGGCTCCACCTATTTCGCCATCGCCTTGGGCATCGAAGCCTTCACTCCCTACGGTTTGATGGCCTTGCGCTTCACCTTGGGCGCAATCCTGGCGCTGGCCATCGGACGCATGATGGGCGAAGCGCTGCCGACTCGCCAAAACCTTCCGCACCTCGCGCTGGTGGGTGCTTTCCTGCTGGCGGGCGCCAACTCCCTCGTGGCGGTGTCCGAAACTTTCCTGAGCAGCGGCGTAGCCGCGATCCTCAGCGCGCTGGTGCCCCTGGGGCTGGCGCTCTGGGGCCAAGAACGCCTCACCGCCCGCACCTGGCTCGGGCTCCTCATGGGGCTCTCTGGCGTCGCCATTCTCACCAATCCGTTGCAAGGCACGGTGGATCTGCGGGGCGTGGGCATCCTGCTCGTGGCGGTGAACCTCTGGGCTTACGGCACCATCCACGGCAAGCGGCACGTCCAGGGCGGTGGCCTCATGACCAACGTCGGCGTGGAGATGCTCTCAGCGGCGGCGCTGTGCCACCTCATCGCCCTCAGCACCGGTGGATATACCCACGCGCCCCTCTCGATGCGCGCCGTCTCGGCCCTGCTCTACCTGGTGGTCTTCGGGTCCGTCGTGGGCTACACGGCCTACATCTACATCGCCAAGGTCTGGAGCCCCGCGAAGATGGGCACCTACGCCTATCTGAACCCCGTGGTGGCAGTGATTCTGGGTGGCCTCTTCCTGCGGGAGCCCTTCAATGCGCGGATGGCCCTGGGCATGATCGTCATCCTCACGGGAGTGGCGGTGGTTCAACTAAAGTTCAAGGACGTGGAGATGGCGGTGGAGGACATCGCATGAGCATCGTTTTGATCCTCATTGATGTCCAACAAGGGCTCGATGATCCCGCCTGGAGCCGGTGGAACAACCCCAGCGCCGATGCCCACATCGCCGAATTGTTGGAAGCCTTTCGCCAGCGGGGCCTGCCAGTGATCCACGTCCGCCATGACTCGAAGGAGGCCGCGTCCACCCTGAGGCCCGGCCAACCAGGCCATGCCTTCAAGCCCTATGCGGAACCCCGCCCAGATGAATGGATTGTCCCAAAGCAAGGCACCAGCGCCTTCGCGGGCACGGATCTAGAGGCCCGCTTGCGGAGCAAAGGATTCGACACCTTGGTGATGGCCGGATTCTCCACGCCCTTCGCCGTGGGCTGCACCGCGCGCTGGGCTGGGGATCTGGGCTTCCGCGTGCTCCTGGCCCACGATGCCTGCGCGGCCTTCGCCCACGGCGGATTGGAACCCGGAGTCCTCCATGCCTCCGAATTGGCGGTGCTCGCCAAAGAATTCGCCTCGATAACTACTACCGCTCAGCTTCTGGAGACGCTGCCATGATCACCGCCCTGCTTCTCATCGATGTGCAAAGGGCCTTCGACGATCCCGTTTGGGGGCCCCGCAACAACCCTGGGGCCGAAGCCAACATCGCGCGTTTACTCGAGGCCTTTCGCCACGCGGGCAAGCCCGTCATCCATGTGAAGCACGATAGCGCCGAGCCACTTTCCACCCTGCGCCCAGAGGCCCCAGGCAATGCCATCAAACCCGAAGCCGCGCCCCTACCCGGTGAACCCCTCTTCTCCAAATCCGTGAACAGCGCCTTCATCGGCACGGGCCTGGAAGCGTACCTAAGGGAACGGGGCATCGAAGGCCTAGTGATCGCGGGCATTACCACCAACCACTGCGTCAGCACTTCCACGCGCATGTCGGGCAATTTAGGTTTCCAAACCACCCTGGTCTCCGATGCCTGCGCGACCTTCGATTTCCACGACGACGAAGGCACCATCCCCGCCGAAACCATGCAACGCATCGGCCTCGCGGAACTGCGCGGTGAATTTGCGTCCATCAAGTCGACGGATGAAGTCCTGGCTGGGCTGAAATAAATAGACCTTGATTTTCGGCTTCGCTCAGCCCAAAAAAGCTGAACACAGAAGGCACAGAAACCCAGGGAAGACCACGGAAACGCAAGATCAAAGCTGCGTCCCGCCGCACGGCTCCTTCTGTGTTCTCCGGCTTTTTTCTGTGGTCTCTGTGTCCCAGCTTTTCGACGGCGAGTGAGGACTGGCTAAGAGATGTCGATAGTCAGAAAATGGAAAGGGCCCCCGAATAGCTGGGGGCCCTTTTCACAGCTCGTCAAATTTTTTCGATCAGCGGTTGATGGCCTTGAAGGCGTTGGTGACCGCTGTGTGCTGGGTGGAGGTGGCGCCGTAGAGGTCCGTGGCGGCATTCAGGCATGCGGTCTTGGCGGCGGCATAGTTGGTGGTGCTGGTCATGTAGACCGTCAGGGCGCGGTACACGATCTTGGCGGCGGCGGTGTTGCCGATGCCCGTCATGCCGCCCGGCAGGTAGGAGGAATAGGTGCTGCTGCTGGAGCTGGAACTGGCGCCCTGGCTGAGGAAATAGAAGCAGCGATTCATGGGGCCGCTGGAGTAGTGGACATCCAGGCCACCCAGGCTGCTGGACCAGGCATCGCGGGAGGCGCCATCCAAGCTGGGCTTGTACATGTAGCGCAGCGGGGTGGAGGCGAGCTGCTCGCCGATGGTCCAGTTCCCGCCGGTGGTGGGAATGCTCGTCGTGCCGCCGCCCTTGGCGTAGAACTCGGTCATGGTGCCGAAAATATCGGACATGGATTCGTTCAACCCGCCGGACTCGCCGCTGTAGTTCAGGCGAGCGCTGTTCGCGGTCACGCCGTGGGTCATCTCGTGGCCGGCCACATCAATGGCGGTGAGCGTCTTGAAGCTGCTGCCATCGCCGTAGGTCATGCAGAAACAGCTATCGGACCAGAAGGCGTTGTCGTAGGAGTTGGAGTAGTGCACGCGGTTGTAAGTGGCTTTGCCCGCGCCGTTGATGCCGTTGCGGCCGAAGACGTTCTTGTACATGTCGAAGGTCTTCATGGTGCCGAAATGGGCGTCCACGCCGGCGGTCTCGCCATTGGCGGCGGTGGTGGAGGAACCTTCCAAGTAGTTCGCGCTATCGCCCCAAGTGTCGTCGGCATCGGTGTAGATCGAGCCGGTTCCGCTGGTGGCATGGTTCAGGTTGCGGGTGGTGAACTGCATGCTGCGGACGTTGTCCCGCAGTTCAAAACCTCCGGTGATGGAATTTGTGGAGATGGACACGGTGCCGCTGTACTGGGACTTGCCGGTGCCCGTGGCCGCGGTGGTGTGCAGGGTGTCCCAGCTCTTCAGCACTTCGCCGGTATGCGCGTCGATGAAGAAGTCCGTGTGGCGGGTTTCGTCGGCGCCATTTTCAAGTTCGGTGTGGACGTGATAGACCAGGGCCATGCGGGAGGCCGCCGCCCTCGAGGCGCGCATAAAACCAGACTCATTTTCCAGGGAGCCTTGAATCTGCACGGCTTGGGGATCTCGCTCGATCCGAGCGAAGACCAGTTCCGCGTTGGGGTCCGTGGCGTAGGGACCCGTGGGCGCGAGCGCCTCGTTGGCCGATGCCTGCGCTTCCGAAACGCCGGGGGTGGGGGTGGGA
>JANXXC010000040.1 GCA_025350765.1 Holophagaceae bacterium | reverse complement strand
TCAAAGGGGCAGCTCCGCGAGCCTCCGCTTCTCCGCGTCCTCCGCGTAGTGTTTTTCTGCTGACTTCATCTCAAACGCCCAATTTATTTATTTGGAGATAAATGAGATGAGAATCCTTGGTAATCAGGAAAACTAATCACGGGGAGGGTAGTGGAGAAAAAGACGAAGGGAGGCCGAGAAAAGATCTCACGCCAGAAATGGTTTTGCTTCTCTCCGCTACCCTCTGTGTGATGCTTTTAAGCTCCACCGAGCGCCATCTCTTCCAGCAATATCGAGAGCCCGGCGCTGCTGCCGTACCAGTGGAGATCGTTGCCCAGGGCCACGATCCGGGTTAGGAAGTCGCGCAGATTGCCCGCGAAGGTGATCTTGTCCACGGCTTCACAGATCACACCGTCGCGGATGCGCAGGCCACTGGCACCCACGCTGAGGTCGCCGCTGACGGGGTCCACGGTGTGCAGGCCCATGAGCTCCGTGATGAGGACGCCGTTGCCCATCATGCGGTGCAGCTCTGCGGCGCTCTTTTCACCGGCTTTGGGAAACAAATTGAAGAGCGTCACGCCGGGATTGCCCCCCAAGCCGCGGCTGGCGGTGCCAGTCGGGGCTTCACCCATTTCTGCGGCAGACTTTAGGGTGTGCAAATAGGTCTTTAGTACGCCATCTTCCAGCAACACGTTGCGCCGCGTGGAAAGCCCCTCGCCATCCCAAGGTTCGCTGCCCAGGCCCTGGGGCAGTCGCCCATCGTCAATGAGCGTGAGCAAAGGCGAGGCGATGAGCTCGCCCTTTTTCCCCGCGAAAAGGCTGCGCTGCTTGAGCACGGATTCGGCGGACAGCATTCCGGCGATGATGCCGAAGAGATCCACGGCCACCTCGGGATGCAGCACCACCGGGTATTTGCCTGCGGGCAGCGGTTTCGGATTGAGTTTCTCGACGCCTTTGCGCGCGGCCTCGGCGCCGATGGCGGCGAGGTCGAAGGCGTCTGGGTGACGGCCCATATCCCAGTGCCAGGAGGCCTGGCGATCCTTGCCTTCCTCCACCGCCAACTCGATGCTGGCGGAACAACTGGAGGCGACATCAAAAGCGCGCACTCCCTTTTGGGTGAGCAACATGGAGGCGCCATCGCCATCGGCCCAGGTGGCGCTGCGCACAGCCACGACCTTGGATGAGGCCGCTCGCGCCGCGTTTTCAAGGGCGTGGGCGTTGGCGATGCGCTGCTCGGCGTTGAGGGCGCCGCCCTGCGCATCGTAGCGGCTGGGGAGATCGTCCTGGCCTTCGGGATCCGCTTGGCGGATCCAGGGGTCTTCATCGCCGAGGGCAGAAAGCTCCCAAGCCTGGGCGAAAAGCTCTTTGAAATCCGGCCTCGATAGATCCGTGGTGGTGGCCGATCCCACCTTGATGCCACCAGGACCTTCCCGCAGCACGCGCACGCCGATGCCACCGCGCTTGGAGACGCTGAGGTCCTCCAGCTCGCCGTTCTGGACCTTGGCTTTGCGGGAGCGCGACACGGAGACAAAAGCCTCGGAACCCGCAGCGCCAAGCTTCTGCGCGTGCTGGATGCCGTCTTGCAACTGGGCTTCGAGGGATTCGGGGATGAAGGTGCGGAGCATGGGAGACATTGGGGCCCTTGGATGTAATTAGTTTAACGAACTAAAAATAGTATTTATCTTAAAAAAATGTAAATAATTGACCGAGATCGAGGTGGTGCCTGTAGAAGGCTTTCACTCCCCCGCGAAAAAGTCAGCGTCGATTTTTTTCACTTCGTAGGCCCCCACACTCGTGACACCCACCCCGAAGTCAATCATCATCCGCGCCAACGCTATTCCTTCGATGAGGACGATCTTCGACTCAATGCGCGACACGTAGTCGAGGGCCTCTCTGCTGAAGGCCGACGTGGTGATGAAGATGCCTTTTCTTGCGCGTTGGCCTTGCAGCGCACCAGCGAATTTCTGGATCTCGGGACGCCCCACCGTGGCTTCCCATCTCTTTGCTTGAATGTAGATGCTGTCCAGGCCCAGGTGGTCTTCCTTGATGATCCCATCTATCCCTTCGTCACCGCTCCGGCCGATGGCCTGTCCCGCATCCTTGCGGCTTCCGCCGTAACCCATCTTGACTAGGAGATCCACAACGATGGTCTCGAAAAGGGAGGGGTCCACTGCTTTTAGCGTTTGGAGGATCTCGGTCGCCAGTTCAGACATCAGGCGTTCAAAGGCATTCTCGATCGCCTCATGGGGCGTTTGGACCAGGATGGATTCTCCGGCCTGCTGAGCCGTTCCATCCTCGCCCTCGCTCTCTCTGCGCGCCGTTCGGAATTCGAGAAATTCCGGGAAGCGCTCCAAGAATTTGACATTGATTCGATTCGGATTTTCGCGAAGCACGGACAGGCCCCTCTCCGTAATCTGGAAATAACCCCGTCGCGGACCGGACAGCAGTTCCGCCTTCTTCAAGTAGGTGCGTGCCCATCCCAGGCGGTTGATGAACACCGGCTGCCGCCCGCTCGGGAGCAATTCGTTGAGATCAGCGTCAGTGAGCCGGAAATGCCCTGCCAACGCTTCCGCAGCCTCTCCTATCTGATGCTCCTTTCGGTCCTCCGCAAAACGCAGCAGGGGCAACATACAACTCTGATAATCCGGAATCGCCACGACTTCCTCCGATGGTCCTGGTTTGGACTCAGATCACGCTGGGCAGCGGTTCCGCCGTCCCACCCACCACAAGCGCTGGAACCAGGATGGTCGGCAATGCATCGCTCACAGGGACGCCTTGGCCGTCTTTGCCGCAGGTGCCGATGTCGAAGTGGTGGAGGTCGGAGCCGATGCGGGTGATGGAGGCCAGCACTTCGGGGCCGCAGCCGGTGAGGGTGGCGTTTTTCACGGGGTACATCTCCACGCCGTTTTCCACCCAGTAGCCTTCGGTGACTTGGAAGACGAAATTGCCGGTGACCGTATCCACCTGGCCGCCGCCCATGTGCTTCACCAGCAGGCCGCGGTGGAGATCCTTCAGGATGGCCTCGGGGGCCTCAAAGCCGGGGGCCAGGAAGGTGTTTCTCATGCGGGGGATGGGGATGTGGCGGTAGCTTTCCCGGCGACCGTTGCCGGTGGGTTCCACATTCATTTTCCGGGCGGTTTTGCGCGACTGGAGATAGTTTTTCAGGATGCCATTTTCGATGAGCACCACGCGGCTCACGGGGTTGCCTTCGTCGTCCATGCTTTGGCTGCCGCGCTTGTGGGGCAGGGTGCCGTCGTCAATGATCGTGACGCCATCCCCGGCGACTTTTTGGCCCAGCTTGCCCGCGAAGGCGCTCATGCCCGCCAGCGCGAGATCCGCTTCCAGACCGTGTCCGCAGGCTTCGTGGATCATGGTGCCGCCCGCGGAAGAACTGAGCACCACGGGATAGGTTCCGGCGGGCGCTGCTTGAGCGTCCAAGGCCTGGATGGCGAGGCGGACGGCCTCTTTCAGCATCTTCTCAACGGCCGCATCGGTGAACAACTCGAAGCCCTTGGTTTCCCCCAGGGCCTGATAGCCGCTCTGCAATTGCTCGCCATCCCCCGCCGTGGCGTTGAGCCGCAGGACGCCTTGAGTGCGGTGGTCGGCGCTGAGGCTCGTGTGCCAGACGCCATCCTTCAGGTCCGCAGATGCGATCCAAACGCTTTGGGTGGAGTCACCGTAACCCACCGAAACTTGCTTGATGGCGCCCAGGCGAATGGATTCGCCGTGTTCGCGGGCCTTGGCATCGACGCGCCGAACTAAAGCGACTTTTTCGGTCAATGGAACGCTGGCGGGGTCAATTTCCACGGGGCTCGGCGTGGGATGAAAGAATTCCTTCAGCGCTGGAATCGTCGCGGCGGAGCCCTGTCCTGGCGCGGCCAGCAGCTTGGCGGCCTCTACCAATTCATCAAAGGAGGGGGCAATGAGATCGGCGAAGCGCGTGGTGTCGCCTTCCATCATCCGCAGGCTGGCGCCAAAGGTCTCGCTGGCGACCACGTCTTCCATGCGGCCGTCATCCAGGCCCAGGGCGCAGGCGCGTTTGTACTCGACGAAGACCTCGCCGTACTCGCCGCCTTTGGAGAGCAGGGCTTCAAGGATCAGCCGGAGTTGTTCGGGGTTGAATTTCGGGTTCATGCGGTCCTTCCAACGGCGCTGCCGGGTAATTCTCCAGTTTGACAGAAGCGCGCTTTCCGCCCGATTGATGATTTCCGTCAGATCGCGGTGGTCGTTGATGAGCACAACATCCGCATGAAGTTCTTTTTCCGCGTCGTGGCTTTGGGCGCGAAGGCGGGCGTGGGCCTCGTCTTCACTGAACCCGTTTCGTTCTTGCAATCGCTTGGCCCGCAGCGGTTCCGGCGCGGCCACGATCCAAAACGCATCGAAGTGATGGGCGCGGCCGCGCTCGATCCACAGCGCCGCGTCCAGTACGACGCCTTTCGTACTGTCGGGAAGGGCCTTTAATTTTTCTAGCCGCAGCGATTCGATTCGAGGATGAAGCAGGTTGTTGAGCCGAGATCGGGCCGCCTCATCCCCAAATATCCGCATGCCCAGGGCCGCCCGGTCCAAGCTGCCATCCGAATTCAAAACGCCTGAACCGAATGCCGCCACGACTTCTGCCAGTCCTTCGCTGCCGGGCTCCACCACTTCCCGCGCCAATTGATCCGCGTCAATGACCGCCCAGCCGCGCTCCGCCATCAGCTGCGCGACGAAACTCTTCCCCGCAGCGATACCACCGCTAAGGCCGAGGATGGGGAAGGTCGGGTCAAACATTCATCCATGATGACCGGGTGGAGGCCGCCAAGGAGTCAGCATTGAAGGGTGTGCTTGGGGCAGACGATTTTCGATTTGTGGAGCGCGCCTGCGGTGCGATCTACCTTGGGACTTACGAGACCGTCACATCCAGCGTGTACGCCTCGCCCTGCATGTTCAGTTCGGTGGTGTCCACGACGAAATAGACGGACATGGTTTCGTTCTTGGGATTCAGGTACCTGGCTTCGGGATTTCCCGTAGGGATGACGTTCTGCAGCATCCCCTTTTCGAGGACGCCCCAGCGATTCACGGCGCGGACTTGGAACCAAGCCTCATGGTTTCCATGCAGGCGGACGTGGACGGAACCCTTTGCCGGGACTTCGACCCGGTAGGCCTTCCAGCCTGCCACGCCGGTCATTTGATCGCTTACCTTCAGGGAGCCCGGTGGCAGGGCCACCGCGGGTTGCACCGAGCCCGAACGGCGGTCCTGGGTTCGGATCTGGGCTTCGATGCCGGTGAAATTCAGACCCCGGGCAGGATCCGTCATCTGGCTGGCCTGTGGCCCGGGAATATTGGGTAGCTTGGTGGCGTCGATCTGTTTGATATCCAGTGGAGCCACGGCCCACAACGAAATTGAGAGCAGCAAAGGACTCAGGCGCATGGGAAACCTCCTTGAGTGAATTCCAGCTATCTCCACTATGGGTGCGCTGCTTAGCCTGACAAGGCTACAAGGCTACAAGGCTACGGGGCTCCGGTTCCGCTACACTCAATGCGAACCTATTTTTGAGGCCGCATGAGCAACTCGTCCCAGGACCAGGCAAAGGACTTGGCCCAGCTGGAGAAGCCCATTCTGGAGCTGGAAGCGGAAATCCGCGCGCTGGACATGGATCCCGCTCAAGGTGCCCAGAAGGAAAGACTCGAAAAAAAGCTCAAGAAGTTGAAGGCCGAAGCTTTCACGAATCTCACGGACTGGCAGCGCTGCCAGTTGGCCCGGCACCCGAAGCGCCCCCAGACCTTGGATTACATCGAACGCATCTGCGACCGCTTCGAAGAGATCCACGGGGACCGCAACTTCGGTGATGATGCGGCCATCGTGGGGGGCCTGGGCTGGATTGACGGCAATCCGGTTATGGTCATCGGTCAGCAGAAGGGCCGCGATACCAAGCAGAAGATCCTGCGCAATTTCGGGAGGCCCAAGCCCGAGGGCTACCGCAAGGCCTTGCGCCTCATGAAGCTCGCGGAAAAATTCAAGCGGCCCGTGCTCTGCCTCATCGACACCCAGGGCGCCTACCCCGGCGTGGAAGCCGAAGAGCGCGGCCAAGCCGAGGCCATCGCCCGTAATCTCATCGAGATGGCCAAGCTCCAGGTGCCCGTGGTGGCCGTGGTCATCGGTGAGGGCGGCTCGGGAGGCGCGCTGGCACTGGGTGTAGCCGATCGTGTGCTGATGATGGAGAACGCGATTTACTCGGTGATTTCGCCTGAAGGATGCGCCTCCATTCTTTGGAAGGATGCTTCCATGGCGCCCCAGGCCGCCAGCGCCCTAAAGCTCACGGCGCCGGCCCTCAAGGAGCTGGGCGTTATCGATGGCATCGTGCCTGAACCGCTCGGCGGCGCCCACGGCGATTGGGATGGCGCAGCGACGGCCCTGAAGGATGCCATCGGCGAGGCTTTTGCCGAGCTGACGGACATGAGCGCCGAAGACCTGGTGGAAACCCGCTATCAGAAGTTCGCGCGCATGGGCAGCGTGGGTTAGTCATGGAGCCCAACGGTGTCAACGCCAAGCCCTGGCGTCTCCGCCGTGCCATTCCGCCGGGCCCCGAGCCCCGGATGCCCGGCCTTGAACCTTGGTCGCGCCTGATTCGAAATGGGGGCCTGGATTCCAAATCCGCGCGGTTGGCTTGGTTGCGAGGCATAAATGATGCCGATGACCTGGCTTGGCGACTGGATTCCGCGTGGTCCCGCAGCACCGATCCCTACCTGTTACCGGGCGTGGGTGAAGCCGTTTTACGCATCCGCGAAGCCATCGAAAAGGGACAGTCCATCTGCGTCTACGGCGACTACGATGTGGACGGCGTCACCGCCACGGCCCTGCTGGTGCGGGTGCTGGATAAGCTCGGCGCGAAGGCCAGCTTCTTCATTCCCAACCGCTTTTCCGATGGCTACGGCCTGCACCTGGACTGCATCCAGGATTTGAAGGCCGCACGAAATCCAGACCTTCTGATCTCCGTGGATTGCGGGGTTCGCAGCGTGGAGGAAGTCCGCGCCAGCCTTGAACTCGGCATGGATTGGGTCATCACCGATCATCACGCCTTGGGTACAGAATTTCCCCCTGCCAAGGCCGTGGTGCATCCCCATATCGGGGACTATGCGAACCGAGGCCTCGCGGGCGTCGGCGTGGCCTTCAAGCTGGCTCAGGCCCTGCTCGACGCGGTGCCCACACCCAAGGGCGAGGACATCGCTTTTCTGGATGGCCTGCTCAAACTGGTGGCCATCGGTACCATCGCCGACATGATGCCCTTGCACGGCGAAAACGCGCTCCTGGTCCGCCGCGGCTTGGATGCCTTGCGTGGCGCCAATGGCCCCGGTCTCACGGCGCTGTTGAAAGCCGCCCGCATTGAAAGCGGTGGCAATGCCGCAGGCGTGGGCCTTGTCCGGGCCCAGGACATCGCCTTTGGCGTGGCGCCGCGCCTCAACGCCGTGGGCCGCATGGGCGGTGCCGAGGACGCGGTGCGCTTGCTGTTGACGCGGGATTCCGCCGAAGCGGAGCGGCTGGCGGCGCGGGTGGAATCACTGAATCTGGAACGCCGCGCCATCCAGCGTCACCTTGCGATGAATTTGAGCGCCCCTATGGGCGAGGACTTCGATCTCGTGGTGGAGCCCACCGCCCACAAGGGCGTCATCGGAATCGTCGCGGGCCAGCGGATGCGGGAAAGTGGCCGTCCCACGGGGGTCTGCACCGTGCTGGAGGGTGTCGCCCAATGCTCGCTTCGAGCTCCGGAGGGATTCGATCTGGGCGAACTGTTGCAATTGACGCAGCCCTTCCTCATCAGCGGGGGAGGTCATCGCGCCGCGGCCGGCATGAGTTTCGACTTGGCCAAGCTTCCCTTTGTTCGTCAGAGCCTACTGCGCGGCGCGAACCTACAGGCCCGGAACCTTCGCGCCCCTGGTATTCCAGTGGATGGCGTCGGCCCAGGTGTGGTGCCTTCTTCCCAGGAATTGGATCGCCTTGAACCCTTCGGCCAGGGCTTTCCACCGGTGCTGGTCGTGATGGAAGGCGCCCTGCAGGCGGCTCCCCAACTTTTCGGGACGGGCCACGCAAAGCTCCGGCTGGCGGGCCTGACGGAGCCGCTGACCTGGTTTTCCGGGGCGGAACCAAGCCAGGGAATGCTCAAAGGGGATTCAATCCGCATGGCCTGCACGGTCCAGGACCAAGCCCGCTGGGGCCGTAGCTTTCTGGTGGATGGTCCGGTGGGTGAAGAGGTGTCGGCTTGAGCTCCCCGGCCCTGGCTTCCGCCCGCAATCCTTTGTGGACCGCCGCAGGCTGGTTGCTCATTGCTGGAACCATCGGTGCCTGCATCTTCTACATCAAGCAGGGGCCCAAGATCGTCGCGCCTCAGCAGGCGGTGTTCCCGGGTTCGCCGAAAGGCATCCGCGGCACCATCACCGAGCAATTGGACCATGGCCGCTTCATCCTGGCCTATGAAACCATCGAGGGCCAGGAATCGGACCTGCATCTCCAAGGCGTCCATGGTTCGCTGGACGAGCCAGAGGCGCGCTGGACCATGAACTCCCCCACCGCTGAAAGGCAGGAGGGCCGTTGGACCCTTTCCGCCCCGGTTGAACTGGGCGCCCTCAGCGACAAAGGCAAGGCCTTGGGCCATGGGCGGGTGGAGGGTGCAGGGCCGGCCTTGCGATGGCAGAAGGGTGTTTGGGAAGGCTTGGCACCGCTGCATTGGGAGAATCTGGATGGCAGCGGAAAGGGCCGCTGGTCCCTGCCTACGGGGTGGCGGCGTACGGCCGATGGAATTTTGAAAGTGGACCGGGGGCCGGTGCTTTGGGAGTCCACCGAAAAGGGCCCCCTGCATCGCATGGAGGCCGGGAGCCTGTGGGCCCGGGCGGGATTCCAGGAAGGCCAGCTTCGAACGGTGAAGGCAGAGGTGGAAGGCGGCATTGTGCGAGCCGACATCGCGGACTTGAAACCCGACCAGATCCGATGGCCGGGTCATCTGGCCTTCGAGCGGACCGATGGGTGGATTGGCGAGGCGGCGGGGGGCTTCGCGCCGCGGCCTGAACCCGGCAAGGCTTTAGACCTCCTAGAGTTGCGGCAGTTTCACGCCCAGCGTGCCGTGCCCGGAGGAGACGAACATTTGAAGGCCGAAGGGGCCCGCTGGACCACGGCGGGCCTTCGGTTGGAGGGGAGTGTCACCTGGGACCAACCCCTGGATGGACAGCGGCTTTCCATGAGGGCCCCGCGATTTTTGCTACGGGAAGGCGCTGGCGGAGACCTGCCGGCGGATCTTCCGGTGGGGGAGGCCCGGGCCGAGGGTAGCGCCGTGCTGACCTGGGGAAACCGAAGTCTCAGCAGCCCCACGGCGGACGTGAAGCGAGCCTCGGGCCAATGGCGGCTCACGGCCCCGGTGTTAGGGCGCAGCGAGGAAGGCACCTTTTCCGCTGGAGCCGGGTCCGGAGGCCCGCATCGTTGGACTTTCGAAGGCCCCGTCGTGGCGGATCTGTTTGGCGGAGGAAATCTCAGGGGCTCTCGCCTTGTCTGGGAGGATGTCAAAAAGGGCGAGCTGACGACCTGGCTGCTGGTGGGCCGTCCCGCTACCTGGACCCGGCTCCGGGAGAGATTATCGGGCCTTCGTATCCTGCGGCAGGGCGAAAGGCTGCTGTTCCCCGAAGGGATCATGGGCATTCTTTCCGCAAACGAGGGGGATCTTACTCTGCGGGCGGAGAAGGGCGATTCGGATCCGAGTAAGGTCCAGCTCTCGGGGCATGTGGAGTGCCAGGGCCTGGGCTGGCGTCTTCAGGCCGATCGCATCGTGGTGTCCCTAGGGCCCGGCCGCATCGTGAAAAAGGTGCGGGCCGAAGGTGGGGTGCTACTCCGGGGTCGCATGGGAGAAGGCCGAGGTGAGGCCTTGGATCTGGATATCAATGCCCAAATGGCCCGGTGGCAGG
The DNA here is from genome assembly GCA_025350765.1 of Holophagaceae bacterium. Taxonomy (GTDB): domain Bacteria; phylum Acidobacteriota; class Holophagae; order Holophagales; family Holophagaceae; genus JANXPB01. The sequence continues at coordinate 1,326 of JANXXC010000040.1, read as the reverse complement.
GACGGGTCCGAGGCTTGGCTGAAACTGAGGCATTCTGAGGGTCTTGGAGATCTATGCCCGACATCTGCTTGGAAGCGAAAAATCTGAAAAAGACCTTCGGCGACCGCCTAGTGGTGCGAGACGTGAGTCTGGCGGTGGCGCCCGGGGAGGTGGTGGGATTGCTCGGACCTAATGGGGCGGGCAAGACCACGACCTTTTACATGGTCGTGGGCGTTGAGGCTCCGGACGAGGGGCGGATCTTCTGGCAGGGCAAGGACATCACCAAGGAACCCATGCATCGCCGGGCCCGGATGGGCATCGGCTACCTTCCCCAGGAATCCAGCGTTTTTCGGGGGCTGACGGTCTGGGAAAACATTTTGGCGCTGGGAGAATTACAACCGATCCCCCGAAATGAACAAATCGCGCGCAGCGAAAAGCTGTTGGCTGAATTCCACCTCGAAAAAGTACGCAACACCAAGGGCATGAGTCTTTCCGGCGGAGAGCGCCGACGCTGTGAGCTGGCCCGGGCCCTGGTGACAGATCCGAAAATCATGCTGCTGGATGAGCCATTCGCGGGCGTGGATCCCAAATCAGTCATGGAGATTCAAGGTCTAATTCATGATTTAAAGGAACGTGGCATCGGTGTTCTCATTACAGACCACAACGTCAGGGAGACCTTGCACATCGCCGACAGGGCCTATATCTTGGCCGATGGAATGATCATGAAACAGGGGCTGCCCCAGGAGATTGCGGAAGATCCCGATATTCGACGGGTCTACCTGGGCGAACGGTTTAAGTTGGATTAGGACACAAACAGAATGGCCCTTGGCCCCCATCTCTCCCAGCGCCTTGCCCAGAGCCAAACCCTGGCCCTGACTCCTTCCATGCAGCTGAAGCTCAAGCTGTGGCAGATGAATTTGCAGGAGCTGAGCCAGACCGTGGAGCGGGAGCTGGAGGAAAATCCACTTTTGGAGCTGGCGGAGGAGGGGGATGAGATTCCCACCATGGAAGCCATCGAAGAAGGCCACGATTCCGACGTGAGCCAGGACGCAGTGGCCCTTGAGGTGCGCGAGGGGGTCGAGGGTGCCGAGGGCATGGACACCGTGGACCTGGGCCCCCTGTTGGATGCCGCGGAGGAAATGAATCCCGATTCAAATCTCGAGGCCTTCACCGAAGAGGGCGTCTCCCAGGTCCAGGAAGTGGACATGGCCGCCGAGAACAGCTGGGACACGGACCTGCCACGTACCAGCAGCCTGCCGGATGACGAGCGCATGTCCTGGGAGGACCGGCTTAGTTCCAACGAAACCCTGCGCGAACATCTGGTATCCCAGTTGCATCAGACCCTGG
>JANXXC010000297.1 GCA_025350765.1 Holophagaceae bacterium | reverse complement strand
CGTTGATCCAGGCCCTCGAAGCGCGTACAGACCAGGATCAACGGGCCGTGGAGCTTTACGCCGATGAGGAACTTCGGGTCGGTGAAGCCGTGCTTAGCGGCGGGGAGTTGCCGGCTTTGTTTCTGATTGATGCGGTGTGTCGTTGGCTTCCGGGGGTGCTTGGGAATGAAGCCTCCGCCGAAGCCGACAGCTTCGCCACCGGTCTGTTGGACCACACCCATTTCACCCGACCGGGGCTCTTCGAGGGGCGTGAAGTTCCCGCGGTGCTCCAAGGTGGCAACCACGAGGCCATTCGATTATTCCGCCTTCGCGAGGCCATGGCCCGAACTAAGGCCTTGAGGCCCGACCTCTGGAAGGCCTATCTGGCCGTTGAGGTGAAGAAACTTGCCCGAATAGAGCAATGGTGCGCGTGGCAAGTCGAGCACCCTGAAACCTGGGACCAGCCAAAGCCCAAGGGATGGAAGGGATTCCCCGGCAATTAGGCTTCCATTCCTCGATGACTTCGCTACACTGGATGACTCCGCAGTGCGGAGCTTTCGTGTGCCATGTCCGCTGCTTCCTGAATGGAACTGGACCGCTGGACCCCTTAGGAGCAAGTATGAACATCATCGACAAACTCGAAGCGGGCCTCGTCCGCAAAGACCTTCCCAAGATCACGCCCGGTGACACGGTGAAAGTCCACGTGAAGGTGAAGGAAGGCGAGAAAGAGCGCATCCAGATCTTCCAGGGCATCGTCATCGGCATCAAGGGCGGCGGAATGCGCACCAGCTTCACAGTCCGCAAGATCTCCAGCGGTGTGGGTGTGGAACGCGTATTCCCCCTGAACAGTCCCACCGTGGACAAGCTCGAAATCATTCGTAGCGGCAAGGTCCGACGCGCCAAACTCTACTTCCTGCGCGCCAAGCTTGGCAAGGCTGGTCGCCTCAAGGAACGCCAGCACCACAAAACTGCCGAGTAGGCCACGTTCCCGTTTGTTAATGCCCCGCCCATGCAGGATATGGCGGGGCGTTTTCATTTGAACTAATCCGAATTTCAGGCCATTCGTTAGATCAGTTACCGCGACAATGCGGATCTCTTTTGGAGACACCATGAAGTCTGCTTCTTTTCTGACACTGGGCGCGCTACTGGCCCTTTCGGCCTCTGTTTCCCCGGCTAGAGCGCAAGATGTCCGCTTTGGACTCCAGCTCCATGGGAATCTCCCCTTGGGCGATCTGAAGGAAGCCACCAATAGCAAAGTCGGTATCGGCGGCGGCGGCCACATGACGATCGATCTGGGGGATGGCCACATCCTTCGGCCCCGCCTGGACTACGTGGTGTACCCGGAGAACAGCTCTTTTGCCGACCTCTCTTTCGGCTCCTCCGCTACCGGGAAATACAAGGTGAGCGATGCCTCTCTGGGCATGGACTACATCTACGATTTTGGCGGAAAGGATGGCGGTTTCTATCTCACAGCGGGGTTGGCCTGGCACCGCTGGAAGGCTGAGTATGACTACTCGGTGAAGATCGGCTCCGTCACCACCAGTGGCACTTCCAGTAGCACGAGCAGCAAGGCGGGTGTCGCCGCCGGCGCGGGATTCAACTTCAACCCCAGCTTCGGGGTGGAAGCGCGCTACGTGGCCACGAAATTCGCGCAAGGCAACTCGGATCGCACCGCCGGGGCCGTGCAGGTGGCGGCGCTTTACCGATTCTGAATAAATCGTATGGTTGCAAAAAGGGCCCCGGTCGGGGCCCTTTTTTATAGCCCGTAGTCCTTCCATCGGGTTTCGATTCTGGCGAGTAAGTCCTCAGGGAATACCAAGTCTTTGGGCCATTCGCGTTTGAAGTTATCGAAGGGTTTGTTCTTACGGGTGGCGTCAATGCCGAGCTTGCCGCCAAACGCGAAGCGATCCGAAGAATGGTCCAGCACGTCCAGCGGGCCATCGGTGAAGAGCAGGTCCCGGCGGGGGTCCACATTGCTGGTGATGCGGAACAGCACCTCGTTCATATCGTGGGGATCGATGTCCTCATCAACCACCACGACGCATTTGCTGAACATGATCTGGCCCGTGCCCCAGATGGCGTTCATGACTTTCTGCGCATGGCCGGGATATTCCTTTTTGAGGCTCACGATGACAAGGTTGTGGAAACCGCCCGCGGCAGGCAAATGCATATCCCGGATTTCGGGGAGCACCATGCGCAGCAGCGGCAAAAAAATCCGTTCCGTGGCGAGACCGAGGTAGGCGTCTTCCTGGGGCGGTCGGCCCACGATGGTCGCGGGAAAGACGGGGTTTTTCCGCATGGTGATGGCTTCGACGTGCAGCACCGGGTAATCATCGGCCAGCGAATAGTAGCCCGTGTGATCGCCGAAAGGCCCTTCCCGCCGCAATTCGCGGGGGTTCACGTAGCCCTCGATAACGATCTCGGAGTCTGCCGGGACTTCAAGATCATGGCTCACGCATTTCACCATTTCGATGCCTTCGCTCCGCAGGAATCCTGCGAACATCAGCTCGGAAAGGAAGGGCGGGAGCGGCGCCGTAGCGCAGTAGGTCAGGTTCGGATCGCCACCAAAGCTCACGGCCACGGGCATTTTTTCATCTTCGCCGTAGCCGTGGCGATTGCGTGCACCGTCGTGGTGCAGCTGCGTGTGAAAGCCCAGGGTGCGGTCATCAAAAACCTGCAACCGGTAGAGGCCCATGTTGCGGTGGCCCGTGTCCTTGTTGAGGGTGTGGCTCAGGCCAAACGTGATGAAGGGGCCGCCATCCTCGGGCCAGGTGGTCAGCACCGGAAGTTTTGAAAGTTTAATGTCGTCGCCGCGCAGCACGATCTCCTGGCAGATACCTTTACGCACCGTCTTGGGCATCCAATTGCCGACTTCAGCGAGCATGGGCAGCTTGGCCAACTTGTCGAAGAAACCCAAGCCCGGCTTGGGCATGGCCTCCTGGATGAGCTTTTCGATACGGTCTGCGATGGCGTCGAGCCCGCGTGCTTGCTTCTCCACGCCCAGCGCCATGGCCATGCGTTGGTAAGAACCGTAGGCGTTCATCAGGACCGGAATTGAAAGGCCTTTCGGATTTTCAAACAGCAGCGCCTTGCCACCGCCGGGTGCTTTGGACACACGATCGGCGATGGCGCCCATCTCCAGAAAGGGGTCTACTTCCACCGCGATGCGCTTCAATTCGCCCGCAGCCTCGAGCTGTTTGAGGAAGGTCTGGAAATCGCGGGCCATTTTCAACTCCGAAAGCCATCATCCCATCCCCCGCTCGTCTGCTCCTAGCTGCTCCTGGTACGAACCTTCCGCCAAAATCAGGGAAAGCGTT
>JANXXC010000274.1 GCA_025350765.1 Holophagaceae bacterium | reverse complement strand
TTACATAGTTTAGGACAGCACAGAATCATCCATAAGGATCTTAAACCTGCGAATATTTTGATTCATCCTGTGCTTCCAGCAAGAACTGTCGCCGGATGTCGCGCTTCTTGGCGCCCATGGCCAGGCGGACGCCGATCTCCTGGGTGCGCTCCACCACGCTCACCAGCATGATGTTCATGATCACGATGCCGCCCACCCCGAGGCTCACGCTGCTAACGAGTATCAGCAAGAGGAAAGCCACCCGGGAAATGGCCTTCCAAAGTTCCTGCAAGGTTTCCTGCGTGACAATTCCGAAGGAATCAGTAGCGCTGTAGCGGGTGTGGCGCATGGCACGAAACATAGCGCGAAGCTCGTCAATGGAGGCATCCAGACCTTCCACGCCGCCCACGGCCTTGATCTGCAGCTCCAGGCTTTCATTGGGGCGCATGAAATTCTTGCGGTAAACCTGGATGGGGATGTAGATGCGTCCGTCTTGATTGAAACCGATGCTGCGACCCTGTTTCGGCATCATCCCAATGACGCGGAAGGGCAGGCCCCGAAGCAGGATCGTTTGGCCGATGGGGTCCACGCCGGGGAAAAGTTCATCCTTCGTATCGGAGCCGATCACCGCGACGTATTGTGTGGCGGTGTTTTCGGCATCCGTGAAAAAGCGTCCGGCCTCGTAATCCAGGCTGAACAGGGTTCCGAAATTGGACGTCGCGCCGATGACGTTGATGTCCGGCAGGCGCTTGTCCCCCCGATTCACGGGCATGGCCGCGCCGGAAGCAGCGCCGATTTCAGCCGCATTGTGAAGGGCGCCATTGCTGATGCGCTCGTACTCCTGCCAGGTGATGGGTGGGCGCTTTATGGCCTGGATGAATTCCTCGCGGGACCTAAGGATGCCGAATTTCTCGACGAGGTAGACATCCGGCGCCAGGACGATGATCTTTTCCTTCACGTAGGCGTTCAACCCCGAGATGATCCCCACCACGCCGACGATGGTGCTCACGCCGATGATGATGCCCAGCAGCGTGAGAAAACTGCGCAGCTTGTGGGCGCGGATGGCCCGCAGGGCCACGCGAAGAAGTTCGCGGGGATTCATGGTTGGACCTTAGCCCTTCTTCTTGTCGTCGTCGGGCTTCTTGGATTTGTCGATATGGACTTCGTCGCCAGGCTTGAGGTCGCGGAGGATCCGGTTGGGGCCTTTGATCAGGGATTCGCCGCCTTTGAGCCCGGAGGTCACCTCCACGTTGAGGTCGCCCATGAGGCCTGTCTTCACCGGGACGAATTTGGCCTTGTTACCTTCCATCACGAACACGCCTTCTTCTTCCTTGGGCGCGCCGGGGGCGGGCTTCTCGCCGGTCTTCAGCTTGATGTCGCGCATGACCAGCGCCTGGAAGGGCACGGCCACGGCGTTATCGCGGGAGCCGGTGTAGATATCGGCCTGGGCGCTGAGGCCCGGCTTGATGGTAAGCGGCGGATTCTTGATCCAGACCTTCACCTTGAACTTGATGGCTTCGTTCTGGCTCAGGGCCAGGATGGGGCTACCGCCCACTTCTGTTACTTCCCCCTGAAAGGACTGGCTGGGATAGGCATCGATATGCACCGAGGCCTGCTGCCCCAGCTTCACGTTGGGGATGGAGGCCTCGTCAACTTCCATATCCGCTTCGACTTTGCTCATGTCGGAAATGGTGAGCAGCACGGTGCCCGCGCTGTTCTGCACGCCCATAACGGCGGTCTCGCCGACTTCGATGCGCCGGGCGGTGACCACGCCATCAATGGGGCTGCTGATGGTGGCGTAGTTGAGGCTCACCCTGGCTTCACGCACGCCAGCCTTGGCTTGGTCCACGCGGCGTTGAGAGGCCTGGACGCTGGATTGGGCCGTGGACAGGGCCGTGCGCGATTGTTCGAATTCCGCTTGGGAGATGATGCCGGCTTTGCGATTGGCCTCGGCCCGGCTGAAATCGGATTTCGCTTGGACGAGCCGGGCCTGGTTGGACGAGAGATCCCCTTCGGAGGCTTCTACGCCCGCCTGCAGACCTTGGGTGCTGGCCTGGGAGCGGCTGGGGTCGATCTCTAGCAAAAACTGACCGGCCTTCACCGAATCGCCTTCCTTCACGGCCAACCGTGTGACCCGGCCCATGACGTTGGCGGAAATGTCCACCTTCTTCACGGCCTGCACCTTCCCGTTGGCGCTGACTTTGGACTGGAGGTTCTCTCGGCCCACGGGGGACACCTGGACGGGCTGTCCCTTCTCGTGGCGGGTGAGAGCCCCGATGCTGACGAGGGCCACCAGGGCCACACCGCCGCCGACGAAAACTAGCTTTTTACGATTCATATCAAAGGCCTCCCCTGAAGGGCAATCGGGCTTCGGATAAGGGCCTATGGCCGTTTAGCCGTTGCTTCAAATTAATTGGGTGGTTCCGGGGGAGTAACGGCATGAGGGAGAACGCTCAAATTGAAAATTGCATCTTGACGGGATGTATTTAATAGAATTCAATTTCATTTGGTTCTTATTCCCGTCTCGGAGTATCCGTGAAGTCGCTTTCCAGCCTGGCCTTCCTCTTGGTCCTACCGTCGGCGGTGGTCTTCGCGTCGGTATCCGCTTCCAATGGGAGTCTCGCGGGGACGGTGAGGGATGACAAGGGCCAGCCTATCAAGGGGGCCGTGGTGCGCCTCGAAAATAAGGTCAGCGGCTACAAGCAGGCCGTGAAGACCGATGGGACCGGCCGCTACGCACTGTACAACATCCCCTTCAACCAATACCACCTGGAGACCGGCGCTCAGGGGATGGTGCCCCAGCACCTGAATCTGGAAGTCCATTCGGCCCTTCCTCGCACCCTGGACCTGGTGCTCCTCGAGGGGCAGATCACGGTGGTGGTGGAAGACAAGAGCTCCCTCATCGAAGACCACGCCGCGACCCACCTGGACATTGACCAGAGCGCCATTGATAAAATTCCCACCGCGGTGCAGAGCCGCGCCATGGAAAGCATTTTGCTGGCCACGCCGGGTTTCGTGGCGGATGAAAACGGCCGTTTTCACTTCAAGGGCAGCCACGGCCAGGTGACCTATGTGATTGATGGCGTACCGGTCTCGGATCAGGTGCAGGCCACCTTTTCCAACAGCCTGGATCCCAGCAGCGCGGAGAATCTCGAAGTCATCACCGGCGGCATCTCTGCTGAATATGGTGGCAAGCCCGCGGCGGTGGTGCTGATGACCACCAAGACGGGCCTGGGCCATCCCGGGATGTCCGGGGATCTGTCGCTGGGCCTGTCGCGGTTCTCCACCGGGGAGGCGAGCCTGAGCCTGAAGGGCGGCACCGATTCCTTCGGTTACTTCGCCACGGGCGCCCTGAGCCAATCCGATCGTTTCTTGGACCCGGTGAGTTTCGAAAATCTGCACAACCACGGTTCCACGGGCCGCCTCTTCACCCGCTTTGACTGGCTGCTTTCCAGCAACGATACGCTGCGCTTCTCCCTTAGCGGCGGGCGGACGGATCGGCAGGTCGGGAACCTCGCCAGCCAACAACGGCGGGGTCAGGACCAGCGGGCCTCCACCAGCGACGCGAATGTCAGCCTTACCTGGGCCCACCTCTTTGACGAAAACCGAAGCCTCGAAGCTACGGCCTTTTCCCGGCACGCCACTTCGGAATTGCGCCCTACGGCGGAACTGACGACGGGTTTCGGATCGGGAGGCGCGGACTTTCCCATTTGGATCCACCAGGATCGCCGTCTGGACAACCTGGGCATTCAGGCCGCCTACACCCAGAAGATCGGGTCCGTCACGCTGAAGGCAGGACTGAGCCATATCGCCTACCCCATCCACGAGAACTTCCGCTTCGCCATCACGGATCCGGGCCAGGTCACTGATCCAACGGATCCTCTCTACTCCTACACCCCCGCCGGTGGCGGCCACATCTTTACCTTTAACGACGCCTTCACGCCGACGCTTTCGTCAGCCTATGTGCAAAGCGAGTGGCACACGGGCCCCTGGTTCGTGGCGGCGGGCCTGCGGCTGGACCGCTACGCTCAAGGGGATTATTCGAAGACTGAAGCGCAGCCGCGCATCGGCCTTTCCTACCGGGTGGAGGCCACGAACACCGTACTGCGGGCCTCCTACGACCGCCTGATGATCACTCCGGAAAACGAGAACTTGGCCCTCTCCTTGAGCCAGCAGGCGCGGAATCTCGGGGCGCTGGCGGGGACTCCGGCGGTGCCGTTGAAACCGGAATTGCAGAACAGCTTCTCCTACGGTGTGGAGCAGCAGCTGGGCCAGGTGGGCCGCGCGAGCCTGGAGTACTGGGAGAAGCACAGCGATAACGCCGCGGACAACGAGCAGTTTTTCAATACGGGAATACTTTTTCCCATCGCCGCCGCCCACGGGCTTTTTCGGGGCCTGAATTTTCGCTTTGATCTGATACCGGTCAAGGGATTCTCCGCCTACTTGAGCCTGGGGAAGACCCGGGCCTTGTTCGAGACCCCCACCGTCGGGGGGCTGCTGTTGGATGCCCCTCAGGCGCCCGGCCTTCGTTTCCTCATTGATCACGACCAGAAGCTTGCAGCCCAGCTGGGCCTTCACTTCGAGCACAACACCTGGTCCGTGCAGGTCCTGGGCCGCTACGATTCCGGCCTGGTGGCCAAGGAGCCCTCCGAGGCCATCGGAAATCCGGACCTGGAATTCGGCATCCCTTATGTGCGCTTCGATTCAGGCGACGGCGTGTGGCGTGTGAAACCCCGCACCACCTGGGACTTCAGCTTCGGCGAGACCTTCAAGTTCGGTGAAAAACGCAGCCTGCAAGCGGGCGTAGACCTGCTCAATGCCTTCGATGAAAAGGGTCTCTACAACTTCCTGAGCACCTTCGGGGGAACCCACGTCATCCCGCCGCGGACTTTTGCGCTGCATCTGAAATACAAGTTTTAAAGCAGGGTGCCCAGGGTCGGGGCAAAGGTTGCCACTCCGATGCAGCTTTTCTTGGCCTTCCTTTTGGATTGAGATAGTCTCGGGAGTTCGGCCTCGTATTTCGATGCACGACCTGGAGCCTTCCATGAAATCTTCCCTTCGACTCTTTTCCCTGCCCCTTGTTGCTCTGGCCCTCGTGGGTTCCAGTCTGCGCGCCGATGAAGGCATGTGGACCTTCGACAATGTGCCGGCCAAGAAAATGATGGCCAAGTACGGCTTTGCGCCGGACCAGAAATGGCTGGATCATCTGCGCCTTTCGGTGGTGCGCTTCCCCGGTGGCACGGGCTCCTTCGTGAGCAAGGATGGCCTCGTGCTCACCAACCACCACGTGGGCCGCGGCTCCATCCAGCAGGTCTCGGACAAGGACCATGATTTTGTGAAGAACGGCTTCTACGCGCCGTCCCGTGAGCAGGAAATCAAGGTGCCGGGCCTGATCCTCTACACGCTGACGGACATGCTCAATGTCACCGACCGCGTGGACGGTTCGGTAAAGAAGGGCGCCACGGACAAGGAGGCGCTCAAGGCCCGGGACATCGAGATGGGCCGCCTCGTAGACGAGATGCAGAAGAAGACGGGACTGCACTGCGAGCAGGTGAACCTCTACCAGGGCGGCGAATACTGGATCTACACCTTCAAGAAGCATGATGACGTGCGCCTGGTCTTCGCACCCGAAGAGCAGATCGCCTTCTTCGGGGGCGATGCGGACAACTTCACCTATCCCCGCCACGACCTTGATTTCTCCATCTTCCGCGTTTACGAGAATGGCAAACCCTACACCCCACCCGCCCATCTACAGTGGACCGGCGGCGGACTGAAGGCCGGCGATCTGACCTTCGTGGCGGGCCATCCGGGTTCCACCGCCCGCCTGCAGACCTACGCGCAGATGGCCTTCGCACGGGACATTTCATCTCCCGCGCAGCTTAAAGGTCTCGCCCGCCGCATCAAGGTTTTGGAAGCCTACGCCGCCCAGGGCCCCGAAAATGCCAGGCAGGTCAACACCCAGATTTTCGGTCTCCAAAATTCCCAGAAAGCCATCACGGGCTACTGGTCGGGGCTCAGGGACAAAGAGGCCATGGGCCGCATCGAGAAGGCCGAGAAGGAGCTGCGCGCCAAGGTGGCCACGGATCCCAAGCTCGCTTTTGCCAAAGATTCCTGGACCCGCATCGAGGCCGCCGAAGCCGCCCAAAAGGCCATGTTCAAGGATTTGTCCTTCGTGAACACCCGGGGTTCCTCCCTGTTGGGCGCGGCGCTCACCTTGGTCCGCATGACCGATGAGGTGGCCTTGCCCGACGAGAAGCGCTTGCCGGAATTCAAGGATGCGCGGCTCCCAGCCATCAAGGCCCAGCTTGGCATCAAGCGGCCCTATTTTCCTGAGCTGGAGATCGCGCAGTTCACGGATGGATTGAAGGAAGCCGTGGAAGAACTCGGCGCGAACCATCCCTTCGTGATGGCCATGCTGGGCGGCAAGCGCCCCGAAGATGTTGCCAAGGCCGCGGTGAATGGCTCCAAGCTCAGCGATCCGGCGGCCCGCAAGGAGCTCATGGAAGGCGGCAAGAAAGCCATCGATGCCAGCTCGGATCCGATGATTCTGCTGGCCAAGAAGATCGACATACTTGCCCGGAATGTACGTAAAAAGCAGGAAGACACCGTTGGCGCCGTAATCGATGAGCAGGGCGGCCGCATCGCCCGCGCGCGCTTCGCGACCTACGGCAAGGAAAGCTACCCTGACGCGACTTTCACGCTGCGCATTACCTACGGCGACGTGCGCAGCTACGGGGCCAACGGCACCAAGGTGCAGCCCTTCACCACCCTGGCCGGCCTCTATGATCGCGCTTGGGGCTGGGGTCCCAATGCCGATCGCGGCGCCTGGGCGCTGCCCCCCAAGTGGGTGGAGCATCAGAAGGACGTGGACATGAGCACGCCCTTGGACTTCATCCACGCCCTGGACATCATCGGCGGCAATTCCGGTTCGCCCGTGGTGGACAAGAAGGGCGAGCTGGTGGGCCTTATTTTCGACGGCAACATCGAGAGCCTTCCCGGCCGCTACTTCTACGACGAGAAGGTGAACCGCGCCGTGAGCGTGGACGCGCGAGTCATCCAGGAAGCCCTGAAGAAGGTCTACGGCGCGGGAGCCCTGGCCGAAGAACTAGCCGGAAAATAATCTCTCACCTGCAAATAAAAGGGCCGCGCAAGCGGCCCTTTTCGATTGGACAGATTTCACAGAATTTTCGTTGATTAAAGAGTATGTGAGAGTAGATTTTTTTCATTCTGTCAATTTTGTAAATTCTGTCTAGGCACGAGTCGCCCCGGGGAAAGCTCATGCTCCTCATGACAAAGGATCATTTCCGCCGCGAGCTTGCCCACCGCGAGCCCCGTGGTCATGCCGTGCCCACCGAGCCCCGCGACCCAGAATAGGCGGGGGTTTTCGGGATCCCAACCGATGACGAAGCGGCGGTCCGGGGCGAAGGTGCGGAGGCCGCTCCAGGCGCGGGTGATGCCATGATCAGTAAGGCCCGGCGCCAGATCGTGCATGGTGGTGGCCAGGTCATCGAAGACTTCTGAATTGGTTTCGGGCTGCTGACCAGGAGAGGGCAGAGGGACTTCGTCTTCATCGCAGGGGCACATCAGCAGACCGCCGCTCTCGGGTTTCATGTACAGAGGGCGGTCCACCCACCAGGCATAGGGCTGGTCTTCCGCGTGCGGCTGGCTACTCCACGCGAGATGACGCCGCAACGCTCGGAATGCGATATCGAGTCCGCCCGCTCTGCGTCCCAATTCGCCCGCCCAGGCGCCTGCGGCGTTGACAAGGGTGGCGGCCTCGATGGGGCCTTCGGAGGTCTCAAGGTGAAAGCCTTGTGCCAAGGTCTCGATGCCGCGTACATGGCAGCGGTAGCGCAGGATCGCACCGGCCTGGCGGGCGCCTTCAGCGCAGTGGCTGAGAAGGCCGTTCACATCGATGATTCCATCCGAGGGGATGGCAAGGTGCGCCGCGGCGGTCAATCCCTGTAGACCCCCGCCGGGGCCGCGTTCCACGGGGAGGTTGAAGGCCTTGGCTTCGGCCTCCAGCGGGTCCAGGGATGAGGGCTCCATGGCCAGCAGCAGGCCTCCCGTTTCCGATACCAATCCCGCTTCCACCAAGCGATTCCTGCCCTCCACGGCCAGCCGGGTATGTTCGGACCGACCCGTCAACTGCCTTGCGATGCCAGCGTTGTGGCCCGAGGCATAGAAGCCCGGCACGGCTTCCCGATCCAAGAGCAGGACGCTCTGATCTGTGGACTGGGCCAGATGGAAGGCCGTGGCGAGCCCCGCGATGCCGCCCCCCACCACCACGATGTCCCAGTGTTCCGTCTCACGCATGGATCCATGATGCCAGGGCGTTTCGCGTTTTTCGTGGTTCAGGCATTTCAGCTCGAGTAGGTGCGATAACCAGGAAAAGAAACTTTGAATTTTCCTCCGATGGGGTAGATTTCAGCAGTGCCGCCTTCTCCCATCCTTCTCCTCCGCCATGCGGATGTCTTCGCGCCCGGACATCTGGGAATGCGAAACCTTCTTGTGGGTGGGGGACGCATCCTCTGGATGGGCGAGGACCCACTCCCGGAATTTCCCGCCGCGCTCAAAGCCCAGGTCGTGGACCTGGAAGGGCGACCCTTGATTCCAGGGCTCATTGACTCCCACGCCCATGTCACCGGCGGTGGCGGCGAGGGTGGCGCCCACACCCGGGTTCCGCCGGTTCCTCTGACGCGCTTCACTCTTGGTGGCATCACCACGGTGGTGGGCCTGCTCGGCACCGACGACACCACGCGCACCACAGGCGAATTGGTGGCGACCCTGCATGGGCTGAGGAACGAAGGTTTGAACGCCTACGGCTACACCGGCGGCTACCACCTTCCGCCCACCACGCTCACGGGTAGCGTGCGCGGAGATCTTGCCTTCGTGGAGTGCCTGATCGGGGTGGGCGAAGTGGCCATTTGCGACCACCGCTCCAGCCAGCCCACTCTGAATGAATTGCTGCGCATCGCCGCCGATGCCCACGTGGGCGGGATGATGACGGGCAAGGCGGGCATTCTCCACCTTCATCTAGGGGATGGCCCCCGGGGGCTTTCCCTGGTGCGGGAGGCCCTCGCGCAAAGCGAGATTCCGGCCCGCGTCTTCAATCCCACCCATGTGAACCGCCGCAAAGATCTCTTTGAGGAAGCCATCCAGCTCGCCCACGCCGGCTGCACCATCGACATCACCGCCTTTCCGGTGGAGAAGGGCGAAGATGCCTGGGCCGCCGATGAGGCTTTGCGGCGCTATCTCGATTCCGGCGCGCCGGTGGATCGCGTGACCATTAGTTCCGATGGCGGCGGCTGTCTGCCCTCCTTCGATGGCGAAGGCACACTGCTTCACATGGGCGTGGGGGCACCAGGCTCCCTCGCCGAGACCCTTGCGGCCTTGTTGAAGCGGGGCGAACCCCTTGAAAAAGTGCTGCCCGCTTTCACGTCCAATCCCGCGCGGCTGTTACGCTTGGATACCAAGGGGCGCATCCGGGAAGGGGCCGACGCGGATCTCGTGGGTTTGAGTGAAGGCGGGGCAGTGATGGACGTGATGATCCACGGCGAATGGTTCGTGCGGGATGGTGCCGCCGTGCGGCGCGGCATTTTCGAGGAGCCGGGAACATGAGTCCAAGCAAGGTTCCCGAAGGCTCCGAGCGAGGATGGATCATCCCCATCGGCGGGGCCGAGGAAAAAGAAAATGGCCCCCAGATCCTGAAGCGCTTCGTTGCGCTTTGCGGTGGTTCGGCGGCGGATATCGTCGTGCTCCCCACCGCGAGCCGCCTTGCCGATACCGGCGAACGCTACGAGCGCATCTTCACCGAGCTAGGGGCAGGGCGGGTCACCTCGGTGGACTTCGATACCCGAAGGGATTGCGAAGAACAACTCCGGCTTGATCGCATCGCTCAGGCTACGGGGATCTTTTTCACCGGGGGCAATCAGCTGCGGTTGGCCACGATCCTCGGGGGCACGCCCGTCGCGAAACTGATTCGGAATCTGAACGCCCAGGGCGTCCACGTGGCCGGCACCAGCGCCGGCGCGAGCTTCATCAGCGGGCACATGATCGCCTTCGGGGAGGAAGGCTCCCTGCCCAAGGCCGGGAGCGTGCGCCTGGCCCCGGGCCTCGGCCTTACCAACCGCTTCATCATCGACCAGCACTTCCGCCAGCGGGATAGGCTCGGGCGTCTGCTCACGGCGCTCGCCTTCAATCCCTATGCGGTCGGCCTCGGCCTGGACGAAAATACCGCGGCCTTCATCAGCCCGGACAACGTTCTGGAAGTGGAGGGCAGCGGCGGTATCACCGTGGTGGACGCTGCTGGGATCCAGTTCTCCTCCATGGACATCGTGGAGGAAGGGGAACCCGTGTGCCTGCTGGGGCTCACTTTGCATATCCTCGTTTCGGGGGCGACCTTCAACCTCCGGACCCGCGAAGCTTTCGCGGGTTCGCTGGTGCGGGTCAAGAGCGCGAAAGGATAGACCGATGCGTATCCTCGACCGATCCATCTACGTGGGCCCTTCGCTCTACGCCCACTTCCCCGTCATCCGGCTGGAATTGGATTTGGGCGAACTCGAAGCCTGGCCCACGGCAAAACTCGGCGGGGCTTTCATCGACGGATTGTTGGCGGCCCTGCCGGGGCTCCACGAACACGGCTGCTCCTACGGCGAACCCGGCGGATTCGTGCGGCGGATGCGCGAGGATGAAGGCACTTGGCTGGGTCATGTGCTGGAACACGTGGCCATTGAATTGCAGAATGTGGCGGGTGAGCACGTCACCTTTGGCAAGACCCGAGACGCAGGCCGGCCGGGCGTCTACACTGTGATCTACGAATACGCCCAACGGGAAGAAGGCGTCGAGGCGGGTGAATTGGCGCTCCGCCTGCTTTCTTCCTTGTTGCCCGAAGAACTCCGTCCCAGCGGCAGTGTGCCCGAGGGTTGGGTGTGGCCCACGGCGCGCGACGAGTTCATCCGTTACGCGCAGCGGAACGCCCTGGGGCCCTCCACGGCTTCGCTGGTTCATGCGGCGGAAGATCGCGGCATCCCCTGGATGCGCCTCAATTCGCAGTCGCTGGTGCAACTCGGCCACGGAAAATATCAGCAGCGAATCCAAGCCACCGTGACCGGAAAAACCTCCCATATTGCCGTGGAGCTGGCGAGCGACAAGGAAGAAACCAACAAGATCCTTTCCTCCCTGGGGCTTCCTGTGCCCCGGCAAGAGCTGGTGCAGACCGAGGAATTGGCCCTGCGCGCGGCCCGCCGCATCGGCTATCCCGTGGTTACGAAACCCTACAACGGCAACCACGGCCGGGGCATTTCCATCCGTCTGATGAATGAAGAGGAAGTGAGCAAAGGCTTCGCCCTGGCGCGGGAAATCTCGCGTTCGGTGATCGTCGAAAGCTTCGCCGAAGGCGATGACCACAGACTGTTGGTGGTGAATGGCGAGCTGGTGGCCGCCACTCGGCGGACCCCCGGACACGTCGTGGGGGATGGCCTCCACACGGTCGCGGCGCTCATCGATGAAGTGAATCTGGATCCGCGGCGGGGAGTGGGCCACGAAAAGGTGCTCACGCGTCTGGAGCTCGATGCGCAGGCCGACATGATGCTGGCCCGGCTTTCCTATACCAAGGATTCCGTGCCCCCTGAAGGCGAGATCGTCTTCCTGCGCTCCACCGCGAATCTTTCCACCGGCGGCACCGCCACCGATGTCACCGACATCATCCATCCCGACAACCGCGACATGGCCGTCCGTGCCATCAAGGCCATCGGTTTGGACGTAGGCGGCGTGGATTTCCTCACGCCGGATATCGCCGAGAGCTACAAGACCCATGGCGGCGCCATCTGCGAAGTCAACGCGGCGCCGGGTTTCCGCATGCACGTCTCCCCCAGCGAAGGGATTCCGCGGGACGCGGCGGGCCCGGTCATCGACATGCTCTTCCCCACGGGAGCGCCCTCGCGGGTTCCCATCGCCGCCATCACCGGCACTAATGGGAAAACCACGACCTCGCGGATGCTCGCCCACATCACCAAGATGGCGGGCTTCACGCCGGGTCTCACCACCACGGATGGCGTCTACATCGACGGCCAGCGCACCGTGGAAGGCGACATGACGGGCCCCGTGGCCACGCGCATGGTGCTGGCGGATCCGCAGATCGACATGGCAGTGCTGGAGATCGCGCGGGGCGGCCTGTTGCGGGCGGGCATGGGCGTTCCCTACGTGGGCGTGGGCGCCGTGCTCAACGTGCAGCCGGACCATCTCGGGCTCAAGGGCATCGACACGCTGGAACAACTCGCTGAAGTCAAACGCATCGTCGTGGAGGTCGCCAAGGACTGCGCGGTGCTCAACGCCGACGATCCATTGGTCCTCAAGATGTCGGGTTACACCGAGGCCAAGACCATCTGTTACGTGACCATGAATCCCCAGCACGCGCTGGTGCGCGAGCACATCCGCGCTGGCGGCCGCGCCTGTGCGTTGGAAGCGGGCATCAACGGCCAGATGATCACGCTCTACGACAAGGGCAGCCACATTCCGTTGCTGTGGACGCACCTCGTGCCCGCAACCATGGAAGGCCGCGCGCTCCACAACGTTCAGAACGCGATGTTCGCCACGGCCATGGCCTTTTCCATGGGCATCAAACTCGACGCCATCCGGGCGGGACTGCGCACCTTCGACACGACTTTCTTTCAGGCGCCGGGCCGCATGAACGTGTATGACGAGCATCCCTTCAAGGTCATTTTCGATTACGGCCACAACGCCCACGCGGTGGGCGTGATGGCTGATCTGGCCCAGCGGCTAGATGTCCCCGGCCGCCGCATCATCGTGCTGGCGGGACCCGGAGATCGCCGCGATGAAGACCTGCGCGCCATCGCCGACATCACCGCCGGGAAATTCGATCACTACATCTGCCGCCGGGATGATGGACTCCGCGGCCGGGATGGGGACGCCGTGCCGCGCATTCTCGCCAAGGCGCTGCAAGCCAAAGGCATTCCCGAATCGGCCATCAGCATCATCCCCGACGAGCAGGAGGCCATTGACGCGGCGTTGCGCATGGGACGTCAGGGGGACCTGCTGCTAATTTTCGCCGATGCGCTCACGCGCTCTTGGAAACAGGTCATCAAGTTCAGGCCCGAAGGGGCCCCACCTCCGCGGGTCGTGAAGGCGGACCTGCCGATGATGGCGGCGTCGGAACAATCGGGCGAGGATGCCCTCCAAGCCTTCGACGGTCTTGTGCGCGATGAACGCGGCGTGAGTCTCGCACGCGAGGGGGATGACTGACCCAAGGCCTTGTTCCTCTCTTCGAAAGTTCCCGGCGCCTCACCGGGCCGAATCTCTACTTCGGTTCCTGCGGCGCGGTGCTGGAGGTCTGCGGTGACATCCCTTCGGCGCAGGCCATGGAAGCCTGGGCGGAGCGCGTGCGGGACATGCGCGGACGGCTGGGGTGGCCCCAAGGCCCTGTGGTGGCCCAAGTCCATGGATCGGGCGCGGCGCTGGCCTTCGCCGCCCCGGAGGATCAGCTCTACACCGCCACGGAGTTGAACGAGTGGGCCTGGCAAGCCGGGGCCGCCGACTTGTGCACTGAGGCGGGGATGACCCTTTTTGCGCCGGGCCATGCGGCCATCTGGGAAGGAGAGTTCGCGGCCCAGACCCTTCGCGCCATGGCCTGCGCCGAACAGCGCCCGGCCCTGGTAGCGCTGCTTCACGCCGCCGCCGAAAGGGGCCTTCCCACCTTCATGGACGACGATCTGCTCTCCCTCGGCGCGGGAGAAGGAAGCCATGTGTGGCCGATGGTGGACCTGCCCGCGCCGCAGGAGGTGCCTTGGGATTCGTTGCACGATATCCCCACGGCCTTGGTCACCGGTTCCAACGGCAAGACCACCACCGTCCGGCTGGTGGCGGCCATGGGCGCCGAGCAGAGGTGGAGCTGTGGCTACAACTGCACCGATGGCATCTTCGTGGGCGGCGAGTGCGTCGAGCCGGGGGATTACTCGGGTCCTGGCGGCGCCCGGACGGTGCTTCGCCATGCCAAGGTCCAAGCGGCCGTACTGGAAGTGGCGCGAGGCGGAATCCTGCGGCGGGGACTCGCGGTGCACCGCGCCAAAGTCGCCCTCGTCACCAACATCAGCCCGGATCACTTTGGTGAATACGGCGTCCATTCCCTAGCGGATTTGGCCGATGCGAAACTCGTGGTGGCGCGTGCCTTGGGACCCGATGGCCTGCTGGTCATCAACGCTGACGATGTCACGCTCGAAGCGAAATGCGGCGCGATGTCCGGTGCCATGGCTTGGTTCGCCCTGGAGGATTCCCATCCCAAACTCGTGGCCCATCGCTTATCCGGGGGAAGCACCTGTGGCGTGGCGAAGGGCCGATTGCGGTTGCACCATCAAGGCGCGACCCATGATCTTGGCTCGGTAGCGTCCATGCCACTCACCGTAGGTGGCGCGGCCGCGTACAACATCGCCAATGCCGCGGCGGCGGCGCTGGTGGCCACGGCTCTGGGCATTCAGCCGGCGCACATTTCTGCGGTGCTGGCGCGCTTTGGTGCTTCCCGCTTCGACAATCCGGGCCGGCTCGAACGCTGGACCTTCGAAGGGCTCACGGTGCTCATGGACTACGCCCACAATCCCGAAGGCTTGGCGGGGCTATTGAGCCTAGCGGCGGCTATGCAGCCTGATGGCCGCGGCGGCGGCCGCCTTGGCCTTCTGCTCGGACAAGCTGGCAATCGCGATGAGGCGGCCATCCGATCCCTCGCTCGCACCGCCGCCGTGGCCGGTCCGGATCTTGTGGTGCTCAAGGATCTAGATGCCTACCTTCGCGGCCGGGAGCCAGGAGAGGTGCCCGCGATACTTAAGGATGAATTGCTGCGCTGCGGAAGGCCCGAAGGCAGTCTCGTCACCCTGCTTCCGGAGCTAGTGGCCGCTCGGTTTCTGCTGGATTGGGCTCGGCGTGGGGATGTGCTGGTGCTGCCAGTGCATTCCTTGGCGGCAAGGGAAAGCGTCGCGGCCTGGCTGGACGCCCTCCAATCTGTGAATTGGAAACCGGGAGATGCGTTTCCAGAATCAAGCTGAAACCGGAGCTGCCAGGTGCGCCGCCAAGCGTTCCAGCCCTTCGGCCACCGTCAGCAATGGCTCATATCCAAGATCCCTTCGAGCCGCGGAGATGTCGTACCAGTGGGCCGTGGCGAGTTGCCGCGCCAGGAAACGCGTCATCATGGGCTCGTCCCTTCTTCCTAGCGCTCGCCAGATGATTTCCAGGACGGCACCCACCGCATAGGCCATGCCAGGGGAGATGGATTTTTCGCAGGGCGGCAGGCCTGCGGCGTTCAGGATTCCATTGATGAGATCCCGCTGCGGCATGGGCTCACCTTGGGTAATGAAATAGGCCTTGCCCGCGCAGGCGGCGCCGGGACCGATTCGATCCAGGGCCAGAAGATGCGCGTGGGCGGCGTTGTCGATGTAGATGGAATCGATGGCCTTGAGGCCTCCGCCCACCAATCGCAGCCGCCCAGCCTTGGCCCGCGCCAGGATGCGTGCGGTCAGTTGCGGGTCGTCGGGCCCCCAGATCAAGTGCGGGCGCAGGACCACCGTGGCGAGACCGGGGCCGTTGGATTCAAGCACGAGCCGCTCGGCCTCGGCCTTGGTGGCGGGATAGGCGGTCTCGAAGTGGGTCGCAATGGGTGCGCTTTCATCCACACCCTCCACGTCGCCGCCCCCATGGATGACCGAAGGCGTGCTGGTGTGGACGAGGCGGCGGATATGGTTTTCGCGGCAGGCCTCGATGACGTTTCGCGTGCCCAGCACATTGGCGCGGAAGTAGTCCTCGAAAGGGCCCCAGACGCCGGCCTTGGCGCCGATGTGGATCACCGCATCGCAGCCCCTCCCGGCTTCGATGACCGCTTCTCGATCCGTGAGATCGGCCCGCACCAAGTCCACGCCCAGATCGCGCAGAGCTGGCGCATCGCTTCGCTGCAAGGATCGCACCGCGTCGCCCCTTGCGATCAATCGCCGCACCACCGCGCCACCCAAAAAGCCGCCGCCTCCGGTGACCAGGATCATGAGACCTTGCCTTGGGCCCAGACGGTCAATTTCTCCCGGCCGATCTTGGCGTTGTGGCGGATGTCCACCGGGAAGCCGGGATGGACCAGGAAATGAGTGATGCCGCGGGTGTGGGCGAACCCCGCGCCCATGGCCTTCATGGCCTCGAAGAGATCCCGGTCAGGTAGCTTGTGATCCGCATCGTTCTCATGATCGCGCTCGATAAGTAGCACGGGAACGCGCACCCCGCCGATGATGGCGCCCACCAAGGCCGAGCGGAACACCGCCACGTGGGTGTTGAAAATTTCTTCGACGGGCGCCGAGAAAAGCGTGATGTCGCTCAGCTCCACCCGGTGGGACTTGCGGCCGCAGAACCACAACCGGCCCTCGGAATCGAAGTAACCCACGTCGCCCATGCGATGCACGGTCTGCCCATTCCGCTGGATCTTGGCCAGGCGAGTGGCTTCGGGACGCCCGTAATAACTGGCGGTCACGGTGGGTCCCGAGACGGTGATTTCGCCCACCTCGCCGACCGGCATTTCCCGCACTTGGGACCACTCGGTGAGGGGCGCGTCTGTGATCTCGATGATGCGCACGTCATTGGGAGCCACCACGCGGCCCACGCAGACGCCCGCGCCGCGATCCGTCAACTCCCGCGTCTCTTGGAGAATGTCGCGGCTGCTGATGCTGGTGACGGGCAGCACTTCCGTGGCGCCATAGGGCGTGTGGATCTCCGCCTCGGGATTCAGCATTTGATGCATGCGCTCCAGGGTGGAGGCCTGCACCGGCGCGCCGGCGGTGAGGATGCGCTTCACCGTAGGCCACTTCACGCCATGCTTCACGCCGTGGCGTCCCACGGTGCTGAGAAGGGCGGGTGAGGCAAAGACATTCGTCACCCCCCAGTCTTCGATGGCGGCTCTGATTTTTTCAGGATCCACCTTGGCGGGCCGCGTGAAGTCCATGTCCGGCACGATGGTCGTCATGCCGAGGGCGGGATCGAAAAGTGCGAAGAGGGGGAAGGTGGGGAGATCGATTTCACCAGGCCGAATGCCGTAGGTATCGCGGATCAGATCCACCTGCGCCATGAAATGGCCGTGGGTGTAGACCACGCCTTTGGCGATGCCGGTGCTGCCGCTGGTGAAGAGGACTGCGGCGGTCTCGTCACCCTGGGTGTGCTCAAGCTGGGACCCGGCGCCTTGTCCGAGGGCCGCCACTTTTTCCAGGGTCGTGCCGCCCCAGCACCAGCGAGTCCCCACCGTGACGAGATGGCGAAGGGTGCCGCGGCCCCAGCCAAGCAGCACCCGCGCCGCATGGGCGGTGGGGATGCCGATGAAGGCTTCGGGCTCGGCTTCCCGCAGGCAGGTCTTGAGCTGCTTCACGCCCAGGCCCGGATCGATCATCACGGGCACGATGCCGGCCTTGAAGAGGGCGAAGGTCAGCGCAAAGAATTCGAGGCTAGGCTTGACCATCAGCACCGTGCGCATGCCCCGGTGCAGGCCCGAAAGCAGAAGTCCCCGGGCGATCACGTCGCTGCGTTCGTCGAGCTGCTGATAGGTCAGGTGCGTATAAGCGCGCTTGCCATTCGATTCCTTCCCATTGGGGAAGACCACCGCGAGGGCATCCGGCTGCAGGCGCGCCATCTGAGGTAGGCAGGAGGCGATGTTGCACACAGGCGCGGGTTGGGAATCGGGAGGGAGAATGGTCATCGGCGTTCCAGTTTATTCCATAGAGCGTGTCTTAAAAATCCCCTGTGCCGCGACGGAGGTCAGCCGCGATGCAGCGCAAGGAAGGGGCCGCAGCGGCCTATAGAGCATAGGCACAAGGCCGCTGACGCCGCGATGTCCAGGCCCTGAGAGCCCGCAAGGGCGGGCGGGACGCCCCGCGTTCCGCAGGGCATGGATGCTGGCCCCGTCCCTTCGGGCTGGGGCGGCGGGCTTCTCGATGCTGCGTTAGCCTCCCGTGGCGTATTCGCGATATGCCGTGGTCGGCTGCCTTGCCTCG
>JANXXC010000182.1 GCA_025350765.1 Holophagaceae bacterium | reverse complement strand
TCCACATGCTGAATCCCGTGGCCTATCACCGGGACTGCACGGCCATCCTGGGCCACACCCTGGACCACAATCCCGGTTTTGGGGCAGATGCAGATGAGCTTCCAGAATTGATCGCCAGAGTGGAAGAGACCCTGGAAGGTTGGACTCGACACTTTGGCAGCGCTCCCGGTGTAGATGTCTACGACACGGTGACTAGGTGTACCTCGGAGCCTATGCCGACACCGCCGACACCGGAACCGGAGCCTGGTGAACCCAAGCCTGGTGAACCCAAGCCTCAGCCAGGTCCCGAGGATCGCTTGGTGCTCTCGGTGGACTTCATTCGCGCGGCACGCTGCAGCAAGGGGCCTTTGGCGAAGCTGCCTGATAGTGAACTCAACGCGCTGATTGAAGCCTACGAGCGATGGTTTAGAAGCGCTGCCGCAGGTGATCCAGTGTCGAATCCGCAGGGGATGCTGGCGGACATGTGGCAGCTTCACGCGCTGCATCCGGTCGCCTATCAGGCTGACTGCCAAGCCCTCTTTGGCCGTGTCTGGGATCCCAGCCATCCTGTGGAAGTCCTGGCGGCGTAGGCATCATTCATTGATGGATCTACCGGACCCCCACCCGGGGGTCCGGTGTCTTTCTTGGATTTTGGATTGGAGGGAAGATGGAGGGTCCGCAATCGCTGAAGGAGGAGCCCTTTTTCGACGAGGCCTACGCGGATATGGTCCTGGCGGAACCTCGTGGGACTCCGCCAGGAACCCAAGTGGAATTCCTGGACCGGCAGATTCTGTCGCATCTAAGCCACCCGCGGGTTCTGGACCATTGCTGTGGCTTTGGAAGGCATCTCCAGGCGCTAACGGCGAAGGGCTACGATGTGGCCGGTCTGGATGGGAACGCAGAATTCCTCGTCTTTGCCCGGCGGGAGTGGAATTTGGATGTTCCCATGTTCGCCGCCGATGGCCTGGACCCGGTGCCTGGTGGTCCCTACGATGTCCTACTCAGCTTGGACGCCTCCTTCTCCTGTTTCCCGAGAGCCAGTGCGACAGCCCTGTTGAACGTGATGCGAGAGGCCCTGAAACCCGGCGGCGAACTGGTGCTCCACATCGAGAATCCCGCTTTTGATGAACGCTACCTCAATGAACGTGGTTGGTTTCGCGGAAGAAATGGACAAATGGCGCTGGAAGAGCGGGACACGTCGGAGCCAGGAATCTGTGTCCTGATCCAGACGCGTTTTCATCCCCAGCCGGGAGGCGGTTACCGAGCTTCTCTGCATCGACAGCGGCTCTGTTACTACACCGACGAAGAGATGCGCGCGCTGCTCCGCTCGGCGGGATTCCGTGTCTTGGCAGCCTGGGGCGATTGGCGTGGCCGTCCTGTGGATCCGGATCGTTCAGATCTCATCTATCACTGCCGCCGCGACTAGGTTTTTCGCCGGCGGATGTGGATGATCTTATCCACTTCGGCGTGAACGACGCCCTTGGCGTCCACCAGGTCCACGCGATAGCTGCGGTCGAGTTTGGGCTCTGTCTTCAGTAGGCTTTTGATCTCATCGAGTTCGGTATCGTCGACCTTGAAGGTTGCGGTCAAGGTGCTGCGGCCGGGCTTGCGGAAGCGGATGGTGGCGGCCTTGTCCCACACGATGTACTCAGGCCCCAGGCACTTCAGGAGCATTATCATGTAGAAGGGATCTACGGCGGCGTAGAGGCTGCCGCCGAAGATGCTACCCACGTAGTTGCGCGTGCGCCAGGTGAGCCCGAGCTTGATGCGAACTTCTTTCCAATCGTCGGCGATGTAGGTGACGCGCGCCCCCGTGCCGCGGTAGCAGGGCCAGAAGTTCATGGTCCAGCGGAATACGCGGGAACGCAGCGATTCGGCCATTAAAACCGCACAGTGACGCTGTCTCCGGGTTGCTTGTAGACCGTGTCGATGAAGCGTACGAGCCCGGATTCGTAGGTGAGGATCAGTGAACTGGTGCGGGTGCCATGGCCGAAGAACTGGACGCCCTTGAGCAGGTTGCCGGTGGTGACGCCGCAGGCCGCGAAGACGATGTGCTTGCCAGGGGCCAGGTCCTCGGTCATGTAGATTCGATTGAAATCCACGCCCATTTTTTCGGCGTTTTCCCGCGATGCGGTGTTGGTGTCCACCAGCAGGCGGCCTTGAATTTCACCGTTCAAACATTTCAGCGCGGCGGCCGATATCACCCCCTCGGGCGCGCCGCCGATGCCCATGACCGCGTGGACCCCTGTGCCACTCACCGCCGCGCTGATGGCCGCGCTGAGATCGCCGTCGCCGATGAGTTGGATGCGGGCGCCCGCGGCGCGGATGTCGGCGATGAGGGTGTCGTGGCGAGGCCGGTCCAGCACCGTCACGGTGAGATCGCCGATCTTGCGGTCCAGAGCTTTCGCGATGGCTTCAAGATTTTCAATCACCGGCGCATCGAGATGCACCTTGCCTTTCGCCGCAGGACCCACCACCAGCTTCTGCATGTAGAGGTCCGGCGCGTGCAGCAGCCCACCTTTTTCGGAGGCCGCGAGCACCGCGATGGCATTGGGCGCGCCCGTGGCGCATAGATTGGTGCCTTCGAGGGGATCCACGGCGATGTCCACGGCCGGGTTGCCCGCGCCCATGCCCACCTTTTCGCCGATGTAGAGCATGGGGGCTTCATCGCGCTCGCCTTCGCCGATGACGATGGTGCCGTCCATGCGCACGGATTCCATGGTGTGCCGCATGGCTTCCACTGCCAACTTGTCCGAGTGTTTTCGCCGCCCGTGCCCGATGCTGCGGGCGCAGGCGATGGCGGCCTCTTCGACCACGCGGAGGAATTCAAGGCTGAGGGTCTGTTCCATGCCTCTTAGCCTACCTTCAAACCAGGCGCCGCACGCTGTCGCGGATCCATTCCAAGAAGGGTTCGCTGCCTTCCTGCACGGGGAACATCAGGATTTCAGGGACTTCATAGGTGTGCAGATCCGTGATGACTTCCGCGACTTTCGGGAACAGCTCAACGGTGGTCTTGATCATGAGCATCACTTCTTCATCGAGATGCGTTTCGCCCTTGAAGTAGTAGTAGCTCTTCACATTCGGAAGAATGTTCACGCAAGCTGCGAAACCCTGGTCCACCACGGCCGCCGCGATGGTGAGAGCCGCTTCTTCGCTTCCGCAGGTGGTGAGGATGGTGCAGGCGTCGGTCATGGTCGGGCGGCTCCGCAGGCAAGCGAGCCTTTGAGTGTGCCACGGGAATGTCACGGGGCGAAGGTCGCGTGAGTTGAGGCATTCGAGGGACTTTTGGATTGAGGAGCGCCTTCGAGGCTCGGTGGTCCGAATCCTCTCGCAGTCGACGCCCCGTTCCCTTTTGGGATCCCGATTGGCCGCGATTGGGTCTTCTCACTCTCGGACGGTCACCACTCATCTACCGCAGCGCTGGCTGAGTACGCTCATCGCCTGCGGCGACCGGCATCGACGCTCTCGCGTCTACACCTTTTCCTACTCCCGCGCCATCGTCGACTCGGAGGCTCGAATCCTCTCGCTGCCCGCTTTGGACCAAGGAAAAAAATCGGACCAAGCTCTGCCTTCGGCCTTCTCGGTGGCGATGGGTTTTGATTTCGCCCTCTAATTTTTGCCTTGCCTCCACCCATCTACCGCAGCACTCGCTGTGGCCGGGAATCGGCTTCGCCGACCGCTGTGGGACGCTCCCGCGCCCCTCGCTTTCCCTACCGCCACGCGGTTGCTGCTCGGAGGTTCCAATCCTTCGGTTCAATCCGACCAAAAAAGGGTGGCCTTTTGGGCCACCCTTTTTGGTCGGGGCGAGAGGATTCGAACCTCCGACCTCTCGGTCCCGAACCGAGCGCTCTACCAGGCTGAGCCACGCCCCGAAGACTTTTGATCCTAGATGGTTTGGGAGACTTCGTCCAGGGTTGATTCTATGAGCCCGTCTTCCTCAGGCGCGTGAGCACTTCCGCAAAGGCGTCGAGGTGTGGGGGAAGGGTTGCGTCACGGGGCTTAGGTGGGTCGGTGGGCACGAGTTCGATGCCGGTGAACCTTAGGCGGGTCAGGCGTTCGAGGCGGGCTTTGAGTTCGGGCCACGCGGCTTCGGCGGCGCTACGCAGGCTCGGGATCATCGCGAGTTCCCAGGCGCCGATGACGAGACGGCCTTGGGCCAGACGCAGGAATTGCGTGTGGCGCTGCAAGGATTCGCCGACGCACAGTGTCCAGGCGCGGCGGGTTTTGGCTTCGGCCCGGAGCTTGGCGGCCTCAGCATCAGTGCCTCGTAGACCCGCTTGGGCAATGGGTCGCAAGGCTCTCAAGGCCTCCACCTCGGCGGCGGTAGCGAGGCGCAAGCGCGCAGGCCGTTGAGCAGGATGGGGCTGGCGAGGGTGGGGACCATGACGCTGCTGTCCTCGTCGAAAAGGGGCTGGATGAGCTGGTGCAGCTTGCCCGCCTGCTTGAATAAAACGTCATCCACCGTCCTCACCCGGCTGGCGGGGATCGCGTCCTGCTCACACACCTTCAGCACTTCATCTACGCCACGGGGCGCGAGGGCCGCAGTGATGGCTTCCACCAGGTTTTTCCGGTCCTCCACCCGGCCGCGGTTCTTGCGCCACTCGGGGTTCCGGTCCAGATCCAGCCTTAGCCACAGGGCGAGCACTTCGAATTGCCGGTCGCCGCCCACCCCGATGGCCACTTCGCCATCGCGGCAGGGAAAGGTCTGGTAGGGCACGATCTGAGGATGGGCGTTGCCGAAGCGCTGGGGCGGCTGGCCGGTCATGAGGGTGCCGGCGCCCACGTTCACCAGACCCGCGAGGGCCGCTTCCATCAGCGGGACTTCCACATGCAGGGCTTCGCCGGTGCGTTCGCGGTGCAGCAGGGCGGCTTGGATTCCATTGGCGCAATAGAGTGAAGCCAGCACGTCCACCAGGGCCACGCCCACTTTCATGGGGCGGCCGTTTTCTTCGCCGGTGATGCTCATCCAGCCGCTCTCGGCCTGGATAATAAAGTCATAGCCCGCGCGCCGCGAGTCGGGAACATCGCTGGCAAATCCGCGGATACTGGCGAGGATGAGCTTCGGGAATTTCGCGTGCAGCGCCTTCCAGCCAAGGCCCAGCCGGTCCGCAGAATCCGGGAGGAAATTCTCCACCAGCACGTCGGCTTCCTTCAATAATTCGAATAGGCGGGCCTTGCCATTGTCGGTGTGCAGGTCGATGGCCTCGGTGGTCTTCCCGCGGTTGCAGCAGCGGAAATAGGCGCTTTCTTCGCCTTCGAAGGGCGGGCCCCAGCCTCGCGTGGCATCCCCCTCCGGGGGCTCCAGCTTGTGTACCTCGGCCCCGAGGTCCGCCAATAATTGCGTGGCGAAGGGACCCGCCAAGATGCGGGAGAGATCGACGATGCGGAGTTTGTGCAAGGGCTTGGGCATGGGGTCTCGGATCCATTTAATTTGACAGTTTATCCTGCCGGATTCCGGTGACCTTTTTGATTCCCCCACTGGGCAGGGGAATCCTCTGCGCTATGATGTCCCGTCGCGCTGATCTGGCAGGCGCTGGTACTGGACCACAGCTCTCCGGATCTTCGCGAAAGTTTCAGGAGAGAGCCGTGGAGTTAGTGCTAGACCGAATCACAAGTGAATTGAAGCTGCCTCGATCGGGGGTGGCATCGGTGGTGGCGTTGCTGAACGAGGGCAACACCGTGCCCTTCATCGCCCGCTACCGCAAGGAAGCCACGGGATCGCTGGACGACCTGGCCATCCACGCCATCGAGGACCGGACCACCTACTACAAGGATTTGCTGGAGCGCCGCGCCGCGGTGCTGAAGTCCATCCAGGAGCAGGGCAAGCTCACCGATGACCTGAAGGCCAAGATCGAAGCGGCTTGGATAAAGGCGGAGCTGGAGGATCTCTACCTGCCCTTCAAGCCCAAGAAGAAGACCAAGGCCTCCGTAGCCCGAGAACGCGGCCTGGAGCCACTGCTGGACGCGTTGCTGGCGGACACCAGCGGCGCTGATCCTTTGCTGCTGGCGGCGCCCTTCGTGAAGGAGGGGGAAGAGGGTTTGAACGCCCCCAGTGAATGCGTGGAAGGCGCGGGTCACATCCTGGCGGAGCGGGTGTCCGAAGATGCCACTACCCGCGCCTGGCTGCGGCAGATCTTCCACGATACCGGCGTGCTATCCAGCCTCATCCGCGACGAGAAGAAGGACGCCAAGGAAGCCCTTCGCTTCAAGCCCTATTACGAATTCAAGGAAGCCATCAAGAAAATTCCCTCCCATCGTTTGCTGGCCCTGCGCCGCGGCGAGAAGGAAGAGATCCTGAGCGTAAAGCTGTTGGTGGACCGCGAGAATCTCGTGAGCCAGCTGTTGACGCGGATTCCCTGTGAGGCGGATTCGGGCTACCGGCGCTTCCTGCACGATGTGGCCCAGGATGCTTTCGACCGTCTGCTGGCGCCGTCCATCGAAGTGGACGTGCGCGTGGAAGCCAAAAAGAAGGCCGACGTGGAGGCCATCAAGGTCTTCCAGACCAACCTGGATCATCTGATGCTCGCGCCGCCCGCTGGTGCCGTCTGCACGCTGGGCGTGGACCCGGGCATCCGCACGGGCTGCAAGCTGGCGGTGATCAATCGACTGGGTGCCTTCATGGAAACCGCAACGA
This sequence comes from Holophagaceae bacterium, assembly GCA_025350765.1. GTDB lineage: Bacteria > Acidobacteriota > Holophagae > Holophagales > Holophagaceae > JANXPB01. The sequence goes on along the minus strand of JANXXC010000182.1, from coordinate 5,943 downwards.
TTTATCCGCTGGAACCCAAGCGCGACATCGAAGGATCGAGGGCGATATTGGAGCAGATCGCCGCCAAATATCCGCTGGAATCCATCGTGGTGGGCAACGGCACCGGCGGCCGTGAAGCGGAGTTGTTCATCAAGGAATGGCTGCGGGATACGGATCGGAGTGTTGTTACCTGCGTGGCCGTGAGCGAAGCGGGAGCCTCGGTCTACAGCGCCAGTCCCGTGGCGCGCGAAGAATTCCCGGAGCTGGATGTCACCGTGCGTGGGGCCATCAGCATCGCCCGGCGCTTTCAGGATCCTCTTGCGGAATTGGTGAAAGTGGAACCCAAGAGCATCGGGGTGGGCCAGTATCAGCACGATGTGAACCAGACGGCCCTGAAGAAGGGCCTCGATGACGTGGTGGAATCCTGCGTGAATCGCGTGGGCGTGGACCTGAACTCGGCCTCCTACCGCCTGCTGAGCTACGTGGCGGGCATCGGCGAGACGCTTGCCAAGAACATCGTCCAGCACCGCTTCGAGCACGGCGCCTTCAAGCGGCGTGAACAGTTGCTCGAAGTGAGCCGTTTCGGCGAAAAGGCCTTCCAGCAGGCGGCGGGCTTTCTGCGCATCCGCGAAGGGGAGAACCCCCTGGATGCCAGCGCCGTGCATCCGGAAAGCTACGCCATCGTCGAGCGCATTTGTGCCGCCGTGAACAAGACCGTGGCGGAGCTCATCGGCAATGAAGCCGTGTTGAATGACTTGAGCGCCGCGCAGTTCACGGACGAGCGCTTTGGCCCTGAGACCGTGAAGGACATCCTTGCGGAGTTGAAGAAACCCGGCCGCGATCCGCGCCACAAATTCGAAGCCATCCAATTCAAGGAGGGCGTCAATAAACCCTCGGATTTGGAAGTGGGCATGGAACTGCAGGGCGTGGTCACCAACGTCACGGATTTCGGCGCTTTTGTCGACGTGGGGGTCCATCAAGATGGCTTGGTGCATCTCAGTGAGATGAGCCATCGCTTCGTGAAGAATCCTTCGGAAGTCCTGAGCGTGGGCCTGGTGGTGAAGGTGAAAGTCATGGCCGTGGACCTGTCGGCCAAGCGCATCGCCCTCTCGATGAAGGCCTTGCTGGCCGCGCCGGAGACGACGGTGAAACATTCGCCGCGTCCGCGGCCTCGGCCTGAAAGGGCTCCGCGGCAGCCGAATCCGCTGGGTGGCCTGCCTGGCCTTCCAAACGGAAGGCCCGACGCGCAGCCCACACGCCGGGAAGGAACCCCCAAGTCAGATCGCCCGGAACGGGCCCGCCAGGATTCCCGGCCGCCGCGACCGGAAGGCCCGCGCGGTCCCCGTCCTGATAGTCCGCGCGGCCCGCGCCCAGATGGACCCCAGGGGCCTGTCGCCGGGGGTTCTAGGACTGAACGGCCCCGGCAAGACCATCCTCGGAGCGAACGTCCCCGGCCTGAACGCCGACCTGAAAAGATGGTCTTCGAACCCCCACCGGAACCGAACAGTCCATCGTCTTCCGAGCCCGCGAGCCTGACGGATTTGTTGGCCAAATTCAATCGGGGCCACAAGTGAAAGGTCTCCTCGTCGTCGCCCTTCTGTCGGTTGGCCTCGCTTGCGAAAAGCCAGCTCCGCAGTTGATCTTCGCGCCCACCGAGGTGGGCCTGACCGTGGCCTACGAAGACCCCAGCCTGCCGGAGGCCCAGCGGTTCCGGGAAAGGCTGCAGGTGCGCGTGGCCAGCGTTAAAGAGGCTGACCAGAAGCGCTGGGTGACCAAGACCTTCACCACCCAGCAGGGTGAATTGGACGTCCTCTTCACCTATTTTGACGGCGGTGTCTCTGCCATGAAGGATCCGACAACCCCGTCCTTGGAGATCTTGCCTCGGGGGTTTCCCAATGTCCGTCCCTGGGAAGAGCGCGGCCGGCGATTCCGTGTGACTGGCCGCGCGGCCCTAACGGAATCGGGCCTGCGCCTGCCGGACACAGTGGATCGTGTGGGCGTGTGGGTGGATTCGGAATCCGTGGATGGCAAGGGCCCCAAGCTCCGGAGTTTCTACCTGCCTCGCCTGGGGGAGATTGAAACCCAGGAATTGAAGGATGGGAAATGGGTCGCCATCAATCGTATGGTGAGTTACGGATTTGTGGACGCTCCGATGAAGAGGAACTGACATGGCCGATGAGACCAAAGCCCTTCCAAACCTACCGGCGGGCGCCGCGAAGGGTGCCATCCGCGACAACCTGGAAGTGGCCTGCTTCGCGGTGCTGCTCATCGTCTTCTTCAAGACATTTGTAGGGCAGCAGTTCACCATTCCGTCGGCGTCCATGCGCAACACGATGATGATCGGGGACCACCTGCTGGCCAATAAGTTCATCTTCGCGACGCCGCAGTGGGACTGGGAGGCCAAGCTCTTTCCCATGCGAAAGGTGGATCGCGGCGACATCATCGTCTTCCGCTATCCCATGAACCGCGACATGGATTACGTGAAGCGCTGCGTGGCCCTGCCCGGCGACAAGCTGGAAGTGCGCCGGAAGCACCTGTACGTGAATGGCAAACTCACCACGGGTGACTTCGAACACCACATTTTGAATTGGGATGACGGTCCAGTGAAGGGCCCCTGGGCCGAGGGCGCCAACATGGGCCCCCAGGAATCGGATCCCTCGGCGGGCATCTGGCCCTTTTTGGATCCGGAGATCGCCAAGGCCGATCTGCAAGGGCATTCCCAAGCCAACGGTTTCCGCGACAACCTGGGCCCCATCACGGTGCCCGAAGGTTGCGTTTTCGGCATGGGCGACAACCGCGACAATTCAGCTGACAGCCGCTATTGGGGCTTCGTTCCCATCGAACATTTGCGGGGTCGGCCCTTCATGGTGTGGTGGAGTTTTCGCGAAGGCGGCAATGACGACACGGGAGCCCGGGAAGTCAAAGGCCCGGAGGATGTGCTGAAAAATTTCGTGGATGGCGCACAGCATTTCTTCACCTGGACCCGGTGGGAACGCACCGGCACAATTCCACGGTGATGCGCTGCGCTGGCGTTAAGGCCGCATCGCGGGTGATGGTGTTCTTGCTTGCCGGCGTGAGCCACTTGCACGGCTGGGGCGACAAGGGCCATCGCATTGTCAATGGCACGATGCTGAAAACCCTGCCGCCGGAATTGAAGGCTTGGTACGTGGGGCGCGAGGATTTCCTTCGCGACCACGCATCGGACCCAGATGCCTGGCGCAATCACGATCGCAAAGAGGGGCCACGGCACTTCGTGGACACCGAAATCTACGGCGGTGCCGACAAGGTGCCCTTTGAGATCACGGACGCCATCAAGCAAATCGGTGGTGATGAATTCATCAAGAACGGTCAGCTCACTTGGGTCATCCAGGATCGTTGGAAGGATCTGGTAGAAGCTTTCCAAAGCGGCGACAAGGAGAAGATCGCCTTTCAAACGGCGATCCTCGGTCACTACGTCGGCGATGCCCACGTGCCCTTGCACAGCACGAAAAATCATGATGGCCAGGAGAGCGGCCAGAAGGGTATCCACAGCCGCTGGGAGTCCGGTTTGGTGGAGCGCTATGTCGTGGAGGCGGATTTGAAAGTCCGCGCCGCGAGGGTGGATCCCGACGTGATGAAAGCCCCCTGGAAATGGCTTCGTGACTCCTTTGCCCTGGTGCCCAAGGTGCTGGCCAGTGACCAAGAAGCGGATCGCACCACGCCTCCGACCTTGCGTGGATCTCGCCGCGAAGGCGCCTACTGGCCCATCTTCTGGGCCGAGCAGGGCCCCACCATCAAGCAGCAATTGCAGCTCAGCGCGCAGCACCTAGGTGACCTAGTGCTCACGGCATGGGAGAGGGCGGGAAAGCCTTTGGTGAAGTAATCAGGAAGGAGGTGCGGCGAGGGCATTCGTATGTCCCTTTGTTTCGGCGCCGATTACCTGGGGGCTTTCGCAAATTTGACGCGCACATCGAGGGTCCCGGTCACGGATTTTCCACCGCGCTGGGCGGGGGCGTAGGTGGAGCGCTGGAGGGCGTCCACGGCCGCCTCGTTGTAGCGTAGGGAGCCGGGAACGCCTTGCAGAAGGGTGATCTTTTCTGGCTGCCCGCTGGCGTTCACCTGAACGCGCAGCAGAACTGAAACCTCGGTCGCCCGATACTGGTTGAAGGGGTCGGACAGAGCTCTTTGTGGGTATTGCCCGGTGACTTGGTGGACGATCTGCGGGGGCTGGTAGGCGGCCTCATCGCTCTCGGAGAGTGTCCGCCCCGGGCGCTCTGGGCCGCCTTCCGCTTTCAGGTCGGGAGGATCCATTTTCTTTCCCACAGGTTCACTGGGGGAACGATCGGACGGTGTGGTTTCCGCGGATAGACGGTTCTTCCCGTCAGGTACGGCTGCGGTGGCCGGACTCGGGAGGCGCCGCTTCGTCTCTTCCACCTGCTGGGCGAGTTGCCGCTCTCGGTCCTGGCTGGCTTTCAACAGTTCCTCGGCCTTGCGCCGTTCCGCCGGAGTCTGGGCTAGGGCGACTTGGCGGAGCAAATCCTCGGACTTTTTCCGCTCCAGGGTTTGCTTGGTCTTGAGCTCCTCCATTTCGGAACGGAGGCGGGTGAGATTCTCGTTCTGGGCTTCCACGCGCTGTCCCAGATCCTGTTCTCGGGATCGCGTGACCAGCGCGTAGGTGAGCCACCCTCCGGCCAGAAGCAGCACGGCGGAAAAACTGATCATGGGAAGCGGGTTCCGCCGGATGCGCTTCAGAGCGCGAGTCCAAGGCCCCACGGGACTCGCAAGGACCGGCCTTCCATCCAGAAAGCGCTGCAGATCTTCTGCCAGATCGAGGGCGCTGTCATAGCGTTTCAGCACGTCCCGCTCCATACAGTGCTGGACGATGGCCTCCAGCTCCCTGGGCAACGATGGATCGACCTTTCTCAGGGAGGGCGAATCCTCCTCGATGATCTTGCGGAAGATTTCGGCCTGGTTGGTTCCCAGGAAGGGCAGCCGCCCCGCGAGGAGCCCGTAAAGGGTCACGCCTAGCGCGTAGACGTCTGAATGGGGCCCCACTAGCACGGAAGGGCCCTCGATCTGCTCGGGGCTCATGAAGGCCGGCGTGCCCATGAGCGCAGTCATGCCCGAAGGAGCGTCAGAGAGGTCTCTCGCAAGGCCGAAGTCCACCACGAAGGCCTTCCACGCGCCCTGTTCTTCACGCTCCAGCAGGATGTTTCCGGGCTTGAGATCCCGATGGACGATGCCTAGGCGATGGGCGGCGTGAACCCCCAGCGCGGCCTGCCGGACGAGCTCCACCTTATCCTGCAGATCCAGACTGGGTGCGGCTTCGGAGAGGGTGGGCCCGTGGACGTACTGCATGCTCAAATAGGGGATTCCCTCTTGTTCCCCCGCTTCGAAAACCTTCGCCACGTTAGGATGATCGATGCGCGCCTGGGACTGGGCTTCCCGCAAAAAGGCCTTGGCCACGCTCTCCAGGGCCACCCGGAAAAACTTCAAGGCCACCCGGCGCTTGAGTCGCACATCTTGAGCCCGGAAGACCCGCCCCATCCCGCCTTCGCCGAGATAGACCTCAGGACGGAAACGGCTCCAATCCCGCCAGGGAAAGAGGCCAAGCGGGTTGATATTGGGAAGGCCGGATTCCTCGGAAGCGATTGCGGTGGCCTCGTCTCCAAATTCTGGGTACTTGCCCGTGACCAGCAGCTCCGCCTCACGTTCCAGCAACTGCATGGTCTCCAAATCCAACAGCTCTCGGCGGACGAAATCCCTGAGGTCCCCACCGATTGTCGAGCTGGAATCCTCGCTGGCCGACCGGGGTTCAGCTCTAACGAGCCCCCTCTCCAGCGCGAGATCCAGGGCGGCATTTCTTATTTGGGATGAGGTCACATCAAGTCGGTCAATCGCCGGTTTCGAGGCGCGTGCGGTCCAGCCACACCTGCACCTCTTTTCCGCGGTCGTCCTTACCTTCGTACTTCAATTTGAGCGGGC
>JANXXC010000151.1 GCA_025350765.1 Holophagaceae bacterium | reverse complement strand
ACCGCCACGGCCCGGGAGATGAAAGCTCGTGGCACCTTCGTGGTGCCCACCCTTTACGCACTGGAATCCATCTTGTTGCCGGGCAATCCGCTGCACATCCCCGAGGGTAGCCTCGCCAAGGCGAAAGCGCTCCTGCCCCTGCGCCGCGCGGGTTTCAAGGCCGCTCTGGACGCAGGCGTCTCCTTCGCCTACGGAACCGACATCGGCGTTTTTCCCCACGAGCAGGCCGCATTTGATTTCCGCTATCTCGTCAGCTATGGCATGAGCCCCTTGCATGCCATCCAAAGCGCCACCCTGGGCGCCTCACAGCTAATGCGGCTGGAGGATCGCGCAGGCACCCTGGAAGCGGGGCGGTGGGCGGACATCATCGCGGTGGATGGCAACCCTTTGGATGATGTGAGGACCCTCGAGCAGGTGCGCTTCGTGATGAAGGAAGGCCGGATCGCCAAGCGTCCTTAATGCTTTTAGAGAAGAGTGAATGGAATCCATTTTCATATCTCTTCACGAAACTTCACGAAAATTGACATCTCTTAACTTTCCATTGGCCCGTCAACACTGGACTCTGAAGCCCACCTCCCGTTCTTTTCAGATCCTTGTTGCAGACCCTCTGTCGATTGTTTCGCCGAGGTTTGCCTGTCCTTAAGTCCTTCCTTTCAGGAGTGGCCATGCTGCGCCGACCCCGAATTCTCCCCCTGCTTGCCTCCGCCCTGGTGGCCCTTCCCTCCCTATCGACCGTGCCAGAGCAGTCCCAAATTCGCCGAGTGGCTGAAGTTTCCGGGGAGCGGCTCGCTGCCAAGCGGGGCGAGCTGGGCCTGGATGGCCAGCATAACTTCCGGATGAAACAGCAGCTCGGGGATGCGCTGGGCCAGGTCCACGCGCATTTCCAGCAGGATTACAACGGCGTCAGGGTCTGGGGCGGAGAGGCCATCACCCACACGGATTCCGCGGGCCGCGAACTGCCCATGACCAACGCGCTTCTGCGCGATATCCATATCAACACCATCCCTGCCATGGAAGTCCGCGAGGCTTTGGCCGCGGTCCACGCCCATCTGGCGCCCAAGGGGCCTTACACCGAAGAGCCCACCGCTGAACTCGTGATCTATCCCCAAACCATTTCGGTGCGTCGCGCTCATGCACGCAACAAGGTCGAAGAAGACCTCAACGCCACCGACCTGGATCGCCAGGTGGTGCGCTATCAGCTCGCATATCACGTTCACGCGCTGCTGTTGAATGGTGCCGAGGAAACCCGCAGCCAGGACTATCTCATCAACGCCCACACTGGCGAGATTCTTGAGACTTGGAACAGCCTGCACACCTCCGCAGCCAATGGCACCGGCCGCTCCCAGTGGTACGGCACGGTGGCCCTAAACACCAACAGCACCACTTCCGGCTTCGAGCTGCGTGACATGACGCGCGGCACCGGTGGCACCTACGGCAATAACGTCACTACTGACATGGGCAAGGGAACCTCCGGCAACGGCACCATCTACACGGACGCCGACAACGCCTGGGGCGATGGTGCGGCCTTCGGGGGCACCACCACCAACGCCAATGGACAGACCGCCGCCGTGGACGGCCACCGTGGCATGCAGGCCACCTGGGACTTCTACAAGAACGTCTTCGGCCGCAACGGCATTGATAACGCAGGCAAGGCCACCTACAGCCGCATGCACTACAGCAGCAACTACGACAACGCCTTCTGGCAGGACAGCTGTTTTTGCATGACCTACGGCGATGGCGCGCCTCCCTCGGGCTCCTATGGTGAAGCGGATCTCGATACTGCAGGCCACGAAATGACCCACGGAGTTTGCGCGAATTCGGTTCCTGGTGGCCTCACCTATTCCGGTGAATCGGGCGGCCTCAACGAATCCAATTCCGACATCTTCGGCACCTGCGTGGAATTCTACGTGCTCGGCACGGGCGGCGGCGGCAGCGTGGTGCCCGACAATCCGGGCTCCGGCGCGGTGACGGCCAACTACACCATGTTCGAAAATTCCTGGGGCCATCCTGGACAGGCGCTCCGATACATGTACAAGCCCAGCCTGGATGGCTCCAGCCCCGACGCCTGGTCCTCCACCGTCGGCAGCCTGGACGTGCATTACAGCTCCGGCCCCATGAATCGTGCCTGGTATTTCATGGCGCGGGGCGCAACGACCTCCGGCGACACCAGCACCACCTATTTGCCTAGCGGCATGACCGGCATCGGCAACGATCACGCCGCCCGCATCTGGTACCGCACCCTCACCACCAAGCTCACCTCCAACGCCACCTACGCCAACGCCCGTGCGGGCGCCATCGCCTCGGCTCAGGAACTCTACGGCGCGGGTTCGGCGGATGAAGCCGCCGTCTGGAACGCCTTCCACGGCATCAA
>JANXXC010000147.1 GCA_025350765.1 Holophagaceae bacterium | reverse complement strand
CTACCACCCGGCCCTGACACCCGTGGCCACTTGCCGCATGTGCATGGTGGAAATCAAGGGAATGCCCAAGCTCGCCACAAGCTGCACCACGACCGTTGGGCCAGCTCCCAAGGACAATCCCGAAGGCATCGCCATGGAGATCATCACCAACTCCAAGGCCGTGGCCGATGCTCGCGCCGGCGTCATGGAGTTCCTGCTGCTGAACCATCCCCTGGACTGCCCCATCTGCGATCAGGCGGGCGAATGCAAATTGCAGGACTACAGCTACGACTACGGCAGCGGCGATAGCCGCATGGGCGAGGTGAAACGTCGGTACCGCTACGAAGACCTGGGCGGCAAGATCGTCATTGATAAGAACCGCTGCATCCACTGCACCCGCTGCATCCGCTTCACCCAAGAGATCAGCGGCACCCACGAACTGACCGTAGCCCAGCGAGGCTCGGAGCTGGAAGTGACGACCTACAGCGGCAAGAGCATGGACGCGAATCCATGGGCCGGCAACGTGGTGGACCTCTGCCCTGTGGGCGCACTCACCAGCCGGGATTTCCGCTTCAATCGCCGCGTCTGGTACTTGAAGAACATCCCTTCCATCAGCCGCCATTCGGCCCTGGCCAACCCCATTTGGGCGGACGTGGATCAGAACAAGGTCTGGCGCTTCCGCCCTCGGCCCATCGAAGGGAAAACCGCGACCTACTTCATCAATGACGAGGAGCGCGGCGCCTGCCACGACTACAACCTAAGGCCCGAGGCGCGCTTGATGAAGCCGCGGCTCGGGGGCCAGGACAGCACTGTGGAAGCCATCCGCGACTCTCTGGCCTCGGCAGGTCCGGTGGCGGTCATCGGCCAGGGTGTTTTCGGTTGCGACGCGGCCCAGCGATTAGGGGATCTCGCTTCTAAATCTGAATGGCGATTCGGGGCCGGGGACAAGGGCTACGCGATTCAATTGCCGAAACTTCAGACCCACACGGATGGCATCTACAACCGGCGAGGATTCTCTGAGCGAGGCTTCCGGTTCTCGAAGCTGGATGAGTTGGAGCAACTTGTGAAGGACGGCACCGTAAAAGCACTGGTCCTGCTCATTGACGCACCCTTTTCGGGCGCCAAGGAGACGGAGCGGCTCAAGGCATTGATCGCATCCGTAGCCTTCAGTTTGGTGATGGAATCGGTGGCCTCGGAAATCGGGAATGCTGCCACCGCGCAGTTGCCCATCACGACCTACCTCGAAGAGAACGATTTCGTGACCAACCACAATGGGGAGCTGCGGCGCTATCAAAAAGCCCTGGAAGCGCCCAAGGGCGTGAGGTCCGTCCCCGCCTGGGTGAAAGAATTGGCCGCCCTTCCCGCCGTGGTTTGAGGTGTTCCCCAAGGGATCCTTAATTCTCGCCTATGACGCCGAATGCAGCCTTTGCTGCCGCATGATGGATCGCCTGAGGGAAAGGGACCGGGGCGGCCTACTAGTCTTCTTTCCCCTGCAGGGGAAGGATCTGGCTCTGTTCGCGCCAGAGCTGGCGGGGCGGGATCTGCACGGCGAGATCCATGGGCTTGAGGAAGGCAGCCGCCGGGTCTGGAGCGGCGCGGCCCTGTTGCCCCATGTGCTGGGGCGCCTGCCTCGTTTGCGCTGGCTGGCGCCCCTTCTCCGCGTTCCGGGCATCAGTCATTTCGTCGCCTGGATCTGGCGCCGCCGGGTCGAGCGCCGCTTCCGCATCAGCGGCAAGCAGCCCTTCTCGGATCGCTTTTAAGCAAGCCGTTTCGGCGCCCAGAGTCTTACCTCCAGGGAGCGGCTGAAATGGAGCAGGGGCGGGACGTCGGGCAACTCGATCCCGCTCGCGTGAGCCACCGTGTTCACGCGGATATCCGCCCATCCCCGATGCAGAGACCAAGGCGCATGGTGGATCTCGCTGCGGAATAGATGGCCGCGATCATCGGCGGAATAAAGGCAGTAGCGGGCCGTGAGCCACGACTCCAAGGAGCCCGGGGCCGCCTCAAGGCTCGGCCCCACGGGCCCATAGGTGCCTTGGAAATGCGCCGGAGTTGCATAGCGGTGGGTGCGTTCAGAACGGTATCGAATGCCCTCGCCTTCGGCCTCGCAAGTCATCTCCGCGTCGAAATAGGGCAAGTGGAAGGAGCTTCGAGCCACCCGCACGGCCAAGGGATGGGCCGCCTCAAGGCTGAGGAACCAGACGCCCGGCTTGCCGTCTTTCACTACGTAGGTGCGGACATTCAACTCGGTGAAAGCGGAGAGTCCCAGCAGGGGCGGTAGCCCGCGAAGGCGGATGTCGGCCATGCGGAAGGGCACGACGCCGAGCCAGGCCTGCCCTTCGTAGGTATCAAGATCTAGGCCTTCGGGAAGGAAGGGACGAAGGGAATCCAAAGGCACCGGCCAATGGGCGAAAAGCAAGTCCAGCCAGGCCTGGGCCATAATCCAGGGGCTATCCGGAATCGGCCAAGGCCGGGGCCAAGCCAGAAGATCCTTGCGGGATGGGCTCATGGCAGCATTCTATGATCCATGGGCCTTCACGACGCCATCGCCAGTTGGTTGATCCGCTACCTCACCGGGGAACTCCCCGGCTACCAGCGGCGTGTGCCGAACGATCTTCCGCGGATGATGGAAACCATGGAGCCCTGCGACATCTTGCTGGTGGAAGGCAATAGCCGCATCAGCCAGATGATCATGTACCTGACCCAGAGCTCCTGGAGCCATGCGGCCATCTATATCGGCGATGCCCTGCTGCGTTGGGGCGGGCCCCATGCGGATGAGGCCCTGGCGCGCTACGGGGAGGAGGCCGCGACACTCCTGGTGGAAAGCGACATGATCAACGGCGTGACCGTCAGGCCGCTCTCGAAGTATCAGGATCGCAATATCCGGATTTGTCGCCCCCATGGCCTGCTATTGGAGGACCGGGATCGCGTGCTTTCGGTGGTTTTGAGCCACCTAGGAGTTCAATACGACCGGCGCAACATCTTTGACCTGGCTCGATACCTGACGCCCTTTCATCTGCTGCCGCGGAAATTCCGGCGGCGTCCCTTCTACTTCGGCAGCTCCGGCAGCCGGGAGGTGATCTGCTCAGCGCTCATCGCCAAGGCCTTTTACAAAGCCAGCTACCCCATCCAGCCCATGGTGCGAGTGCCGGATCCGGTAGCGGGGGACCCCACGCGCACCCGCATCATGGCCAGGCACCCCAGCTACATCATGCCCCGCGATTTCGACCTGTCCCCGAATTTCGAGGTGCTCAAGCTGCACCTATCGGGGCAAGGGCAGATGCCCTACGCGGAGATGGCTTGGGGCTGACCCATTTCGGCTCCAACCACCCTCATTGGGTCATCCCAAAATGGATAGAAGCAATACCACTGGTCTGGATGCTTGCGGATGAAATCCTCGAGCATCGAGACATAACGGCGCATGCCCGCTTCGATCTCCTTCATGCGCTCGCCGCGGCCGGCCCGAATGTAGATGGGTTCTGCGAAGAAAGCGGAGAAGCGGTGCCCGGTGTCCATGTAGAACAATGAGCAGAGGATGGGCGCGCCGGTCATGGCGGCCAATTCCCAGGGCCCCCGGGGGAAATAGGCTTCGCGGCCGAAGAAAGGGATTTTTAGGCCATTCAGGCTGAAATCGCGGTCGCCCTGCATACCCACCAGCTTGCCTTCGCGGAGCACCTTGACCAGGGGCAGCGTGGAAAAGCCCACCCCATCCACCGGGACGCCCACCACGCCACCCGCCTCGCGCAGATCGCCGCGCAGGCGCTCCACGGCTTTGAATCGGTCGGGTTTGTAAACGGCGTGCACGGAGATTTTTTTCGAGCGCAACAGGACGCCACCCAGCTCGTAATTCCCCGCGTGGGCCGTGAGCAGGATGCCGCCCTTGCCCTCGCGGATCACCCGCTCCAGGTTCGACAGCTCAACGCCGGGTTGGAAAAGGTCAATGGCCTCCTGGGCGGGGCGCTGGGCGAAGCGGAAGAAATCCACCCAGGAATAGGCGTGGTTGCGCACCACCCGCCGGGCCATCTCTTCCACCTTCGGATCATGGAGCTTCAGGCCGAGGACTTGGGCGGTGTTGCCCTTCACGGCCTCGAGGTATTTGGGCCGCAGTTCCATGAAGGCCGTCATGACCTGATCCGAGATCTCAAAACCCCGCTCACGATCCTTGAATTTTCGCGCGGCGAGTTTGAAGAGCGGGAAAAGGGTGCCGAAAACCGCGGTATAGGCGAGGCCCAGGAGTTTCGAATCGCTTTGCATGCGGTCTTGCATCGGCTACCTGTGAACATTCTGATTGGGATTGCGGGTGTCCATTTCCTTCCAGAGACGCTGGAGGCTCTGAAGGCGCTCGGGGTAGTCCAGATCGAGCTGCTCGTCAAAGGGATCAAAGGTGGATGGGTCTTCGATGATCTCCGAGGAGAACTCTGGAAAGACGTGGGAGAGCAGGGTTTGGTTCAACCCACGCACGCTGAGGGTTCGGATCCCGGGCGTGTCGATTAGGGTTCCACCATAAGGCGTTGGTAGCCATTTCGCCGCGGTGGTGGTCTGGCGCCCCGTGCCGTAGCGGCTGATGTCCCCGGTGCGGATGCCCATGCCCGGCAGCAGCGCGTTGACCAGGGTGCTCTTGCCCACCCCACTGTGGCCCACCAGGACGGCCACGCGGTCCGCTAGCAGGAGTTTCAGCTCATCCAATCCCGAGCCGTGGGTGGCGCTGGTTTCCAAGATAGGCAGGCCCTGCTCCCGCAGCGGATCCAGCTCAGGTAGCGTGTCTTTGGCGGTAGCCCGGTCGCGCTTGGTGACGATGATGCGGAATCGCAGGCCCGCGTCCAGCGCCAAGGTTTGAGCTCGTTCCAATAGCCCCGGACGCATGGGCGGATCCACCACCGCGGCGCAGGCCCAGAGTTCATCCGCGTTGGCACATATGAGCTGCCAAGGCTCGCGGTCGTCAATGCCCCCGCGCTTCAGCAGGGTGCGCCTAGGCGACACGGCGATCACCTGCGCCTGGGGTAGCTTCTTGTCGAAGACCAGCTCCGGCTGTTCCAGGGGCACTGGGGAATAGCGGACGCGATCGCCGACCACGAGTTTGACGCCCTTCAATTTCCCGGAAAGGGTGGCCAGAAGCACCGAGCGGTCTGCCAGTTCCAGATCCACCCACTGGCTGTGGCGCTGGATCAAAATGGCTTCCGGCAGATGCAGCCAGGGGGTTGCATCTGGCAGGCGCAACATGGAGCCTCCGCCCTGGCCCTCGATGTCGGTCTGAGTTCGCTCTGCGGATTGCTGGCGGCGCTTGCTGTCGGATTTCCGCTCGCGGGAATACACCTCGCGGTGGTCGAGATCCTCGGCTTCCCGGCTCTGGCCGAGGCGGAACTTGCGGGTCACGCGCGCCCCGCGAACTCCCGGGTCTCGGTGCTGACCTTCACTTTCTCGCCTTCCTTGATGAAAAGGGGTACGCGAATCTCGATGCCGGTCTCCAGCTTGGCGGGCTTGGTGACATTGCCGGAGGCCGTATCCCCTCGCGCGCCGGGCTCGGTGTAGGTGACCGCCAGTTCCACGTGGGTGGGCAGCTGGATGCCGATGGGATTGCCATTGTATTTCTGGATCTGCACCATCATCCCCTCGATGATGAAATCCAGAGCCTCACCTAGCATGTCGGCCTTGATCTCATGGGTTTCGTAGGTCTCCTGATCCATGAAATGGCCCCCTTCGCCATCGGCATAGAGGAAGCTGGCGGGCACCATGGCAAGATCCGGCTCTTTGAACTTGTCACCGGCCTTGAAGGTCTTATCGAAGACCGCGCGGGTAATAAGGTTTCGCATCTTGAGCCGCACCAAGGTCTGGCCGCCCCGGGCGGTGGGTGTCGAGATTTCAGAATCCAGGCAGTGATAGGGGGTGTCTTCCATTTCGAAGTACATCTTACGTTTGATATTGATGGCTTCGATGAGGGCGGCCATAGGGACTCCAAAAGGATCATTTTATCGAAGGATTCCGATACTTCAGACAGCAATTCACAAGACTTCATGCCGGGGCGGCATTCAACTGGCTATATTCAGTATCCTTGACCGACCCATAGGCCCCATGGCAGATCCCAAACGCGTAGGCAGATACCAGATCAAGCGCCCCTTGGGTAAAGGGGGCATGGGAACCGTGTACCTGGCGGAAGATCCCATGCTCAAGCGCTGGGTGGCCATCAAGGTGGTGACCACTTACGATGAGGCGCGGGAGCACGCCATGGCGCGGTTCCGCCGCGAGGCGGAGATCAGCGCCCAGCTGAATCATCCCAATGTGGTCACGGTCTTCGACGTGGGGATGGAGCCCGACGTGGGGCCCTTCCTCGCCATGGAATTTGTGGAAGGGAAGAGCCTGGCCAAGCACATCAAGGACAAGGATCTCGACCTTGAGACCTCGGTGAGGGTGCTCATCCAGGCCATGCGGGCGCTGCGGGCGGCACACCGGCTGGGAATCGTGCACCGAGACGTGAAGCCCGAGAACATCCTCATCAGCGAGAATGGCCGCGCCAAGCTCATGGATTTTGGCATCGCCCGCACCCTCGGACAGGTAAATCTATCCTCGGAGCGGCCGCCATTCCACGAACCCTCCGCGCTCGATCCGGAAGATTCAGTGGTGAGTCAGGGCTATGCCCAGACCTTGGCTCTGCGCATCACGAGCACGGGGGATTTCCTTGGATCGCCCGCCTATTCTCCGCCGGAGGTCCTTAAGGGCAGCGACGGAACCCCGAGTTCGGACCGCTATTCTTTCGCTGCGGCCACCTTCGAGCTACTGACCGGCCGGCTCCCACATCCAGGCAGCAATCTCACCGCCATCCTGATCCACATCCTGCAATACCCGCCGGCCATTCCTCCCGACATGTCGCCTAAGCTAGCGACGGTGTTCCGGCGGGCGCTGGCGGGGGATCCAGACGAGCGCCACGCCACGCTTTTGGATTTCATCGAAGAGCTGATAGACGCATTGCCGGGGCCCACAAACCTGCGCTCGCGCCTCTTCGCCGCCCTCGCCCAGGAGGATGACGTCGGCGATATCGTTTCACAGCGCCGCTCTCAGGCCCAGTTGGGGTTCACCCCACCGCCGGAGGAACCTGTCTATCGCTCCAGCCGAGGCGTGCGCCCCGGGGGGCCTACGGTCCGCATTGACTTGGATGAAGAGCCAACCTCGGGATCTGGCCTGGCCAGCCAGACTATCCATGGGCGCAGCACCGATGAAGGCCGGAGTTCGCCGCCGGGCCAGGCGCGCCGGATGGCCAATGAGTCTGCTTTCGATTGGTGGTTCCTGGTGAAATGGGGCGCCGGGATCATCCTTTTTTTCCAAGCTTTCTGGTGGGCTTATCCGCGCATCATGGATCCGCGCCGCACGCTGAATCTTGAATCGGTGCCCAACGATGCGGAGGTTTACCTGGACGGAAATCTCATCGGGCACACCCCCCTCATCGACTTGCGTGTGAGCGGTCGCGCCAAGAGCCTTCGCCTTGACAAGGAGGGACACGTGCCCCGTTTCGTGGCCCTTGAGGAAGGCGATGCGAAGATGCGTCTCTACCTCGACGCCAAGCGCCCTGGCTTCCAGGTACGCTCGGACCCCCCTGGAGCCGAGGTCTACCTCAACAGTGTCTACGTGGGCCGCTCGCCCATGAATGACCTGCCCGTCATCCTGGGCGGCGTAGGGGAGATCCGCATCAGTCTGGAAGGATTCAAACCCTGGAGGAGCGTGCTGGTTCCCGGCGAAGCCCTGCCGAACCCGGTGAAGCTGGAGAAGATTGATTAAGCGAGGAAGAACCGCATCAGCAGGAACACGCCGCCATTCCAAAGCCCGTGCACGAGAATGGCAGTGAGCAGATTCCCAGTGCGGAGAACGGCAAGACCCAACACGAACCCAAGGGTGGTCAGCGTCGGCAACGCCAGAGGCTGAAGGTGGATCAGGCCGAAAAGAAGGCCGCTGCCCGCCAATGCCAGCATGGTTCCGCCCTTCACGTCCTTCCAGGCATGACTTAGCCAGGGCAGCAGGAAGCCGCGGAACATGAGCTCTTCAAAACAGGGCGCGAGCACCGCCACGGTCAGGAAAAGGATCGGAAGGGCGAAGGGGCCGCGGGTATTTGCCACCAAATCCATGAGCTCCTTCTGGGGCGGCTGCGCGTCCCGAAGGAAGGGGCTCATGATTAGGGCTACGGCTAGCACAGAGGACAGCGCCAGGGCCAGGAAGCCCAAGCCCCAGGCCAAGCTGCGGCCATGGGCGCCCGGCGCGACGCGCCGCAGGAGCTGGCCGAAGGTGATGCCCTCGGCCAGGCATAGGAAAGTGATCCCCGCCGCTGCGTGAAGCCCATAGGCCATGGGCAGCATCACTGGCCGGAGAAAAGGGAGGGCCGAGACGAATGGGAGCACCAGAAATCCGGAACTCATCTGCACCGTAAGCCAGCCCAGGAACACCAGCAGCGCGGCTCGGGGCCCTATGGCATAGACCGAGGGTGCGAAGCGCCGGGGCACTCGGCGCGTGACGATGAGCATGATGGCGAAGGCCGCGCCTGCGAGCACCATGAGCAGAGCTCCCATCCCCAGCGCGCCGAAGAGGGCCACTCGGCCCATGGCGAGGGCCTCAGCCTCTCTGCGCAACCGCAGGCCGTCACGACCTTCTTTCTCGGCCCATCTCGCCGCCAGCAAACGCGCCCCGTAGCCGTCGCCGAGGGCCCTCATCACATTCGATCGATCTTCGAAACTCAGAGGCTTGCCATCCGCGTAGGCCCAGGCCCAGCCCCGGCGGAAAGCCGCGCCTGGACCCATTGGGGGTGGTGGGCCATCCAGTGCAAGATGCTGGGCGACGGAGGCCGCGTCACCGCTTTCGGCGAGCAGCACCGACAGCAACGCCCGATCCCAGGGGTCCTTCGCCCGATTCTGCAAGGCTGCCAAGTTCCCCTTGAAGACACCGGTTCCATTCCCGAGTTTTTGTCCGAGGGCCTGGACCTCCGCTATGCGGCCCACGAGTCCTGCGTGGTCCGGCGGATTGGCAACCTTGGTCGAACGGAAATGGACATGCACCATCGCCAGATAAATGCAGATCAGCGCCAGCAGGGTGATGAGGGGATCCGCCCATTGGCGGTCGGGGTTCCAAGGGCCACGCGGGGTTTCGGGATGGGGATCCATGGAACAAGAATGACGTGGTTAGGGGCTGTTTCGGAATAATCAGTGCTTTTCTGAGGGTTCCATTACGCCCCCAAATGCCGTTCTTGACGGCGGCATGGCGAGATTAATTTGCAATAACGGCTTAGGCTCAAGGCAGGAGATCCCATGCCCTACGTTCATCACATTGAAGTGCGTTTCAGGGATCTGGATGCCCTCGGCCACGTTAACAACGCCGTGCTGGTGACGCTTATCGAACAGGCGCGATTCCAGTGGTGGCAGGGATGGCTTGGGGAGCGACCCTTTGAGGCCGAAGGCTTCTTGATCGCCCGGATTGAAGTGGACTACCGGCGGCCTATTGTCATGAGCGATGACGTACGCGTGGAGCTGCGCTGCACCCGCATTGGCGTCACTTCCTATGATCTGGTCTACCGCGTCTTCCGAGCCCAGGACGGCGCTTTGCTGGCCGATGCCAAGACCGTGCAGGTGATGCTGAATTTCACCACCCACCGGCCCACGCCGATTTTGAAAGAGACGAGGACATGGCTGGAGGGGCAGGGATGATTCTCGGCACCGTCCTCGTCCGGGATGGTTCCATTGAGCGCCGCGCCCTGGTGGCGCGGCTTCCAAACGGGCGCGTGGCGGATCTCCACCGCATCGAGCAGGTGAGGCTGCGCAAGCTCGGAGAGGGGCATCCCGAATCCCTCGCCGAGGCGCTGGTGCCGCCTAGCCTGCGGCGCTTGCTGGAGAGCGGCCCCCGGGGTATCCAGAGAGCGAAGCAGGCCCTGGCCTATGCGGAGAAATGGCTGGAGCGCGGCGATCTCCCAGATTGGATCGCGCCATCCATCGAGACCCTTTCTCTGCTGCCCTGTTTCCCGCGTCCTTTCGCGCTCCGGCGCGCCGATGGGAGCCACCGAGATCGCCTTGTGGTGAAAGGTCCGGGAGCCCGGATCACGACCCAGCCGCAGATCATGCTCGCGGTGCTCGGCGCTTTTGGGGAAGCCCGCGGGTTCTGCCTGGCCGCCGAAGATGGCGAGGCCACAATCCTGGGCGGCTGGATGGCCTTTGATCTGCCCAAGGGACATCTGGAACTGCGTACAGGCCATCACCGCCGCAGCGTCGCGCTGGATGCCTGGGAGCACCTGGAGCTGCCTCCGCTGCGTCCCGGTGAAGTCATGCTGCTGCCACCCCCGCGGCTAAAAGCCCTGCCGGCCTTAGAACCCGGCGCTCGACTGCGGCTCTCCTGGCCCGTGGAGGAGATGGAACTTATCCTCGGCGAAAACCTTCCGCACCCCACACTGCAGTGATGAGGGGCCGTGTCCAAACAACCCTTGCCGATCGGGTTGTTTTGCTGCGGCCTATTTGCGCAGCATCCCCGCGATGAGGAAGGCCATTTCCAGGCTCTGCCCCCCGTTGAGACGGGGATCACAGCCGGTCTCGTAGGCTCGTGGCAGGTCCGATTCCAATACTCCGGCGTGGCCGCCCAGACATTCAGTGACAGCTTCGCCAGTGAGTTCGAAATGGACGCCACCCAACTGGCTGCCTTCGGCGGCGTGGATCTCGAAGGCCTGTCGTAACTCCGAGAGCACGGCCTCGAAATGGCGCGTTTTCAGGCCTCCCCCGGTCTTCACCGTGTTGCCATGCATGGGATCACAACTCCAGAGGACCGTGTGTCCCGAGCGTTTTACCCCGTGGATCAAAGGGGGCAGATGCTCGCGGATAGAGCCTGCGCCAAATCGTGTGATGAGCGTGATGCGCCCCGGCGAATGGGTGGGATCCAACAGATTCAGCAGCTCTTTTAGCTGGGGTGGCGTGATGCTGGGGCCCAGTTTAATGCCGATGGGATTTTGGATTCCCCGCAGGTACTCCATGTGAGCGCCCCCCGGATCCCGGGTGCGTTCACCCACCCAGAGCATGTGGGCTCCGAGGTTGTAGTAGCCGCCACCCCGGGCCAGGGAGGCCAGTCCAAGAGCATTTAGGCCGCCGGGGCCACCCTCCATGTCTGGGATCCACCGGGTGAGCGCCTCTTCGAAGGGGAGGAGCAGGGCTTCGTGGCTGGTAAAGAAATCAATGCGCTCTAGCGTTCCGCGTTCCACGCCGCCCAGGGCTTCTAGGAATTCCAGTGACTCGCGGACTTCCTCTAAAACTTCGCGATAGGCTTCGGTGCTCTGCTGATGAAGTTCCCAGCGTTCGGGATGATGCAGATCGGCGAAGCCGCCCTCGATGAGCGCGCGGATGTGATTCAGCGTCGCGGAGGCGTGGAAGTAAGCCTGCACAAGGCGCTCGGGATCGGCCTTGCGAGCCTTCGGGGTGGCCTCCAGCGCGTTGACGAGATCCCCCCGGTAGACTGGAAGTTCCACGTCCTTGCCGCCTATCCGTATGATCTCCGTGGCGCCGCTGCGAGGTTTGGCGTACTGTCCCGCGATGCGCCCCACGCGCACCACCGGGCGCCGCCCGCTGTGGGTGAGCACCACCGACATCTGGAGCAAGACGCGCAGTTTGTCGGCGATGGCGTCCGCGTTGCAATCCTTGAACTGCTCGGCGCAATCGCCACCCTGCAGGAGAAATCGCTTGCCGGAGGCGGCCTCTGCCAAGAGCTCGCGAAGGCTGTCCACTTCCTCGGGCACTACTAGCGGGGGTAAGCGACGCAACTGGGCCAGCGCCCGTTCCAGTTCAGATGGATTGGGGTACTCCGGCTGCTGCGCAGCGGCCAGGGCCTGCCAAGAATGAGGGTTCCACGTCGCCATCGGATGTCCAGGCTATCAGAGAGTGTGTTTGGGAAATCGCACAGGCCGCGCTGGGAGCGCCGGGCGAGCAAGACAAGGAAGGCGAGGTTCCAGCGTAGCTGCCTACGTGAGCCGAGCC
>JANXXC010000136.1 GCA_025350765.1 Holophagaceae bacterium | reverse complement strand
GCGTTGAAACGACGCCGCTTCGGGTGGCTCAACGCCACCTCCCCGTTCCCCAACTTCAATACCTTGCTCATCCCATTCCCTTCCCCGCCCCGACAGAAGACTCTGAAGTTTCTCCTGTCTCAAAAAGCTTGGCGCGGGGGGGTGCGCCCCCTTATACCCCCATGGGCACAGGTGTGGGCCACAGGCCGACGTAACAATTCTTCGATCGCTCAACTTCAGTCTTTTAGGAGCTCTTGAATCCACCTCAAGGCAGAGGTGGCCGGATCGAAGAGACGGAAGGGGTGATTCTCCCAAACAAAATCAAAGGAGTTACAGCGCCTAAACCCCCTTGCCTTTTCCTGTGTCGAAGCATGAGAAACTAGGCACCAATGATCCCCCTCCCCTACGGAATGAAACACTGGAAGTCTGCCCTATGCGCCGGGCTGTGGACGGCGGGGCTCTGGCTTCAATCTGGAACGCCAGCCTTGCCACGGGCCGCTCAGCCCGCGCGGGTGGGCTTCCACGAGGCCATCTACGATGCCGGCGGACGATTGCTGCCCTGGACCACCTGGGAAGATGCCGTTGAGCGCGAAATGGCCTGGTACTTGAACTGCCCTTTGGGCACCAAGGGATATCCAGTCTTCGTCTACGCCACCTTTATGGACGACCTCTATCGGCCCACAAAATCGGAGATCATCCCGGCCACCCAGAACGGCATGGGCATCCTCTCTTACCTGAAATATTGGGAGTATCGCCAGCACGCGAACCCCAAGGTGCTGGCCTGGGCCCAGAAGATGGGCGACTACCTGGTGTTCGAATCCCTGACCGAAAACAAGGGCCCCTATCCCCGCTTCACCCGCGCCACGGGCCATCACACGGGCTTTCCCATCAGAAAGAGTGCCCAGGGCGACGAGAAATTCGGCCGCAACGTTATCGAGCCGGATAAGGGCGGGCTTGCGGGATTCGCGCTGCTCAAGCTCTCCGAGGCGACGGGAGAATCTCGCTACTTCGATCAGGCCCTGCACAACGCGGAATGCCTTGCCAAGACCATGCGAAAAGGCGATGCCACGCATTCGCCTTGGCCCTTCCGGGTGGATTCGGTCACCGGAAAATCCTGGGGCGAGCGCAGCGGCAACATGACCTACAACCTGCGGTTGTTCGATGCGTTGATCGCGAAGGGCCACGCTGAATTCAAAGGGCCCCGCGACGCGCTGTGGTCCTGGATCAAGACCTTCCAAATCCCGGCGGGAGACGACCGCACCACAAGTCTCTGGATCCAGTTCTTCGAAGACCAGACGGCAGAGGACAACCGTACCTCCTGGGCACCATTGGAGATGGCCCGCTACCTCATCGAGAAGCAAGAAGCCCTGGATCCGGACTGGAAGGCCGATGCGGAAAAGCTCATCCAGTTCGCGCTGAATCATTTCTCTGCCCAAGGTCCAGGGGGCGTCATCACCATGGCCGAGCAGGACGTGGACATGCAGCCCTGGGGCGGCGCCTGCTCCAAGCTCGGCGGCGTAGCGGCGATGTTTTATGCGGCCGGGGGCGGCGAGAAATACCGCGACATCGCCTACCGCAATCTCACTTGGATGGTCTATCACATCGACAAAGACGGCTGCCCCACGGAGCGCACCGGCGATGGCATCCACCTGCGCGGCGGCTGGCAGGAAGACTGCCACACCGATGTGATCCACAATTTCATGGATGCCTTTCAAGCCGTCCCGGAGTGGAGAAACGCCACCCCCAGTGCCGTCGCGTCAACGCGAGCGCTTTCTACCCAGAAGCCTTAGGGACCGTTGCGGAACAATCAGCGCTTTTCTGATTGTTCCGTTACGGCCCCTTATGTCTGCCGAAGGCCGACGCGGTGGATGCTGCCACCAACAGAATCGAAGGCGTTACGGCCCCTTATGTCGGCCACAGGACGACGTGATGGGTGATTCTCCCAAACTGAATCGAAGGTGTTACGGCCCCTTATGTCGGCCGAACGCCGACGCGGTGGATGCTGCCCCCAACAAAATCGAAGGCGTTACGGCCCCCTATGTCAGCCGCAGGCCGACCGAGGCAAGACCGTCGCCGCGGACCTGTTCCATCGGGTATACATGAGTGGGAATCCACCCCGAAGGAAATCCGCATGACTGAGCTTGAGCGCATTCAGGATCAACTCCGGAAGACCTTCGCAGGGCCCGCCTGGCATGGCCCTTCGGTGTTGGAACAGCTCGCGGACCTTAGTGAGGTTGAGGCCGCGGCGCATCCCCTGCCCGGCTGCCACAGCATGGATGAACTGGTGGCGCACATGGCTGCTTGGCGACGCTTGGCAGTGCATCGGCTGAAAGGAGACTCCAGCTACAAGGTCGGACCCGACCTCGACTGGCCACAGCTCCCTCGGGGCGATGGAGCTTGGGAATCCCTTCAGGAAGCCCTGCGGCAGACGCAGCGGGAGTTGCTGGCCGCCGTGCGGAATCTCGATCCCAAAGAGCTGGATGAGCTGGTGCCGGGCAGCGAATACAGTTGGCACAGCCTGCTCCACGGCGTGATGCAGCATGACCTCTACCACTTGGGCCAGATCGGGATGATGAAGAAAATACTGAGGTCTCAATGACGGCGAAGCCTCCGGCCGAGGTTCGGCGGTCTCAAGGCGCAGCCTTGAGGCAACAGCTCAAGCGCAGTGATTTGGGATTGTGGCGACCCGCGGCGGACAGGCCCGATCCCATCAATATCTTGAAGGCCGCCGTGGCCCACCGGGATGCGGCTCTGCTGCCCATACGATGGGGTCGCATGGCCCAATCGCCCTTCTATTTTTTTCGAGGCAACGCGGCCTTGATGGCCGCGGATTTGGCGCCCTGGCCCACCACGGGGCTCCATTGCCAACTCTGCGGCGATGCCCATGTGCTGAATTTCGGGGCCTTCGGAAAGCCCGATGGCGGCCTAGTCTTCGATCTCAACGACTTTGACGAAACCTGCCGCGGCCCCTGGGAGTGGGATCTGAAGCGGCTGGTGGCCAGCGCCTTTCTGGCGGGCCGCGAAGCGGGACACAGCGATTCTAGCTGCACCGAGGCCATCGGCCGCTGCGTCCGGGCTTACATCACGGCCATGGACCGCTTCGCCGGATTGGGCATCGTCGCATTGTCCCTGGAAGAGATCGGACCTCATAACCATGGCGGCGCTCTGGCGCCCATCTTTGAAAAAGCCCTGCGCGACACGCCGGAAAAACTGATGGAGAAGGCCATTCAAGCTGGTCCCAAATTCATGACCAAGAGCCCCTTTCTGCGGCCGCTGATGGAGAACGAAGCTCAGCCCTTTCTCGCGTCCTTCGCGGAGTACCGCAGCTCCCTGGGTCCGGCTCGGCAACAGGTACTGGATGGCTACGCACCTGTCTGCCTGGGTCAAAGAGTCGCGGGCTGTGGCTCTTTGGGGGTCATGGATGTCCTGGTCCTCTGCTTTGGCAATGGCCCCGATGATCTTCTATTTTTAGAATTCAAGGCCCAGCATGGCAGTGTTTGGACACCTTTTCTAAATGAGTCTATCGGCCAAAATGTGGGCTACCAGACAGCCCAAGGCCAACACCGCATGCAGACCTGGGCCGATCCCTTCCTGGGCTGGACCACCGTGGCGGGGGCGCCTTACTTGGTGAAGCAATGGTCCGACCACAAGGCCAGCATCGAGGTGGGAGATCTTGCGGGACCCGTCTTGGGGGAATACCTGGAACTCTGCGGCACCGTCCTGGCCAAAGCCCACGCCCGCAGCGGCGACCCCGCGCAGATCGCCGGATACCTGGGACACGGGGGGGAGCTACCCGAGGTTCTTAGTGATTTCGCGCTTCGTTATGCGGATCAGACCACCGCAGATTGGGAATCGTTAAAAGCGGCGGTGGCAGGCGGAAAACTGGAGGCCATTAGTTCCGAATCAAATCAGTGATCCATCACCTTGATATCCGTCACCGGATGCAGCTCCCAACGGGTTCCCCGGGGATCGTTGCCCTCATCTTGACCATCGGGTTCGTAAAGGAGCCAGCCCGTGGCGTGGATTTTCTTGCCCCGGAGCGCCCGCAGCTTTGCATCGGAAAGGGCCGGGTTCTTCTTTCTCCAGGCGGGGCTGACCTCGATGATGACCCACTTGGCGGTGCTGGTTTCGTTGGCATTCGCGGAGAGAACCAGGTGAAAATCCCCGTCCTCTTCCTTCTCCACCTGGATAACGTAGCCCTCCAACGCGCCGCCCTTGGCCATGGACCACTCCTTCTCGCCTTTCTGAGCCAGGAAAGAAGCCACACTTACCTTCGCGTCCATATCAGCAGGCTTGGGGCTGCCCATGCGGCCCTTGAGGGCCAGATACTCCTTGGTTTCACCTTTGTCTCCGGGGCCCTCCACGACCGGAAGGCTCGCCAAACTTACCGTACCCGCCATCAGAAAAAGCACTGCCCAGCGATTGATTCGCGCCATGACCGCCTCCTTGGAAAAGCAGATTCCAAGTTAGGCATCTGAACCCGGAATGCCATAAGAATCAAAAGGGTCGCCGAGCAGTTTACTGCTTCGCGACCCTTCTCAACGACGCTCTAGGCTGTCTAGAACTTCAGCCGAATGGACGCATTCACGTTCCGCCCTGGTAGCAAGTAATACTGCGCGTCCCCCAGTTCGCTTTCGGAAACGGGATTGCGTTTATCTCCCAGATTCCGGCCACTCACGCGGAATTCCCAGGAGCCCATGCGATAGCCCAGGCTAGCCGCCAGGGTGGTGTAGCCGCCCACGGGCGCGGTGTTGCGCTTGTTCAGGTAGACGCCGCCCACGTAGTTCAACTCCACCGATCCGGTGAAGCCGTTCGCCGGGGCGTAAAGGAAACCGAGGGCGCCAAGGTGATAGGGCGACATCTCCAGGCGATTTCCAGCGAGCTGCTTGGGCACCCCCGGATCGAATTCGAAAACGAAATCCCGGAATCGCGAGTCGTGGTAGCTGTAAGAAACACGGGTCGAAAAATCGGAAGTGCAGCGGTAGCGCACATCCGCCTCGATTCCCTGGAAGCGGGTCTTGCCCTGGGGGATGAGGACGGAGTTCTGGGAGGTCACGAGGTTCTTGAAGTCCATGAGGAAGGAGCTGACTTCCAATGCGAGATTGCCATCCATCAGATTGGCTTTCATCCCGAGATCGAAGCTCTGCGCAGTTTCCGGATCCAGAAGCTGGGAATGGCTGTCCAGGCCGAAATCAATGGCCGAGGGCTTGTAGGTGTTGCGGTAATTCGCGAACAAATTAACCTTGGAAGAGCCCGCCTCCCACGCGGTCCAACTAAGGCCCGCGCTGCCCGCCAATCGCGTCACGGTGTGCCCAACTGGAGGGACGTTTTCCGGGAACGGTTGTCCAGTCTCCAGGTCCACACCATAGACGGTTCTGGATTCATCGGTGCGGTTGATCCTGAGACCGGCTTCCACCACCAGGCGCGGCGTGGGAGTCCATTCGGCAAATCCATAGACGCCCGAAAAGTCCCGGCGGTCGTCAATGCGAATGGCCGCCAAGGACGGAAGCTCGTTGCTGCTGGGCGGATTCGATCCATTCAGATTCACGAAGTAGTCGAAATCGCCGCCGCGTCCCTTGCCCTGACCATGGAGATGATCAAAGCCCACCACCGTTTTGAGATCGGCATGCTCGGTCCAAGCGATGTGGCTGTCGAAGTAGAGATCCATCAATTCAATTCGCTCGCGGAAGCCGTGGGCGTTGGGATCGTCATTGCTCACGTCCACTAAGAATCCACGGAACACGTTCTGATTGGAGTGGGCGATGGCGAGCGTCGTGGACCAGAGGCCCCCGGCCAAGGCGTGGTCGTAGCCCACGTTTAGGGCCACGCGGGTGTCCTTCAGGAAAGCGCCTGCGGGGTTGTGATTCGTGTCCACGGCGATTTCATCCGTGAGCTTTTTCCCGACTCTGGGATGCGGACTGCCGGGCTTCTGGTCCAGCGAGGTGGCATCCACATCGAAGTGGAAGCTGCCGTCAGACAGTTCCATGCGATTGCGCCAAAGAAGGTGGGTTTTCTCGAACTGGGTGCGAGGATCATCGAAGCCACGCTTGATGTAATCCAAGCTCAAGCTGGAATCGAAGCCCGCCCACTTGGGAACTTTGACCGTCACGGCGGCGCTGCCGCTGCTGTGGCTGCCCAAGGAGAGATCCGCAGCTCCTTGGGTATCCGCTGGCAGGCGATGAATGACATGAATCACGCCGACGAAGGAGGTGGCGCCGTACATCACCGGCGCCGCGCCGCGCTGCACCTCAATGCGCTCTACATTCTGGAGACTGAGGGTGCCCAGCGCGGGGTTGAAGGTGCCGCCCCAGGGCACGCCATCCACCACCAGCAGGAAGGCGTCGAATTCCTTGAGGCCCCAGATCTCGGGAATGCTCGATGCGGGGCCGTTGTCGCCGCCCGGCGCGATGTAGATGCCCGCCGCCATGGCCAGCGCGCTGCGCAGATCCGTGGCGCCGCGATCCGCCAATTCTTTTCCCGTGATGACCGTGATGGAAGCCGGAACCTTGGAGGGATCTTCGGGAAAGCGCGTCGCCGTGACCTGCACCGTCGCGGTCGGCGGAGCCTGCTGGGCCACAACTATGGAAGAAAAAATACCGCTCGATACGGCAACGAGCAGGTAGCAAGGACGAAGCTTCGACATGGAATCCTCAGGCGAGTGGCCCCCGGTCATTCACCTGCACAAGACGAATGAGACAAAGACAGTAAGTTGCGAGGATTCTGTCATCAAAAAGTCATTATGACAAGAGCCTATCAGTTGAGCCGGGACTCCAGGAACGCCTTCAAAGATTGCCCCGTGGCAAGCGCCTGCACGAGAGCGCTCCCGATGACAGGGGTGGCGCCCATATTCCGCACGGCATTCAATGCCACCGCATCGCTGAGTCCAAAGCCCACGGCTAAAGGACGATCCGAAAGGGAACGCAAGGCATTAAGGCGCTCCCGCACGGGGGCCAGATCGGTCACCGCGCCGGTGCCCGTGACCCCGAGGCGCGCCACCACATAGGCAAAGCGCTGAGCGAAAGGATGACCGGGGCCGGGATCCGGCCGGCGATCAAGCAAGCCCTTCGCGCGCTGGGGATCCGTAGTGGGGGCCAGGAGCGGAATCATGGGGTAGCCCGCAGAACGAAGCCGGGTTTCAAATTCCTCCTCCTCGCCATCCGGCAGATCCACCACCAACAGGGCTTTCACCGGAGTCCGTCGAAGCAGATCCACCAGGCGATCCGCGCCGATCTGAAGCAGCGGATTCAGGTAAGTGAAGAGGACGAGGTCCGGCGATTCCACGCAGGTGGCCAGCACCTCCAGCACCCGCAGCGGTGTCGCGCCCCGCTGGATGGCGCGGTGAGCCGCGGCTTGCAGCACGGGCCCATCGGCGATGGGATCGCTGTGGGGTAGGCCCACCTCGAGCGCTTCAAGGCCTAAGGCCTTGGCCTCGGCAAGCAGGTGGGGCAGCGACTCCAGAGAAGGATCACCGGCCATGATGAAGGGAAGCAGTGGGTTCATATCATTGCCTTTTATTTTTATTTTTGATTTAAATCAAAAATTAAAGCCCTATTTTTGTTTGATAAGTTGAAAGATCCTTGTCCCCACGACCGGAGAGGCCCAGGAGCACGCTGGTGAATCCGCGCTTCGCAAGCTCGGGCAGGAGGGCCAGAGCATGGCTGGATTCCAAAGCGGGAAGGATACCTTCGCTTTCGCAGAGCAGCCGCGCACCCGACAGTGCATCGTCATCGGAAGCGCGCAACACTTCGACTTTTCCATCCAGCACGAGCGCGGCCAGCTCCGGTCCCAGGGCCGGGTAATCCAGACCCGCGCTGATGCTGGCGGTCTCGGCGGTGTGGCCGTGCTGGTCTTGGAGCAACAGGGTCTTGCAGCCGTGCAGCACGCCCATGCGCCCGCCTTCCAATCGGGCCGCGTGTTCGCCTAAAGCCGTGCCATGGCCTCCGGCTTCCACGGCGAAACGGTGGAGAGCATCCCCTAGAAATGGAACCAGTAATCCAAGACCGTTGCTGCCGCCTCCGGCGCAAGCGATGACGGCATCGGGCAGGCCGCTGAACTGTTCCAAAACCTGGGCCCGGGCCTCCTCGCCGATGACCGTCTGGAAGGTTCGAACCATGGTGGGAAAGGGATGGGGACCTAGGGCGCTGCCGAGAATGTAGTGGGCCTTGTCGCAGCGGCCGGCCCAGGCGCGAAGGGCCTCGTTCACCGCCTCTTTTAGGGTGCCCTGCCCCGCTTCCACGGGCACCACCTCCGCGCCGAAGAGCCGCATGCGCGCCACGTTGGGCGCCTGCCGGGCCATGTCTACCACGCCCATGTAGACCGTGCATTTCAGGCCCAGCCGTGCGCAGGCTGCCGCGCTGGCCACGCCATGCTGGCCCGCGCCGGTTTCGGCGATGATTTCGGCTTTGCCCATGCGCCGCGCCAGGAGGGCCTGAGCCAGAGCGTTGTTGATCTTGTGGGCGCCGGTGTGGGTGAGATCCTCACGCTTGAGAAAGAGATTTCTCAACCCCAATTTTTCAGCCAGTCGCGGTGCGGGGGTAAGGGGGGTTGGACGTCCCACGAAATTGCGTAATTCGGTCTTTAATTCAGAGTGAAAAGATGGATCATCCAAGGCCCTTCGCAAGGCCTTTTCCAGATCAAGCAGGGGCTGCATCAAGGTTTCCGGCGCATAGCAGCCGCCGAGAGATCCGGTGCCGAAGCGAGTGGGGAGCTGGAATTCAGTCGCGTGCATGAAAAGCCTCACTGGACATGGATTTCGCGGTTCGAATGAAAGCGCTGACCTTTTCAAGATCTTTGAAGCCCGGCGCGCGCTCCAGACGGCTGGCGGCGTCGAATCCTCTGCAGAAGGCCCTCGTAGAAGTGGGCATGAGGTTCGTCCGGTCTTGAAGATTCCCGTCGTCAAGGCCTCCGGCCAACAGGAAGGGCCCCGGTGGGGGATGGGCCATGGCATGGGACTGGCCTGAACCCCCGGCTACGCCTGTTTCCTTGGGGCTGGCCTCCCAGAGGAAAAGGTCCACGGATAGTGCCTCCTGGTCTGGCTCATCACTCCAAGGAAGGAGAATGAAATAACCCTCCGATTTCAATCGTTGTATGACTAATCTTCGATGGTCTCGGGAGACGTGGGGTTGGATGTGATGAAGACCCGCCGCCTTGGCCACGCGGATGATGGCCTCGGCGTCGTCATTCACTGTGACCAGCACCGCACGATCCAGCACCTCCGACGAGGCCCTGGCCAAGTTCGCGCAGTGGCGCGGACTCGGTGGATGGACCACAAAACCCAACAGATCGGCGCCTTCGGCCGCAGCGAAGGCC
>JANXXC010000123.1 GCA_025350765.1 Holophagaceae bacterium | reverse complement strand
CGCGCCGGAGCTGGCGGCGGGGCCCGTGCTGGATCTCGCCTGCGGGGCCGGCCGCCACCTGGAGGCCCTGCGAGCCACCAATGCCGAAGCCTTCGGCCTGGACCTTTCCGAAAGCCTTCTGCGCGCCGCGCCCCCGGAAGTGACGGGCCATCTGCTGCGCGGGGACATGCGCCGACTGCCCCTGAAGCCCGCGCGCCTGTCGGGGATCTGCCTCTGGTTCACGCCCTTCGGTTACTTCAGCGACAAAGTGAATCACGCGTTGCTCCACGATCTGGCGGACCTGCTGAGGCCCGGCGGTGTACTGCTGATGGATTACCTCAACGCCGCGCATCTGCGTGAAAATCTTGTGGCCGAGGACTTCATGGAACGCGCCGGGATGCGGGTCCACAGCCGCCGTGCCATCGAAGGCAACCGCATCGTCAAGCGCATCGCCATCGAGCGGGTGGATAGCGGCGCCCGCCGGGAAGTGGTGGAATCCGTGCGAGTCTACGAGCCCGAAGAGCTGATCGCCCTGACCCAGGAAGCCGGGTTCTCACTCCGGATAGCTCTCGGTGACTACGCGGGAAAGCCCTTCAGTGTTGGATCTCCGCGCTGGCTGGCGCTGTTTGAGAAATCTCCCATGTGACGGCTGAGCCTGCCTGTCAGACAATTCCATGTTTCATCAAGGAGCCCCCATGAATTTCCGTACGCTGAAGGATCTCGACGCCAGGGGTCTTCGCGTTTTCTTGCGGGCTGATCTCAATGTGCCGCTGAAAGATGGCGTCATCACGGATCCCACCCGCATCCGCGAGACCCTGCCGACCTTGAAGCACCTGCTGGATCAAGGCGCCTCCGTGGTGCTGGCCTCGCACCTGGGGCGTCCGAAGGGCGAAGGATTCGAAGCGGCCTTCAGCCTCGCGCCCGTGGCGGCCTGGTTGAAGGAGCAGGGCTTCGATGTGCGGCTCGGCTCCGGTGTGGTGGGAGAGGCCGTGCAGGGTGAAGCCACTGCCATGAAACCGGGTCAGGTGTTGCTTCTGGAGAACCTGCGCTTCCAGAAGGGCGAGACAAAAAACGATCCTGAATTCGCCGCGGCGCTGGCGAAACTCGCCGACGCTTACGTGAACGACGCCTTTGGCGCAGCGCACCGGGCCCATGCTTCCGTCAGTGGCATGGTGGTGGATTTCCCGAAGGAACGTATCGCCGCAGGCTTCCTGATGGAGAAGGAACTGGCGGCCCTGGGGCGCATCCTGCACAACCCCGAACAGCCGCTGGTGGTGATCCTGGGCGGCGCCAAGGTGTCCGACAAGATCGAGCTCATCCACTATTTTCTGGGGAAGGCCGAGGCCATCCTCATCGGCGGCGCCATGAGCTACACCCTGCTGAAAGCCAAGGGCATCGCCATCGGCAAAAGCCTTTGCGAGGATGACAAAGTGGACCTGGCCAAGGGCCTCATCCAGGAGGCCGAGGCCAAGGGCACTCGGCTGTTGTTGCCCCTGGACCACCTGGTGGCCGACCGCTTGGCGGAGGACGCGGACTGCGCGCTCACCAACGACGCGGATATTCAAGACGACCGCATGGGACTGGACATCGGCCCCGAAACCGTGGCGGCCTACGTCCAGGAGATCCGCGCCGCCCGCACCATCCTCTGGAATGGCCCCATGGGCGTCTTCGAGCTAGAGCCCTTCGCCAGCGGCACCCTGACCCTCGCCGAGGAGATGGCCGATGTCGCCGATCGCGGCGCCTTTGTGCTGGTGGGCGGCGGGGACAGCGTGGCGGCGGCGGCCAAGGCCGGGGTTATCGCGCGTATGAGCCATGTCTCCACCGGCGGCGGCGCCAGCCTGGAATTCCTGAGTGGGTTGGAATTGCCGGGAGTTATCGCACTGTCGCGCTAAGCTATTTCCAAACAACCCGGAGCTGCCATGCGGTGTGTCGTGGCGAATTGGAAGATGAACCTCCACTTCGCAGAGGCTTCTAATTTTTGTGCGGCCTTCGCCGAGGATTACACGCCCGTGGAAGACGTGAGGGTGGCCATCGCGCCGCCTTCCATCCTCCTTTGGACCATCCATTCGCAGCTGCGGGAGCGCGGCGTCACCACCTTCGCGCAGAACGGGCACTTCGATTCCAAAGGCGCTTTCACCGGCGAGATATCCATGAGCCAGATCCGCGACGCAGCGTGCAGCGGCGTGATTCTGGGACACAGCGAACGCCGGCGGATGTTCGACGAAACCGACGAAACCCTGGCCAAGAAAGTGGCCGCGGCTCAAGGCTGCAAGCTGCTGCCCTTGCTCTGCATCGGCGAGACCATGGTGGAGCGTGAGCGGGAGCAGACCTTCAGCGTGATCCAGACCCAGCTCTCGGTGCTCAAGGGTGTTTCCTCAGGTCCCATCTGGGTAGCCTACGAGCCCGTGTGGGCCATCGGCACGGGCCGGACCGCCGACGCGCGGCAGATCCACGAGGCTCATCATTTCATTCGAGAAGAACTGCGGGTAATCCTGGGTGAAGCCGGCAGCGCCGTTCCCATTCTTTACGGCGGCAGCGTGAACATGGGAAATTTCGCCAACATCCTGTCGGTGCCCGAGGTGGCCGGAGCCCTGGTAGGGGGCGCCAGCCTCGATCCCACGGCCTTCGCCCAGATGGTGAAGGTCGCACAGAGCGCCTAGATATACACCTAGACGATAAAGTGATCCATCACGCTCTGCACGAGATCCGATAGCAATCCGGTACCCGTTTGCGAGTTCCATGAATCGGAATATTCCCCGGAACTGGCGGGATGCATGCCCATGTCGATGCGGGTCATTTGGGCCGCGGTCCGCTTCTCTTCCCCCAGCTGGACCGATTCCCGCTCGCGGCTTTTGTCGAGCCCGCCCACCTGGACGAATTCGAGCACTTGCCGTAGCTCGTCCCGATCGAACCATAGCCCGTGGCCCTTGCAGCCATCCAGGATCACCCCTGAGATTCGTGCGTAGTTATAGCGGTTCATCATCTTGGCGCAGCTGGGACAGGGTCGATAGACGACATCCATATGGGAGACGGCCTGGGTGGGTGGCGTGATCGGCAACATTCCCAGCGCCCTGCCCCGAGTCTCCTTATCCGACGCGACCCGATCAAAGAGGTCCTGCCGCAGCCACACCCCGCCACAATGAAGGCACTGATCGATTTCCACGTCACCGATCATCGACCCCGTGAGTTTCACCCCCTTGCAAGAAGGACAGGGTAGATCCGAGGGCGATTCCTGGATGGGGGCCAGGACTGCGCCGCAGTTCTCGCAATGCTTCGCGTGGACGGACACCATGCCCATGCAGTTGGGGCAGGCCACCGTGGCCACTTGGGAACCGCAGCTTCGGCAACGAATGTCGCCTTCGGCCACGGGACCGCCGCAGGCTTCACAGTGGATAACGTCTGCGCTCATACCCGCATCACCCGGTCGTCTCATCGTTGGGGGGCCACGGCGGAGGATTCGGGCGGCGCGGCATCTGCGGCCTTGGACCTCGGCGATGCGTAGAAGGTGGGCGAACCGTGGGCATTCCACCCGAAGCGATCCTGCAGCTTGGCCACCACCACTCGGGCAAAGGCCCGAGCCTCTTCTTCCCGGATGCGGCCCTCATCGTCGGCCTCGCGGTGCGTCAGGGGATCCATGGCGTCAATGACCTGGTCGCCGCCCACATCGAATTCCGCCAGCGGCGCAGCATTGGCCTGGGCTCCGGACTGACGAAGGCGGATGACCGCAGTCACATCCAAGGGCCGGTACCCCAAGCGGCCCAACTCGGCGCGGCGGGAATGGGCTGCGTGGCTGGCGGCGAAAAGCCCCCACCAGAAGCCATCGAAGACGCTGTAGCGGTTACCCGAGGCGGCCCCCAGGATCCCCACGGCGACCCCCGTGGTGACACCCACCGCCGCGGGGCTCGGCCCGCCGCGGTAGCGCTTCACCTCGGTGATGGTGACGTCCAGGTTCGCCGTATCCGCTGGTCCCTGAACGCCTTCCGGAACCACCACCACCCGGGTGGCCAGCTTGGCCTGGAGGGCGGCGGCGTACTCCTTCCGCACCTCCTCGCCCTGGGGCACGTCTGCGGGAATGGTCATCCTCACGGAAATGGGCGTGGGCCTCAGCCGAAAGGCTTCCACCTCGGGCCGGGTGCAGGCCACGAATGAGAGACTGGCGATAAGAAGTAGGGCCTCGCGTTTCATGGGAACACTCCTAAATAAAGATGTGGATTGGAGGAAAGTTAGGCAATGTCAAATCAAGGCACGTGCCACTTTCAACTGGGCCCCGCGTAGCATGGTAACTGGGGGCTGAATGCTGATTCTGATGGAGACCGGAGCCACCGCCGAACAGATGCGGGCGGTGCTTGAAACGTTGGAAAGCGCCGGCGTGCGGGCCGTGGTACAGGATGGCGCCGAAGCCCTCCACATCCTCGCACCCCATGCCTCCAAGGCCCTGAAGCCCGATCGCCTGGAAACCATGGGCGGCGTGCGGAAGGTGGTGCCCATCACCTCGCCTTTCAAGCTGGCCTCCAGCGATTCGGCGCCGGGCCGTACGGTGGTGGAGGTGCGCGGCGTGAAAATCGGCGGGCCAGATTTGGCCCTGGTGGCAGGACCCTGCGGCGTGGAGAGCCGAGAGCAGCTCTTCGCCACGGCTCGCTACGTGGCCGAGCAGGGCGTCAAGCTGCTTCGAGCCGGGGCATTCAAGCCCCGCACCAGCCCCTATAGTTTCCAGGGCTTGGGGCTTGAGGGGCTGAGATTGCTGGAGGAGGCCCGTGCCGAATTCGACCTGGGCATCGTCACCGAGGCCACGGAAATCGAGACCTTTGACGATGTGGAACGCAGCGCGGATCTTGTCCAGATCGGGGCGCGGAACATGCAGAATTTCGCGCTGCTCAAGCGAGCGGGGCGCAGCGAAAAGCCCGTGCTGCTCAAACGCGGTCCATCGGCGACGTTGGAGGAGTGGCTTTATGCCGCGGAATACGTGCTCGCCGAGGGAAACCGCAACGTCATCCTGTGCGAGCGCGGCATCCGCACCTGGAGCGACCATGCCCGGAACACCCTGGATGTGAGCGTCGTGCCCGCCGCGAAGGCTCTGACGCATCTTCCCGTCATGGTGGATCCCAGCCACGCCACGGGGCGCCGAGATCTTGTGATCCCCTGCGCCCGGGCGGGCGTGGCGGTGGGGGCCGATGGCCTGCTGGTGGAAACCCACTGCCATCCCGAAAAGGCCCTGAGCGATGGCCCCCAGGCCCTGCTGCCCTCGGATTTCATTCAGCTCGTGGAACAGTGCCGAGGCATTCATGCGGTGCTCAGGAAAGTCGAAACAGCCTCGGGATTCGCATTCTAGAATTCTCGATCTGGGATTTCCGCGCTAGAATCGAAGGTTCGGAGTTTTCATGAATGGCTTTCTTCTCACCCTTCACGTCGTCCTCAGCATGGTGCTGGTGGGAGTGATCCTGCTTCAGCCCGGCGCCAAAGGCGGCGGCATGGGTTCGGCTTTCGGCAGCGGCGCTAACACGGCCTTCGGCGCCCAGGGCGCGGCGCCGGTGCTCGCTAAGATCACCTACTACTTGGCCGCCTGCTTCCTGGCTACGTCCCTGTTGATCGAGTACGTGGTCGTCAAACAGAACCGCTCGGTGCTCGACAAGCTTCCCGAAAGCAAGCCCGCGGCCGCTGCGCCAAAGGCCACGACGCCTCTTCCTGCGGCTCCTACTCCCGCGGCGCCCGCCGGAGCCCCCCCGACGAAGAAGTAGCATTGACGCTATCCCCCGTGGATGGCATCCTGGAAATTCACTCATGCCCGCGTGGTGAAACTGGTAGACACGCCATCTTGAGGTGGTGGTGGCCAAAAGCCGTAGCAGTTCGAGTCTGCTCGCGGGCACCAAACGAAAGCGCTCCTCGGAGCGCTTTTTTATTGGACCATCGACCCATGCCCTGGCCTGAATCCACTGCTCTGCTGGCGCCCCTCGTCCTTTGGTTTGAGGAGCACCGGCGCGCGATGCCTTGGCGCCATACAGATTTGAGCATCCTCCATCCGGACCCTTATGCGGTGCTGGTCTCGGAGCTGATGCTGCAACAGACCCAAGTGGCGACGGTCATCCCTTATTTCCAGCGATGGATGGCGGAGTTTCCGAATTTATCAGCGCTTGCGGGAGCTAGTGATGACGTCGTCCACAAGGCCTGGGAGGGCCTCGGCTACTATCGCCGCGCACGGCACCTTCACGCCTCTGCCAAGCACATCGACCAGCAGGGCTGGCCGGCGGATTTCGAGAGCCTGATGCAGCTGCCGGGCCTCGGTCCCTACACTGCGGCGGCGATGGCCTCCATCGCCTTCCAATGGCCCGAGCCCGCCTTGGATGGCAATGCCTTCCGGGTGCTGGCGCGACTCCTAGGCCTCGAGGGGGATCCGAAACTTCAGGCCAAGACCCTGCGGCCCTGGCTTCGGCCCGCCCTCGAAAAGCATGGCCCTTCGCGCATCACCCAGGGCCTTATGGAACTCGGCGCGACCCTCTGCGCCCCCACACCGAATTGCTGGCGATGCCCGCTGGCCGATACCTGCGAAGCCCTTCGCCTAAATGCCACGAATCGCATCCCGCCGGTCATTCAACGCAGGAGGCCGAAGGAAACAGAAATGTGGTTGGTGGCCATCGAAGCCGAAGGCCATTGGCTGCTGCGCGAACCCGCCGAAAAAGGACTCCTCGCGGGGCTCTGGACCTGGCCTCGAGTGGAGACAGCGGCCTTGGTGAGAGAAACTATCGCCGCTGAATCTGCCCTGCCCTACACATCCATTACCCTTCGCGCCTGGCCTGGCTGGACCCAGATTTACACCCACCGACGGGAGTCGGTGAGCCCGCTGCATTTGAAAATCATGAAACGATTCGAAGCGCCCGAAGGCTGCCGGTGGATTGCGGGAACCGCGGTTGACGCCCTCGCTTTTGGCAAGCGCGACCGGAGGTTGATGGAATTACTGAAAGGCCCTGGCAGCGCGCCTTTGCAGGGGCCAGACCCCCTCCAAATCATTGGTTTGATCAGAGGCGATGCAGGCCGCGCTCGGTGATCCCCGCCTGAAGAACCGGCAATTCCATAGCCCCGAGCGCGGCCTGCGCGGCCTCGCGGCCGCCTTGCTTCACCACCAGGATGCAACAACCTCCGCCTCCAGCGCC
Organism: Holophagaceae bacterium; assembly: GCA_025350765.1. GTDB lineage: Bacteria > Acidobacteriota > Holophagae > Holophagales > Holophagaceae > JANXPB01. Next base: position 13,436 of record JANXXC010000123.1, on the reverse strand, counting down.
GCAGGGTTTCATGCCCACGAACCAGCCTTCGCGCTTGCCACGTTCGCGCACGGCGCGCATGGGATCCGTCTCCACTGCGGGTGAAAGGCGCATCCTCGCCGCGCCTTCCCGCTCCAGCAAAGCGCCCACCGCGACGGGATCCGAGGGCACCGCGAGGGCCATGTCATCGGCGACCCGCGCGATCTCAACCAGCGCTTCCCGGGTGACCCGGTCCCCTTCGATGAATCGCTTGTAGGCCTCCCAATTGGTGAGGCCCGAGTGATGCGGTTCGCCGGTGTAGAAGACCAGCAAATCCTCTAGCAATTCTGGGTGCGGAATAAGCCGCTCCCAGCGTGGGCTCGCCTCCCAATGCAAGGCGAGGCAACCGCCCAGGGCGGCGGGGAAGTAGTCCTGCCACCCTGCGGGGGTTTGTAATTCCCGGGCCTCCAAATCACGCAGCAAGGGCACCTGCGCAGCCAGCTCGGTGCCTGCTTGGAGACCCATCGCGATGCCCATGAGCCCGACACCAAGACTGCTTGAAACACCGAGGCCGGAACCCTTGGGCACGGGGCTCTGGATGCGCAGGAAATCCGGTTTCCGGGGCGCGGCATTGAGGACCCGCCATACCCAAGAGAGGCCCTCGGGCGCTTGGTCTGGCCACGCTGTTGAGGCTCGCGCGATTCCGAGATCCGCGCTTTCCATGCGATGCCCTTCCCCGCCGAAAGAGACATCCATTTCAATCCACAGATCAATGGCCGCGTTGACCGTGCAGCCTCCGCCCATCAGTGCGTAAATAGGCCAAAGATCCAGCGTGCCCCCGGCGAAATCAACGCGGACCGGAACGCGCCATCGCTCTTGCGGAAGCCGAGTTTCAGTACCCAAGATCCGTCATTTCCTGCTGGGCCGTGCGGGCCTCCGGTGTGCCGGGAAAGCCATCCACCAGTTCCTTGAAAACCCGCAGGGCCGCAGGTTTGAGGCCCTGCTTGAGGAGACACTGGCCCCGCTTTAGCTTGGCCGGCAAGAACTGGCTGGAGCTGGGGTGATCGCGCAGGATGCGATCGAAGGCGCCTTGGGATTTTTCATAATTCTTCTGGTTGTAGTAGGCCATCCCCAAGAAGAAGAGAGCGTCGGGTTTCCGGACACTGCTCGGATAGGTGCGCACGAAAAGATCCAGCCCCTCGGCGGCGATGGCATAGTTGCCCCGGTTGTAGTCCAACACGGCGCTGCCGAAGGCCTTTTCGTCATCCGGCGTGCTGGTGGTGGTCGAAGGCGCGGTGGTGGGTGGCGCGGCGGGCGTTCGGCTCATGTTGCCCATGCGGTTGTTGATGACCTTGGTGGTATCGGCGAGTTGGCGCAGGCTCTCTTGAAGGTCCGCGCGGAACTGCCGGTCTTCGGAACGCCACTCGCTGGATTCCTTGCGATCCGCGTCGGACTTGCGGGTGTTCTCTTCTTGCTGCTGACGGAGCTTGAAGACCTCGACTTTCAATTCCCCCGCCTCCCGCTCCACGGCCTTCAGGCGTTCGTCGGATTCACATCCGGTGAAGAGCGCCACCCCACTGAAGATGGCGATGAGAGCTACGGGAGGCACTCTGCGCTGGTTCATGGAACCTCCGGCTGGATTCGTTTCCCACAAAGGGACGGCGCTTAATTTTGAAGTTTGAATTCGCAGCGGCGATTGATGAGGAAGCTTTCCTCGCTCGTGCCAGTGACCTTGGGTTTTTCCTTGCCATAGCTAATGGTGTTCAGGCGGTCGCGATTAACGCCAAGGCCTGAAAGGTAGCTCTGCGCGGCGGCGGCGCGGCGGTCGCCCAAGGCCAGATTATATTCAACGGTGCCGCGTTCGTCGCAGTGGCCTTCGATCATGAGTCGGGCCGAGGTGTAGGCCTTCATGAAGGAGGCGATGGTCTGGAGCTTGGGCCTATCCATGTCGCGGATGTCGGACTGGTCGAGATCGAAATTGATGTCCTTGAGAGCCGCTTGGGCTGCCTTCTGGAACTCCGCGTACTTCGCCGCGCTCATGTCCGCGGGCCTTGCGTTATCCACCGGCGCCCTGGTGTCCGCTGGGGGGGGCTCTACCTTGGGAGTCGTCGGGGTCGGCCGCGACGGTTCAGGCGTGGGCTCCGGCTTCTTGCAGGCCAGGATCATGGCCATCCCTAGGGAAAAGCCTAGGACGAGAAGGGTTCGAACCGGTCGCATTAGAGCTACCTCCATGATGGCCCTTGGGGGAATTTCGACTTAGCTTAGCAAGTCGAACGGGAAGGGCGGGAAATTAAAACTCGAATAACGACCTATCTGCTTCGTGTCCATTTTGGGCTTTGGCAGTAAGTGAATTCGGTTAGGCGCTTGACTGCGTTGCCCGAAAGGTCCGTGACCCAGATCTGCATGTTGCCCCCTCGATTGCTGGAGAAGACCAGCCGGCGCTCATCAGGAGCCCAGGCCGGGGACTCGCTGGAAGCCACGCCGGTGGTGATCTGATAGGCCTTGCCTTCGCCAAGCTTGTAGATGAAGAGATCGAACTTGCCCTCGAAGCGAGAAACATAGGCGATCATGGCGCCGTTGGGACTCCAAGAGGGGCTGGCGTTGTAGCTGCCTTCGCCCGAAAGCCGGCGCACGTTGGAGCCATCTTCTTCCATCAGGTAAACCTGGGGACCGCCCTCGCGGTCGGACGTGAACGCGATCTGAGTGCCCGCAGGATTCCAGCTCGGCTCGGTGTTGATGAAGCCACCATCCGTGAGTTTGCGGACGCGCCCGCCCTGGACATCAAGAACCACGATATCGCTATTGCCTCGGCGATCGCTTTGCGTGAAGGCCAATCGCTTTCCATCCGGCGACCAGATGGGTGCGTAGCAGCTGCCTTGGGTCCCCGCCGCGGCGGTGGGATAGAGCCGCTCATGAACACCACCGGGCTTTTTCTGACCCCACAATTCCGGGGATCCGCCCTTGTAGGTCACGTAGGCCAAGCGGCCATCCGGCGCGACCGTAGGCGATAGGGTCAGGCTGCCGTAGCGTGTGAGCTGGATGGGGTTCGCGCCATCCCGGTCCACCTGAAATATCTCCTTGATGCCAGGGGCCATCTGTCTCACGAACACCACCCGGGTGTTGGCGATGCCCCGCTCTCCGGTCAGACGATCCACGAGATCGTCCGCCACCGTATGGGCAATGCGGCGGAGCAAAGAAGCGCCGCCCGAATAGTTCTTGCTGAAGGCGTAGCGCAGTTGTTTGCCTTCTCCTTGAGAGGTCGCCTTCACATCGAGCACTTGCAGCGCCACGGTGATGGCTTCACCGTTTTTAGTGACCTTTACTGAGAGCACCCACTCGGCCCCTGCATCCAGCCAAGGTTTTACCGTAGCGGCTTCCACGGTGGTGGGCAGCCGGTCCTTGAGCAGCGCGAAGGGGCCCGCGTCCTCCAGATCCCGGCGCAATACCTCGGTAAAATTGTTCGTGACTTCCGCAGTGTCGAGCCCCGCCACCAGGGGATTTGGAAGGCCAACACCGAGTTTCCCCTGGCGCGCATCCACGGTCACTTCCGTCTGGCCGCCAGGCTTTGGCGGTGCCTGGGCGGAGAGGAAAAGTCCGCAGGCAGGCAGCATTCCCAGCAGCATTCCCTTCCACATTCGCAAAATCGTTCGGCGCATCAGGACTCCATTACTTTGTGTGCATAGACTATCAAAAGAGTTTCTCATGCATCGCCTTCACGAGTCCGGGAACGCCTGGATTCAGTGGCCAGAAGCATCGCCAACAATCCGAATGACGGCCAAATGAGCTGCCAGGGACTCACCAACAGGAAGCCCCGGCCCGCCGCCAGCATGGCTCCCCAGGAGGCCCGCTCCGGAGGGAGGCCGAGGCCCAGGAAGCTGAGGCCCCCCTCAGCCAGCACCACCGCGCCGATGCCCACGGCCCCTTGAGCCGCGAGGATGGGCCAGAGCCGCGGCAGAAGGTGGCGGAGCCAGAGATGCGGCCACCCAGCCGCCATCAGCCTGGCCTGTTGCAGACTCGGATCCAGCTTCAACGCGTCCAACTGGGATAGGGACAATCGCGCGTAGGGGATCCACCCGCCGATGGCCAGCGCCAGGATCAAGGCCCCGTAGCCGGGCCGTAGGAAGGCCAACAGGAAAAGGCAGAGCAGCAGCGAAGGGATAGATGCCAGGGTGTCCGCGAAGGCCAGCAGCACGCGCCGGAGCCATGGGGAGGGATGCACCAGGAGCGCGCCCAGCACTCCGGCCACAAGGTGCAGGACCGTGAGGCCAAAGGCCAGCGACAGGGCCCGCGCACCCCCCAGCCACCAGCGAGTGAAAAGATCGCGGCCCAGTTCATCGGTGCCAAAAAGGTGCGCCGGAGTAGGTCCCTCCAGCCGATGCAGTAAGTCCACCGCCCCGTCGCCGCCCAAGGCGAAGCCCATCACTAGGAAAAGGGCCGCGGCGATCCAAAACCGTTTCATCGCAGCCTCGGGTCAAAGAAGCCTTGAGCGCTTTCCACCGCCCACTGCGCGGCCACATAAAGCGCCGCCCCGAGCATCACCGTCCCCTGTAACAGCGGTAGATCCCGGGCCGACAGCGCGCCCACCAGCTGAAGGCCCAGACCCGGAAGCGAAAATATCGTTTCTGTCAGCACTGCGCCGCCCAATAGCCCGCCCAGTTGCAGCCCCAGCACCGTGAGCCAGGGTCCCGCCACCCCGGGCAGCAGCCATTTCAGCCACCGCGTGGAAGTGGGAATCCCGGCGGCCTCCCAGGCCCGCAGGCCTAAGGATCCGCGCAGTTCCCCGAGGCGCACCGCGAGGATCCGGGATTGATGTCCCGCAAGAGGAATCGCCAGCGCGAGGCAAGGTAGGATCCACGTGGCCCATCCGTGAATCCCCGCCACCGGAATCCACCTTGCGTGTTGGGCCACGGCCCACAGCAGCAGGGGCCCGGCCACGTAGACCGGTGAAGCCACCGCTGCGGCACGTAACCACATCGGGCCTCTCGAAGATCCCGCCATGGCCCAGGCGAGCGCGGCGGAAAGGGCCAGCGCGATCAAGGCCAGTCGCAGGCTCACGGGAAACCCAGCTCGCAGCAATTCCGAAACGGGGCGGTGAAAACGCAGGCTCATCCCCAGGGATCCGTGGAATAACTCATTCAAGGAATCCAGAAGGGCGCGCCCCAACGGTAGATCCAGCCGAAGAATATGGCGTAGGGCCGCTACCTCGGATTCGCTGGCCCATTCCCCAGCGGCGATGCGGGCAGGATCTTCGGGCAAGCAGCGGGGCAGCACCTGCACCAGCATCCAAACGGCGGCTACTGTTCCGAGCGCGCGTACAGCGCCTAGTGCCGAAGATACGATCCGCCCCGGTCGGCCCATCAGTCCAGCATCTCCAACAGGCAAAGGTTGGCCTCTGGAATCGGCAGCCGCCGCATTTCTGAAATCGTGAACCAACCCCAGGCCAAAGTGGTGCGAGGTTCGTCGCCACATTCACAGCGGAAGGGATGCAGGCGAACGGCGAGATTTTCATAAAAATATTCGACCATCGAAAGCGCGACCAGCTTTTGGGGCGACCAAGCCAATTCCTCCCTCAATTCCCGGCGTAGTGAATCTTCCGTGGATTCGCCCGCCATGGACTTGCCTCCCGGGAATTCCCAGAGGCCGGGCAATACAGGATTTCCTAAATCTCGGCGTTGGAGAAACCAACCTGCTTGGCCCTTACCGCGCGACACAAGGCCCAGGGCCACGTCCACGGCCTTCACACCAGGCCTTCTTCACCGGCCACCAGCCGAGCCAGTAGGTCCGCGTAGCGGCGTCTCAGCGTCTCCACCCACACCAGCTTCAGTTTTCCGTAGGCGGGGCGCAGATGTACGTCCACCCAGCAATGCAGTTCCACCACGGAATCGCATTTCTCCAGGCTATGGCGCAGCTCATCCCGCACCGCTTCGTCCGGACGTTGCGTGGATACCACCGGCGCAAAACTGATGCGATGGATGGCGCAGGGGCCCGCAGCCCTCAAGGCCTCGCGGTGTTTGGGAGTGCCATAGCCTTTGTGCTGCGCGAAGTCGTAGCCTTCGTAATGGTCATCCATGCGGCGCATGAGCTCATCTCTGTGGGCCTTGGCCAGGATGCTGGCACAAGCCACCGCGCAGCTGGTGCGATCGCCATCCACCAGCAGCCGTTCCGGGAGCCCCGTCTTCGGCGCCTGGTTGCCGTCCACGAAGAGGATGCGCGGCCTTAGGAGCAGGTTGTGGACGGCCCCGCGCATGGCCATGAGCGTGGCTTCAAGAATGTTCTCGCGGTCGATGCCCAGGTTGTCCACTTCTCCCACGGCGTAGGCGGGCAGTAGGGATTTCAGCTCCGAAGCCAGGACATCCCGCCGCTCGGGATTCAACTGTTTGCTGTCCCGCACGTCCTCCAATACGTGCCGCCATTTGTTGAGAGTGGGGTGGTCCAGCACCGCGCAGGCCGCCACCACGGGCCCCGCCCAGGCCCCCCGCCCCGCTTCGTCAACGCCCCCCCACGCGATTCCAGGCGGCACGTTGCCAAGGTCCCAATCGAGGAGGTTCATGGACGAAGGCTATCAGCCATGAGCTATCAGCAATGAGCTAAAAGCTCCTGGCTTGCTTGGTTCATAACTCATAGCTCATAACTCGTAGCTCATAACTCATAGCTCATAGCTCACACCAGCTGTTCGGCTTCGCGAAGCTGGACGCTCACTAATTTCGAGATGCCTTTCTCCTGCATGGTGACACCGTAGAGGGTGTCGGCGGCCACCATGGTGGGCTTCTGGTGGGTGATGACGATGAATTGGGTGTCGGTCTTCATCTTCTGAACCAGGGCGGCGAAGCGGCCCACATTGGCCTCGTCCAGGGGCGCGTCCACTTCATCCAGCACACAAAAGGGCGATGGCTTGAAGTGGAAGATCGCAAAGAGCAGCGAGATGGCCGTCAGGGCTTTTTCGCCACCGCTCAGCAGCGTCAGGGCCTTGGCGGATTTACCCGGCGGCTGGGCGGTGATCTCGATGCCGCACTCCAGCAGATCCTTGGGGTCATCCAGGGAAAGGTGCGCAGTGCCTCCGCCGAAAGTCTCCTTGAACACTTCGGAGAAGCGCGCGTTGATGAAGTCGAAGGCTTCCCGGAAGCGCTCTTCCGACGTGGCGTTGATTTCGGAGATGGTGGATTCCAGGTTGCCGATGGCCTCCAGGACGTCGCCCTGCTGCTCCTGCATAAAGGCCAGGCGCTCTTCGGCCTCGGCCAATTCCTGGATGGCCAGCGCATTCACGCCGCCCAGCTCCAAGCGCTTTCCTTGGGCCTCGTTGAGTCGGGTCTGGTGCACCAGTTCGCCCTCGCTCCAGGCTTCCCGTTCTTCCTCGGTGATGGAGGCCATGAAAGCCGGCACATCCATGCCCAGCGCCAGTTCGACCTCCTTCGCAAGGGCATCCACGCCGCCCTGAACCTGGGCGGCGGACACTTGATTCTCGTGGTGCAATTGCCGCGCATTCTCCAGGGCTTCTTGGAATTCCCTCGCGCTGCGCTCTTGCACCCGCAGGGTCTCAGCCTGGGCTTCCAGTTGGGGCTGAAGCTCGGCGAGCACATCCACGGCCACTTGCCTTTCCTTCAATTTCCCCTGAGCCTCCGTCTCCAACTCCTCGGTGCGCTTCAGGGCCTCGATCCGGCGTCCCGAGGACTCCGAAAGGTCCGCTTCCATGCGCTTCAACTCCCCTTCGACATCAAAAGCGCCCCGCTGCTGGAGCTGGATCTGGCGCTGCAATGCGTCCCGCTCCGCCCAGGCGGCGTCGCGCGCACGCGCGGCTTCCATGCGCACTTCGCGGCGCTGATCCAACGCGCTTTGGGCTTCCTGGACCTTGGCTTCCGCGTCATGGATCGCGGTTTCGATGGCCGCATCCTCCGCCTCGTGCGGGGCTTCTTCCAGGGTCCGCAGATTCTGTTGATAGGTTTTGATCTCTTGTTCCAACTGATCCCACAGAGAATCAGCGCGCTCGGCGGCCTGCTTGATCTCCCTCAGCTGGGCTTCGGCGGAGTTGAGCTGGCCGCGGAAGGTTTCGGTGCGCTGCCGACCTTCGCGATAGTCCTCCTCCATCTCTTCGAGGCGGCTAAAGGATTCCGAGGCGTCCGATTGAAGACGCTTGAGGCTAGCTTCGGCGGACTCCGTTTCATCCAGCGCGGCCTCGCGGTCCTTTTTCGCGGCGTCCAGTTCCGATTGCAGTTTTAGCGGAGAGGCCGCAGGCGCCGCGGCACCCAACTGCACGGGGCCGAAGGGCAGTTTCACGAAGCGCGGCGAGACCAGGGCCAAGTCGGGATGGGCCACGGCGAGGGCGGGAAGATCCGCATCGGCGCAGCGGAAGGCGCGATGGACTAGGCCCTCGAAAATACGCGGCGCGCCGGACTTCCAGGTGATGGATGGGTGAAGCGCCTTGCAGTTCATAGGGGCAGGCGTCGGCTCCGACGACCCCGCCGCCGCCATCCAAAGCTGACCCGGAGCTTCGGCGGTAGTGGCCATGGCCGCGGGTTCCAACGCGATGGCCTGCTCCCAGGACCCCAGCAATCGCTCCAGGTCCGGCCGATGTTCTTCATCCACCTGAATGCATTCCGCGAGGCTCCGGATCTGGAGACCCCGCTCCCGCAGCCAGGCGAGGCCCTTCTTCAAATCCGCCGAACCACTGGCCTGCTGGAGCATGTCCGAAATCTGGCGGATGCGCCGCTCCGCAGCCTCCAGACGGCCTTCGGCATCTTGTAGGGACTTAGCGGCGACGCGGATGGCCTCCTGTTTTTCACGGACCCCATTGCGCTGGAGACGAAGCGCTTCCTCCACGGCCTCCAACCGTTCCGTGCTGCCCTCCAGCTCCCGGCCGAGGCGCTGAGCCTCTTGCTGCAAGCCTTCGAGGCGCGGCGCGCGCATGGCCTCTTCGTGATTCAAGCTCTCCAGGCGGCCTTCCAGTTGGGCGATCTGCCCCTGCACCGCTAGCTTTTGTTTGTGATGAGCCTGGACGGAAGCTTTGGCCTCGGCCCTTTTGTGGCGCAGATCGCGCAGTTCCGCTTCCGCGCGGCGCAGGGCGCCACCGGCCAGCACCACGGCTTCTTCTGCATCGGTGAAGATCGTTTCGCGTCCCGACAAAAGCGCAGCCGCCTCGATTTCATGGGCCTGGACCGCCGCGATCTCCGTGGCCAGGGCCGTCACCCGCAGAATCAATTCCTGCCGCCGCCCTTCCAGCCGCTCGGCAAGGCCGGTGGATTCGTTCACGCGGCTCTCCTCGAAACCCCGCTCCTGCTCGATGAAACCTAGGCGCTGTTCGAGGGCCATCACCGCCCGCTGGCCCCGATCCAGGCTGCGCTGCAATTCATCCACCGCCAGGCGCTGAGCCCCCACTTCCGATGCTTTTTCCGAAGCCTGCACCGTAAGCTGGGCGACCTGGCGCTCCAACTGGTCCTGAACTTCTGCTAGGCGGGATTTCACCAACTGGAATTCCTCGGTCTTAGCGGAAAGCAGAACCCGCTGGGTGGCCTTGATGGTGGCGTCCAGCTCAACGGCCCGCTTGGCTTTCACCGCTTGGCGCCGAAGGCTATCCAACTGCTTGTTCAGCTCGAAAAGAATGTCCTGCAGGCGCTCCAGATTGGCTTTGGTTTCCACCAAGCGGCGCTCGGCTTCGGTGCGGCGCAGCTTGTACCTGGTGATGCCCGCGGCTTCCTCCAGCAACACGCGCCGATCCTTGGGCTTGGTGGAGAGGATCAGATCAATCTGGCCCTGCTGGATGAAGGAATAGGCGCGGGTGCCCATGCCCGTATCCATGAGTAGATCCTGGACGTCCTTGAGCCGCGTCTCCCGGCCATTGACGCGGTATTCGGAGCCGTGGTCCCGATAGAGCCGGCGGGAGATGACCACTTCCTTGGTGGACCCGGGCAGGGCGGGGTCTGCCATCTCCAGAGAAAGTTTTACCTCCGCCATGCCCGTGGCGCGCCGCTCGGAGGTCCCCGAAAAAATCACGTCGGACATCTCGCTGCCCCGCAGAAGGCTGGCGCGCTGCTCCCCCAACACCCATGCCAGGGCGTCGGTGATATTCGATTTCCCGCAGCCATTGGGCCCCACCACCGCGGTCATACCACTGGGAAACGTGAGTTTCTGCGGATCCGCGAAGGATTTGAATCCATTCAATTCGAGAGCGATGAGGCGCAAAGCTGGAACACTCCAAGGGGGGGCGGCGGAACTTCCGCCCGGATTACTCCATACCATGCTCAGCCACGCGTCCTAAAGGGCCTGGGCTTGAAGCGAAGCTGGCGTTGATTTCCTGCTGGATCCTTCCGGCACACCCCAGCTCCACGAAATGAATACCGATCCCGGTTCCCATCCCCGTCCCCATCCGTGCTTGGGCTTCCAAGCCCCGGGAGATAGACTAGGTCTTTGCCTCCAAACCATCTTTCGATCCTGACTGCCGGAGTTCCCTTGCCGCCCTTGCCCGATTCCATGCGCTATCCCATGAGCGGCTGGTGGTGGCTCCATGCCTTTAGCGCCGTCGTGATTTTTTGCTGGGGTTGGTACTACGGGCAGAACCGGGCCCAGGCGCGATTCGCGAAATTCCTTAAAGACAAGCAGGATCAAGGCGCGCAGGAGAAGGCTCAATGAAGTTGCTTTCTTTCGGACCCAAGACCGCCGCGGTGCTGTGGATCGAGCCCCATCGCATCCACACCGAACACGGCGACCGGGCCATCCAAGACCTTCCCACCGAGGATCAGCTGGCCCAGGCCCTTACGTCCATGCCCGCAGGCCCCACCCAGTGGATCGTGGACGATCTCATGGCACCGGCGGTGCTGCTCAGGGACATCGTTGAATTGCCCCCGGGCTCTGAGGCGCGGGATGCTTTCTTTCGCTGGAAATTCAATCAGGCCATGGCCTTGGAAGGCGCCCACGCAGTGCAGGCCCTGGCCTTGGAAGATGGCGGCTGGCTGCTCGCGGGAATGCCCGAAGCCCAGCGCGACACCTGGGTGCAATTGAGCTTGAAGTTGGGCCGCCCAGTGCACAGCATCCTGCCCCGGTGGCTTTGGCTCTATAACCGGTTGGCCCCAAGCCGCTCTATGCCGGGGATGCTGCTCTCCCTCTGCCCCGCGGGTAGTGGCCAATACTCGGGCACTTTGGCGGCGTGGGGCCGCGGCCTGACCCTTCTCCGCCAATGGCGCGAGCCCTTAAGTCCCGATGCCTGGATCACGGAGCGCATCCTTCCATCCGCCGCCTACCTGCAGCGGGAGAACCGATCTCCCCAGGAGATCTGGGTATGGGGGGCACCGACCTTCCCCCCGACCTCCATTCCGCTGCATCCGATCCAGCCCGAAATCCCCAGCAGTGAGACCCTCTGATGCCCATTCCGGTTCTCAAGCTTAATCTGGCTCCGCCGCCCACCCTTTGGCGGCAAAAGCACGAAACCCTGGGCTGGACGGCTCTCGTTCTCGGCGGCCTCTGTCTCGTGGGAACCCTGGCTGCTTGGGGATACCGAGCCAATCAGGCCCGCAAGGCCGGCGCCGAAACCGTGCGCATCAGCAACGACGCCCAGGCCGCCGCCCGTAAGCAGGACAGGCTCGTGGAGCAACTCAGGTCCGTGGATGTCACCAAGGAACTGCCGCGCTGGAAACTGGCGGAGCGCATCTTCACCGAACGCACCCTGCCCTGGTCCAGGCTGACGGCAGAATTGGAACGGAGTTTGGTGCAGGATGTCCGGCTCAAATCCATCCAGAAAGTGCGTGGCTCGGATCAGCGCGTGATCCTCAAGTTGAAAGGGGAAGCCCGTACCCGGGAAGCCGAAGAAAAATTCGTGGCCTCATTGAAGAAGGATGATCTTTTCCAGCAGGTGATCCTGGAGCGCGAAGCCGAACGCAACGGTGGTGGCGTGGATTTCGAAATGAATCTGCCCGTGGTATCGGTCCCCTCGCCCTATAAGCCCTTCCCGGAGCCTGTGAAATACAAGGCCGCGTTCCTCCCCGTGAAAGGCGTCAAGGCGGGCATCAAGCCCCCGAAAGCACCCGCTCAACCCCAGCCACAACCACAACCACAGCCCCAACCCCAGCCCCAGCCAGCGGCACCGCAGAATCGCCCCGAGGCTAGGCCCGTTAACCGGCCCAATCGGGGTGTCATCCCTGACCGCCCATTCCCGCCCCCGCCCGGTAACTCTGGCAACGGGCCGAATTTCGAGGGCCTAAAATGACCACGCTGCGCACCAGCACCCTGCGCGCCGCCACCGGCGGAGTCCTGCTCCTCGGCGGGATCATCGTTGCCCTGTTCGTGCTGCCGGACGCGGGTCGGCAACTGGACGAAAAACGCAAGTCCACCGCCGCGGCCAATGAACGCCTGAAACTCCAGATGCGTCAGCTGGGAGAGCGACAGGAGCTTGTTGATCGCTTGGCCCTGGATAAGAAAAGCCTCGATGATCTCGAGATGAAAATGCCTTCGGGCAACGTGGGCGAATTGCAATGGAAGCTCAGCCAGATTCTCTATGAAAAGGCGAGGGAAAACGGCGTGCGGCTCCAGACCGTGAAGTACGGCCTGCCCAGCCGGGATGGCGCCAAGGGCACGGATCTGGAATCCATCGACGTGGAATTCACGGTGCTGGGAATCTACCCCTCCATGAAGCCTTTCATGCTGGCCCTGGAAGGCAGCGGCCTGCCCTTCGCGGTGGGCTCAGCACGCCTTGAAGAAAGCCCCGAAGGCGCCCGCCTCAGCGTCAGCCTCCGCGCTTTCCGCCACGCCGGAGCGCCCGCCAAATCCGACTCCACAACGACGGAGGAAGCATGAGCGAAAACGCCATGAGCCTCACCGCGAACCTCACCACCTGGCGTCATGAATTGAAAAGCAGCCGCCGTGTCCAAGGCATGTTGATCCTCTCCGGCCTTACCACTGCGTGGTTGCTGTGGCCCAGCCCAAGCAATGCCCAGCGGGCCTTTCGGCCCAAGAATGGCGGGACGAACGACACATGTGATTTGCTGTCTGACGCCAGACTCTCCTCAATTTCAGCTTTGCCACCCCTGGCCAAGCTTGATGGCAGCGGCGCCCTGCCCAATCAAAGCGGCATGCATCGGGATCTCTTTTTGTTCGGCGAACCCGTACGTCTGGTCATGGAAAACCCGCACCCAATTACGATGGCGGCCCCCGTGCCGGAAGACCCCCACATCGCGGAACTGAGAGCGGAAGAAGATTTCTTTCCTCACAGCCTCCGCTACCTCGGCCACTTGGGAAGCCCGTCCGCAGGGCGTTTCGCGGGCTTCATAGAAAACGAGGCCGCTTCAACTCTTCCGGTGGGCGCGGCGCTGGGCCAGGGCCACTGGCGCATCAAGAGCATTCTTGACGACCGAGTGGAATTCGTGAATACGCGTTTCCCAGAGCTTCGCAAATCAATGCCTCTGGAAGCTTCTTCACGCAGGGAGGAAGCATGAGCAACGGCACCTCCCAAGGCACCGACGTGAAGGCCATGCTCCAGGAATTGAAAACGAACCGCC
>JANXXC010000086.1 GCA_025350765.1 Holophagaceae bacterium | reverse complement strand
TCCTCGAAGCAGCGCACCACTTGCACAATGGCATCGGTGTCGCGGATGTTCGTGAGAAAGGCATTGCCCAGGCCTTCTCCCTTGCTGGCACCGCGTACCAGCCCAGCGATGTCCACGAATTCCTGGGAGGCGGGAAGCACCCGCTGGGGCTTCACGATGGCCGCAAGGTCAAACAGCCGGGAGTCCGGCACGTCCACAACGCCCGTATTCGGCTCGATGGTACAAAACGGATAATTTGCCGAGGCCGCCCCGGCGCTGGTGAGCGCATTGAAGAGCGTGGACTTGCCCACGTTGGGCAGTCCGACAATGCCACATTGAACCGCCATGGGGACCTCACAGACAGAATTCGACCGGGAACAAAGCCAAAGCTCCAGTGTCCCAAAGCCTGGAGACTCTGGAAAGCAAGGATTCCTCCAAGTCGTGCCCGAAAAATATATTTCTTCGATCCTTGCGCAGGAGCCCTAGACGCCCTACGCTCCCCGGCGTACCCAAAATTCCCCGGACACAACCAGGTGGCAACCTTTAGGAGGCAGGCATGATCGTCAAGGCGGAGTGGCCGGGATATGTGATGGATATCCTTGTAAAGGTCGGCCAAGAGGTGGAAGAAGAAGAGCCCCTGATGCTGCTGGAAGGCACGGACGCAGGCCACACGACCTTCTTCATCAACTCCCCCGAAGCCGGGAAAGTGCGCGAATTCCTCATCGAAGAAGGTGATTTCGCCAGTGAGGACGACGACCTGATGGTGCTGGGAGAAGTGGAAGCGGACTGAGCACCGAAGCCCTGCCCAAGTTACAATCGTCCTGTCCCTCTGGAGGCAGGCATGGCGATGATTCGCGCAGAAATGGCGGGCAAGGTTCTGGAGGTCCTGGTATCCGAAGGGGACTCGGTCGCCGAAGACCAGGATCTGATCGTCATTGAATCCATGAAAATGCAGATTCCCGTGGGCTCTCCCGAGGAAGGTACGGTCGCCAAGGTCTTCGTGGTGGCCGAGCAGTTCGTGAACGAAGGCGATCCTATCGTTGAACTTTCCTGAATGGCGGAACTGCGCCAGGAGCGTCTATCGGGGGATGACCTGGGCATCGTTCTCCTTGGCCTTCAGCGGCCCGGAGCGAAAAACGCGCTGGGCCGACAGCTGATCCAGGAGTTGCAGGAATCCTTGGCGGAGCTCGCGGAAGATCGTTCCGTTCGAGTGGTCATTATTCATAGCCTGGTGCCCGGCGTATTCTGCGCGGGCGCGGACTTGAAGGAACGTGCGGGCATGAACCAGGAAGAAGCCACGGCTTTTGTGCAGCGGCTCCGCGCCGCCTTCACGGCTTTGGAGCGACTTCCCATGCCTACGCTTGCCGCCATCGAAGGTGCTGCCCTGGGGGGCGGCCTGGAACTGACGCTGGCCTGCGATCTGCGGGTGGTAGGCCTTGCTTCGAAATTGGGCCTGCCGGAAACGAGCCTGGCCATCATTCCCGGCGCGGGAGGCACCCAGCGTTTGCCGCGGCTCATCGGGCGCTCCAGCGCCAAGGAACTCATCTTCACCGCACGGCGATTTGGCGCTTTGGAGGCCAAGGAGTACGGCATCGCCGACCGCATAGCCGAAGAAGGGAAAGTGCTGGATGCGGCCCTGGCCCTGGCCCGCGAGATCCTGCCCAACGGTCCCATCGCCTTGCGAGCCGCGAAGGAAGCCATAGATGCAGGCCTCGACGAAAATCGGAACGGCGGCTTGCGCATCGAAGAGAGCTGCTACGCGAAAGTCATCCCTACTTCAGATCGCCTGGAAGGCCTCGCGGCGTTCAGAGAAAAACGCAAACCCATCTACCGGGGCGAGTGATGGGGCACCACCATCATCACGAGAATGGCCGCACCACCACCGGCCGGCTGGCCCTGAGCGCGGCTTTGTTTGGCTTGAATTTTTTGGTGCAGGGACTAGGCGGACTTTGGACGGGCTCCCTGGGTCTTGTCAGCGATTCACTCGAAAATCTTAACGATTCGGTCGTGAATTTGATGGCCATGGCCGCCATCAAGGTCGCCAACAAAAAAGAGCCCAGTGATCGCTACGCCTACGGCTGGCATCGCGTGGAAGTTTTCCACACCTTGGTGGGCGTTGGACTTCTGGTGGCTCTGGCCATTGCAGTGCTGTGGGAAGCCTACCTGCGCATCCTTCATCCCGTTCATATCATGATCGGCTGGGCCCTCGCTTTTTCAGCGACAGGTCTGGCGCTGAATTTGGCGGCCACCTACGTTTTGCTTCCCCCCAAAGGCACCCGTCAGGAAGGGGATCTGAACCTGCGCGGCGCCTACTTGCACGCTCTTGGGGATAGCCTGGCCAACGTGGCGGTGATGCTTTCGATGGTGGCCATAAGGTTCACGGGTTGGCGCTGGATTGATCCAGTCATGGCCAGCCTCATCGTGCTGGTGATCCTGCGCGGCGCCTGGGTGCTGTTGCGCGAAGCGGGCGCCATCCTGATGCACCGCGCGGCCTTCGATCACGAAGCCGCGAAAATTGATTTATTAAAACTCCCCGGTGTGTTGGGGGTTGAGGACATGCGCAGTTGGAAAGTTTGCAGCCACCTCACCGTGGCCACGGCCCACATCCTGGTGGCCGCCGAGCGGCTGGATGAAACCGAGCACTATCTCGAAGACATCGAGCAGGTGCTTTCCGGCCATTACGGCGTGAGGCATCTCACGGTGCATTTCGAGACCGCCGCCATGGCGGAGCGCCATCACCACCGCTTTATCCACCAGCACGAAGCCGCCGGTGTCGAAGACCCGGTGCATCGCGGCGAGCACAAGCATGAACACCCGCATGCCCACCCACCTGGATGCGATCACGAGCACTGAAGGCGCAAAGAAAAGTCATTCACGTAGAGGCACGGGGACGCAAGGAGGCGTGCGGCAGTTTTCTTTGCTTTTTTTGCGGCTCTGCGTGAAACCCAGCAGAAATGTTTTCGTGCTTTGTGGTCAGGCTTTGGTGCTCTCGGTCCTTGGGTAACTGCCCAGCACTTTCACACCTTCACAGTGGGGCTTCAGTGCGTCCAGGGCTTTGGTCACTGATTCATCGCGCTGATGGCCTTCGACATCAAGGAAGAAAACGTTCTCCCAAGGCTTCCGGCGGCTGGGGCGGCTTTCAATTTTAGTCAGATTCAGGCCCGAATCGGCGAAGGGCTGGAGCAGGTGGAGCAGGATGCCGGGGCCATCCTTGGTGGTGACCATAATGGAGGTTTTGTCCTTGCCCGTGGGCTCGGCCTGCACCGTGCCGAGCACCAGGAATCGCGTGGCGTTTTCGGCGAGATCCTGGA
Organism: Holophagaceae bacterium; assembly: GCA_025350765.1. Classification (GTDB taxonomy): domain Bacteria; phylum Acidobacteriota; class Holophagae; order Holophagales; family Holophagaceae; genus JANXPB01. The sequence goes on along the minus strand of JANXXC010000086.1, from coordinate 3,779 downwards.
TGCGCTGGCGTAGGATGGCGAGATCAAAAAGATCCGCCGCCAGCTCGGACGCGATGGCCGCGCCATTGACGTCTTCCTTCGCCAGCCTTGCCGCTTCGGCGGTGCTGGAGGCCTCGATGCGCGTGGCCCTCGGCAGGTTCGCGTCCAGCCATTTGCGGCATTGCCCGAGACCCTGCGGATGGCTGTAGACGCGCTCAATTGCCGCGAGATCCAAGCCCGGCCGCACCAACAAACACTGCGCTACTTCCAGGACGATTTCGGCGCTGATCTTCAGGTCGCTATCGAGAAAAGTATCGAGGGTGTGGGTCACGGCGCCGTCGGTGCTGTTCTCCACCGGGACGACGCCGAAATGCGCCGCGCCTTTTTGCACTTCGGCGAACACCGCCGCGATGCTGCCCACGGGCAGGCCCCAGGCGGAAAGTCCGAACTGGTGCTTCATGGCCATGTGCGTGAAAGTGCCCTCAGGCCCCAGAAACGCGATACGAAGACCCTGCTCCAAGGAGCGGCAAGCGGACATGACTTCCTTGAACACGGGCCGGATGGATTCGTTCGGAAAAGGCCCAGAGTTGCTCGCCAAAAGCCGCTCCAGCACGGCGGCTTCGCGGCTCGGCACATAAAAAGCCGAATCCTGTTTGGTCTTCAGCGAGCCCACCTGCTCCACCAGCCGAGCCCGCGCGTTCAGGAGCTGCAGCAGCTCGTCATCGACAGCATCGATCTGGGCGCGGAGATCCGAAAGGTCCATAAGTCAGTTTAGTAGATTTCGGGGGGTGAGCTGGGAGTTAAGCGTCGAGAGTCGAGCGTTTTAAAGAGCGAAACGAATGCGGGCCCGAAGGTCGAGGGCCAGAGGACCGAGTCACACGCAACCGTGAGCCATCAAAGCGATCCTCGCTTGCGTCCCGATCAATCCCCAACCGAAGTAGCGAGCGCGAAGAACCTGAAAACCCAGAACGAGAATCCTGCCAATCGCTGCGGGTCGCGGAAGCCCTGTCTGCCCCTTAACCCAGGCAAGCGCGAGGCGTATCAACAAGCAGGAACCCGCACATACAAATCTCCTGGAAAGCTACAGTCGACCGCAGCGCATCCACTTTTCGACCCGGTCCCTGTCTAAAACACCGGGGTCCATTCGTCCCCACATTCACAATGGGGCTTTTAATAACCCTATACACGCGGCCCCGAGTCATCAACGCTCTCACGCCTGCTTAAGGCGACACCACAGCCGCCTAAGTGGCCTTGGATGAATCAGAAAACCAGGGGGGAAATTCACCCCGATCATAGAGGGTGGCGGAAGCTCCGCCTTTTCCTTGACCCGGGCCAGCAGTGGGCGAATCAACAAGCAGGCACTCACCCATGCCAAGCCCTTGGAAAGCTACAGTCAAACGCTGCGCATCCACTTTTCAACCCGGTCCCTGTCTAAAACCCCTGGGTCCTTCCGTCCCCACATTCAAAATGGGGCTTTAAAAATCCCTATACACAAAAGGTCGGAGCGCGAGAAGCGCCCGTCAGTGGAGGGCGGCTGCGATGCGCTTCCGGCGCTCCTCGGCTGTGTAGCGTTGGGTTTCGAGGAAGGCCTGGAAGGCCGGATCGGATCGGATGGGGTCCAGCAGCGGATCCTTCGAGAACGCGGAGAAGCAGGGGTAGCCGTGCTCGGCGCTGAACCGCAGGAACCGGAGCGCCTCCTCCTGCCGCTGGAGGGCGGCGCAGGCGCAGGCGAGGGAATAGGTCGCGTGGTGGAAGGGCGAAAGGTCCCTGCCGACCCGTTCGGACTCCGCCGCCAAGCGCACGGCTTCCGCCGCCCTGCCGCGGCGCGCCTCGAGCAGGGACATCACCGACAGGATCATGAAATCCCCCGGGATCGGGGAGCTGGGGGCGAAACTGTGCTCGGACCCCAGGGCAGCCTTGTACTGGACGAGGAAAGCTTCTGCCTCGCGGCCCCGGCCCTGCCGCTCCAGCACCAGGGTCCAGTCGAGACGCATCTCGGGGGGGATGGCCTCAAAGACCTTCTCCGCGCGGGAGTCCATGTCCTGGGCTTCGAGCCGGGCGAGGGAGAGGCCCCCGTCCCGGTTCCCCGGGCCCTTCTCGAGAAGCTCCTCCAGGATCGGGCGTCCTTCCGCCGCCAGTCCCATGTGCTCGCAGAGGCTGCCGAGAGAGGCGAGGACCTTTGGATTGTGCGGGCTGATCTTCATCGCCGCGAGGGCGTCGTCGAGGGCCTCGTCCATCCGCCACCCGGCATCGGGAGTGAAGGCGAGGTCGGAGCGGAGCACCAGGGCCTCCACGTTCCGGGGGTCCTTCGCCAGCACCCGGCTGAGGGAAACGAAGGCCGCGGGCGCCAAATCCATTCCGGTTCCCGGCTTGCGGTTCCAGAAGACCCGGGTCACCAGGTGTCCCGCCAGGCCCAGGTCCGCGGCGACGAGGCCCGGATCCTTCGCCAGGGCGGCCCGGTAGGCCTGGGCCACGGGGTCCTCCTCCGCGGACTTTCCTTCCAGGTCCTTCACCGGTGTCCGCTTATCCAGGTACCGCGCGGCCTGGAGGGCCTCCCAGCCCGGGCTCGCCGCGGGGTCGGCGACGGGGCGAAGCGCCCGCCGGGACCAGGTCAGGCCCGCGGCCCCGAGCAGCAGGGCGATCGCTCCGGCCGCCAGGGCCCAGGATCGGAAGCGGGCGCGGGGCACAGGGGCGGCCTCCTCCGCGCGCGGCCCATGGTCCAGGGCGTTGAGAATCGCCCGGGCGTCGGCGAAGCGCCGGTCCCGATCCTTCGCGAGGCAGCCGGCCAGCAGGGGGCCCTGGGAACTGGGGAGGTCCGGGGTCTCGAGGGGGTTCTCGGTGAGGATTGCCGAAAGGGTGGCCACGGGGGTGGCGCGAACGAAGGCGGGTCGGCCCGTGAGCATCTCGAAGAGCACCGCGCCCAGGGCGAAGACGTCCGTGCGCGCGTCCACCGCCTCGCCCCTCGCCTGCTCGGGGCTCAGGTAGCCGAGCGTCCCCATCACCATGCCGGCGCGGGTTTCCAGGGCGGTGGGGTCCTCTGCGCCGGAGGGCAGCGTCTCCTTGGCGAGGCCGAAGTCCAGCACCTTGAGCTGGCCCTCCCGCGTGAGGAAGAGGTTCTCGGGTTTCACGTCCCGATGGACGAGCCCCGCCGCGTGGGCCGCCGCGAAAGCACTGCAGGCTTGGCGAAACCAGGCCAGGGCCTCGGCCTCGTCGAGGGGCCCGCGGCCCAGGCGGGCGCGGAGGGTTTCGCCGTCGAGCTGCTCCATCACCAGGAAGGGCATGTCCTCGAAGACGCCCAGGTCGTGCACCGCCACGATGCCCGAATGGCTCAGGCGCCCAACAGCCCGGGCCTCACGCTGGAAGCGGGCCACGAGCTCGGTCCGGTCCACGCCCTCCAGGTGGCGGACCACCTTCACCGCCACCTCCCGGCCCAGCCGCGAGTCGTAGGCGCCGTAGACTTCGCCCATGCCCCCCTCGCCCAGGAGGCACCGGATCTCATACGCACCCACCCGGGTGCCTGGTGCGAGGGGCATGGGCTGGATTGTAGCCAGGGAGGCGAGCTATACACGAAAAAGGTCATTTACCTGGATGGACACACCGACACAGTGAAGGCCTTGCGGCCCCAATGGCTGGACAAGATCGGCGGCGGCGTGGACGCCTACAACGGGCTGGTGGACCCCGCCTAGCTGAACAATGCCTTCCTTAAAAAAGAGTTGGGCTGGCTTCCGCCCGATTCTGAATGGGAGCAGCTGCTCTTCGGCCGCGGATCCGCGGACCAGCTGGGAGGCGTCATCGCAGCG
>JANXXC010000085.1 GCA_025350765.1 Holophagaceae bacterium | reverse complement strand
GCTGCTACGTTACCTCTGCTGCATTGCGACGGGCGTCCCGGTCTGGTTCGTCGTGGGCATTCTGGTTTTCAACGCCGAAGAATTCTCCAAAGCGCTGGGGGTGCAAGGGGCCGTGACCAGCGGTCTGGCCGTCGCCTGGTGCTATGCGGGCGGCGCGCTGGGGGATCTGGCATCGGGCCTCCTTAGTCAGCGCCTCAAGAGCCGCCGCAAAGCGGTCGCAGCCTTCCTGGTCCTCGCCATTTTGATGATCGCGATGTTCCTGAGCCTCCGCGGGCTCAGCGTCTCCAGCTTCTACTTCCTCTGCTTCGGACTCGGTTTCACCTTCGGCTATTGGGCGGTGCTGGTGACGCTGGCGAGCGAACAATTCGGGACGAATCTGCGTTCCACCGTCACCACCACCGTGCCGAATTTCGTGCGGGGTTCCGTGACGCCCATGACGATGGCGTTCATCTATCTGAAGACCCAATTCGGTCTGATCCCCGCAGCCTATCTGCTGGGCGGCACCGTCATTCTCATCGCCCTGTTGTCGCTCACAAAAATACAGGAAAGTTTTTCGCGGGACTTGGATTTCCTCGAAGGACACGTTCCTTAGAGACCGTTATGGAATACCCGATCATCGGCATTTCTCAGCCCAAATGGGCTGAACACAGTAGGTACGGAAATATCACAGAAGACCACGGAAACGCAGCTTCAGCGCCGCGTCGAGTACGGGTCATTTGGATGCGGGCGCGACCTTGATCGCTTTTGGGGGCGAGTCGGCGGTCGCGCCCACTTCCTCCGGCGCTCCGCGCCGATGCCCGCATATGCGGGCGACTCTTGCGTCGCACTGCAGAACTCTCTCCGCGTTCTCCGCGCTTTTCTCCGTGTACTTCGCGTCCCAGCAGTTTGACGGCGCGAGGGACTTGGCAGAGAAATGGCGAGAAGCAGGAAATTCCATACTTGGTGTTCTTCGCGTCTTGGCGGTGATCTCATTTTCAATGCAAATCCGTATCAGGACTTCCCCGCCCATGGCACCATGCGGCAAGGAATTCCAAGGAGCCTCCCATGGCCAGACCTTCGCCTGCCGCCTACCTGATGATGGGACTTGCGGTGTCCCTCATGCCGGCTCAAGCGCCCCCGGAACCCGCCGTGCTCATCAAAGCCCAGCGCGAGGCCATGGCGCCGCTGGCCTATATGGACGGCGTGTGGCGGGGCCCTGCCGTGACCATCCTGCCCTCGGGCGTGAAGCACGAAATTACCCAGACCGAGCGCATCGGCCCCTTTCTGGATGGTTCATTGAAAGTCATCGAGGGACGAGGCTATGAGCCGGACGGGAAAGTGTCCTTCAATGCCTTCGGTACCATCTCCTTCGACCCGGCCACTAAGGGGTTTACCTTTCACGCCTACGGCCAAGGCCACGTCGGTGATTTCGTCATGAACGTGAGGTCCGATGGGTTTTCCTGGGAGATCCCCGCCGGCCCCATGACCATCCGCTACACCGCCACCATCAAGGATGGAAAATGGCGGGAAGTGGGCGATCGCATCGCCCCCGGCAAAGAACCTGTGCGCTTCTTCGAGATGAACCTCAAGCGCATCGGCGATACCACTTGGCCCGCCGGTGGCGCGATTTTGCCGAAGTAATAGTTAGCCTGCTAAGCGTTTGCGCCCTGCGGCCGTAATTGAATAGAGATATCAAGTGGAGCTGGCATGGAAAAGGACCAAGGCGAATTCTCGCCCCGAGTTCTTGGGAGAATCGGCGGCGTGCTGTACCTGATCAGCATTATCATGGGCCTCTTCAACGAGGCATTCGTCCGCAACAGGATCATCGTATCGGGCGATGCAACCGCAACAGCGGCCAAGATCAGGTCTTTGGAGTCGCTGTGGCGCTTCGGTATCGCTGGAGAACTCTTCCAGCTGACTTGTTGTGTTGCCTTAGCCTGGATCCTCTATGTCTTGCTCCGGCCGGTCAGCAGAGATCTCGCCTTGCTGGCGACATTCTTCAATCTGGTAGCGATCGCGATAGAAGCGGCTGTCCAATTGAATCTCCTTGCGGCGTTGTTTCCGCTGGGGAGTGCTGCATACCTGAGAGCATTCACGCCAGAGCAGATCTACGCCATGACCAGCTTGTCGGTCAAACTGCATGGCTACGGCTTTGGTGTCGGCCTAATCTTCTTCGCCTGGGTTTGCATCGTTTGGGGATACCTGATCTTCAGATCGGGTTTTCTTCCAAAGGCAGTAGGCGTGCTAATGCAAATCGCCGGATTGTGCTATCTGATCAATAGCTTCGCGCTGCTTTTGGCCCCGACCCTCGCAAATCGGCTATTCCCCGCCATTCTAATTCCCGCCCTTGTTGGGGAGGCATCACTCTGCCTTTGTCTTCTTATTAAGGGCGTGAACATCGAGAAGTGGAAACTGAAGGCGGCCTAACTTTTTTCGTTAGGCGGTGCATCCAACTCGTATTTCAACGGACTCTGGTCGGGTGCATCAAACAAAGAAAAAGGAGAGTGTCAAATGAAAGAGAACGTAATGTTAACCATCACGTCTCTGCTCTCGATCCTCTTCATGACGTTACACCTGTCGGACGACATAGTCCGCGGGATGGAGCCGGGTGGGGTCAAGAACCTGGTTGGGGTGCTTATCCTAGTCGTCTGGCTGTACGGAACGCTGGTGCTCACCGAACGGCGATCAGGGTTCGTCATCCTCCTTCTCGGGTCGCTCCTTGGGTCAGGCGTTCCCATCGTGCACATGATGGGGTCGGGACTTGTCGGCGGCAAGATCGCCGATTCCAGCGGAGTCTTCTTTTGGGTCTGGACAAACATCGCGCTCGGCGTGACCGCGATCTTCTCCCTCATCCTCTCGGTACGCGGACTGAGGGGTCTACAACGGAGCCGCCCCTGATAGTCCATCAACCCGGACATGGAAAGGCCCGTCGCACGGACGAGGTGATCGGCGCGTAACGGTCAATCGCGCGGACAAGGATTCCGTCTCGACCTAACCCTTCGTACAACTCGGACCCAATCGTCGGTTGCTGACATCATGTTCTAAACTTCCGGTTCGCAGTTGGGCCGGTAATTTTCATCCTTAGACCGACTACCACATCCCATTCGCGGAGAGTGAGGAGAACATGAAAAAGTCGGACTCGACTGAGGGCCAGTCGGCATCTGAGTTGATTGACAAACGAATCGCCGAGCTCGGGGACTGGCGCGGGGAGGCCTTGAGCCGGATGCGGAAGCTCATCCAAGAGGCGGACCCGGACGTGGTGGAGGAGTGGAAGTGGATGGGCACTCCCGTGTGGTCGCACGACGGGATCATCTGCACCGGCGAATCCTACAAGGCGACCGTGAAGTTGACCTTCGCCAAGGGCGCTTCGTTGAAGGATCCGGTCCAGCTCTTCAACGCGAGCCTCGACGGGAACACAAGGCGCGCCATTGACCTCCACGAAGGGGAGGAGGTTGACGCGGGCGCGTTCAAAGCGCTCATCCTTGCTGCGGTCGCCCTCAATACATCCGGCGGAAAGGCTAGGCCAAGGCGAGCGAAGTAGGCTGCGGGATTGGCTCGCGGGCGGTGGCTTTCTATGACTGGTTGGTGATGGGTAGGCCAAGCATCGGCGGACCTTTCAAGCTATTCTTCGGCAACAAACTTCTTCGTTCCTTACCTCTCAAAACCAAAGAAAGGGGAAGCCATCATGGCCACCCACACCATCCGACTCCACCGGGTACTCCGCGCCACGCCTGAGCGAATCTATCGGGCTTTTCTCGATGCGGACGCCATGGCCAAGTGGCTTCCACCGAATGGCTTCACCGGTAAGGTTCACCATCTCGATGCCAAGGTTGGCGGCACCTTCAAGATGTCGTTCACGAATTTCGCGTCAGGTCACAGCCACTCGTTTGGCGGAGAGTATCTCGAACTGGTGCCCTTTGAGCGCATCCGGCACACGGACAAATTCGATGACCCGAACCTGCCCGGAGAAATGCAGACCACCATTTCCTTGAGACAGGTTTTCTGCGGAACTGAGTTAAGCGTCGTGCAAGAAGGCGTGCCCGAAGCCATTCCACTGGAGGCCTGCTATCTCGGCTGGCAGGAATCGCTCACGCTGCTTGCGCAACTCGTCGAAGCCGAGATTCCAGACTAGAAATGCAGTGCCAAGCCCGCCCTGCGGACGTGAGGCATCCGGCTTCAGTACACCGCGTCCGCGCCACCATCCAAGGGAATCACGCAGCCCGTGGTCCACGCGCTTTCGTCGCTGAGCAGGTGGGCGGCGAGCGCGGCGACTTCTTCTTTGCGGCCCAAACGGAGTAATGGATTTACGGTGGAAAGACTCGCCGTGACTGCATCCGTATCAGGTTCCAGTTTTATCCGTTCCTCCACCATCGCCGTATGAATGGGGCCCGGCGCGATGGCATTGCAGCGGATTTTTCGCGGGGCCCACTCTAGCGCGAGCACTTTGGCGAGCATGTGGACGCCCGCCTTGGACACGCTGTAGGCGGCGCTATCGGGAATGGCGCGCAGGCCG
>JANXXC010000082.1 GCA_025350765.1 Holophagaceae bacterium | reverse complement strand
CGGCCTGCGGCCGACATAAGGGGCCGTTACGGGATGAGCAGGAAAGCGCTGCTCATCCCGTAACGGCCCCTAAGCTACCCTGGTCCCATGATCCGCCATCCCATTTACATCCTGTCCGGGGGCTCCGGCGAAACGGCCATGCGCATGGTGGCGGCGGCGCTGACGCAGTTTCATTCCGGCGACGAATCGGTGATGCGGCGCTTCCAGAACGTGCGCACGCTCGACGATATGGAGCGCATCCTTCAGCTCGCCGCGGAAAAGCGGGCGGTCATCGTGCACACCATCGTGAGCCGGGAGCAGCGCATCTACCTGGACCGCCGCTGCGCGGAACTGAGGCTCACTCAAGTGGATCTCTTCGGGGATCTGCTTGACACCTTGGGCCTCTATCTTCGAGAAAGTCCCGACGAAAGGCCCGGCCTGTTTCATGCGGTGGGCGACCGCTATTTCAAGCGCATCGATGCCATCGAGTTCGCGCTCAAGTATGATGACGGCGCTGACCTGAGCGGCCTGCCCGACGCGGACATCGTGCTGGTGGGCCTTTCCCGCACCAGCAAGACGCCCCTTTCGATGTACCTCGCCATGGAAGGGCACCGCGTCATGAATGTGCCCCTGGTCCCCGGCGTGCCCCTTCCAAAAGAGTTGGAGGAGATTCCCCAAGGTCGCATCGTGGGTCTCACCATCGAACCCGACCGCCTCCAAGAGATTCGCCTGAACCGGCTCGCGCGGCTTGGCGCCAAGGGCAGCGCCGATAGCTACAGCGACATGGGCCACATCCTGGAAGAACTTAACTATGCCGAGGGCATCTTCAAACAGCATCGGCGCTGGCCGGTCATCGACGTCACCGGGCGGAGCATCGAAGAGACCGCGGGCCTGGTGCTGGACCGGGTCTTCGGCAAGGAAAGAGCCGTATGAACGATTTCTCCCGCTACCGCGCGGTGCGCCAGGCCACGGTAGATCTCGCCGCGCCGCTCAGCGCCGAAGATCAAGTGGTGCAGGCCATGGCGGACGCTAGCCCCACCAAGTGGCACCTGGCCCATACGACCTGGTTTTTCGAGACCTTCATCCTCAAACCAAATTGCCCTAGCTACCTAGAGTTCGATGCGGCCTTCGGCTATCTGTTCAATAGCTATTACAACGCCATCGGCGAGCGTCAGCCCCGAGCCCAGCGCGGCCTGCTGACCCGGCCCGCGTTGGAAGAAGTCCACGCCTATCGCCGCCATGTGGACGCCGCCATGGAAAAGCTCCTTTCGGATGCGGCTGGCTCTGACCTCGGTCTGCTGGAGCTGGGGCTGAATCATGAACAGCAGCACCAGGAATTGATCCTCACGGACATCAAATGCCTGTTCGGAACTCAACCCCTGCGCCCCGCCTATCTGCTGGCGAAACCTCCCGAAACCCTTGCGGCATCGCCCTTGAGTTGGATTCCTTTCGAAGAAGGCCTCCGAGAAATCGGTCACGACGGAATCGGCTTCGCCTTCGATAACGAAGGCCCGCGCCATAGAGTATTCGTGAACGCGTTTGAGCTAGCCTCGCGCCCGGTGACCTGCGGCGAATATCAACAATTCGTCGATGACGGTGGCTACGGAAAACCTGAGCTGTGGCTTTCCGAAGGCTGGGACGCAGTGTGCGACGGTGGCTGGAAAGCGCCGCTCTATTGGCGGAAAACGAATAGTGGGTGGCGCGTTTTCACCCTTCATGGCGAGCAACCGTTGAGCTCCGCCGAACCCGTTTGCCACCTGAGCTATTTCGAAGCCGACGCCTATGCCCGCTGGGCTGGGGCGCGATTGCCGACGGAGTCTGAATGGGAATTGGCATCCAGCGAAAAATCCCTCCCCCTCATGTTTGGGGGTGTCTGGGAATGGACGCAAAGCGCCTACCTGCCCTACCCCGGATATCAAGCAGATGCGGGCGCCGTGGGCGAGTACAACGGCAAGTTCATGAGCAGCCAAATGGTGCTTCGTGGGGGAAGTTTCGCCACGCCCAGTGGACACATTCGGCCCACCTACCGAAATTTTTTTCCACCTAGCGCCCGATGGCAATTCTCGGGGCTGCGCTTGGCCAAAGATCGAGTGTAGCCTTTTCTAATGCTCCCTTTGACCGACATTGACGCCGCCCTGATGGAAGAGGTCCGCACGGGCCTGAAGGCGAATCCCAAACGATTGCCTCCATCCCTTTTCTACGATGCGGAAGGTTCGGCTCTGTTCGAGCGCATCACCGAACTGCCCGAGTACTACCCCACCCGCACCGAGCGGGGCATCCTTGGGGACCACGCCTCGGACATGCTCGATGGGGCGGGCGCGGATTTGGAATTGGTGGAACTGGGCTCTGGCAGTTCCTCCAAAACCCACCTGCTGATCCAGGCTTTGTTGCTGCGCCAAGGGCATGGGGTCTATGCCCCCATTGATGTGAGCGCTGCGGCCCTAGACCACGCAAACGCAGCGCTAACGCAGACCTTCAGGAATCTGGAAGTGCATCCGATCTGCGCCAGCTATCTCGATGGTTTGAAAGATCTGCCTCGCCGCGGGCCCCGACGCCTCCTGCTTTTTCTGGGTTCCACCATCGGCAATTTTGAACCCGCCGAGGCGACCTCTTTTCTCCGGGCCGTGCGCGACAGCCTTCGCAGCGGCGACGCCTTGCTCATCGGCATGGATCAATCCAAAGATGCGTCCATTCTGGTGCCCGCCTACGATGACGCCGAAGCCGTCACGGCGGAATTCAACCTCAATTTGCTGGCACGCCTCAACCGCGAATGGGGCGCCAACTTTGAGCTCGACCAATTCCGGCACCTCGCACTCTGGAATGAAGGCCAATCGCGCATCGAAATGCATCTCGAAAGTTTAGGTCGACAGTCCGTTTTCATTAGCGCGCTGGATCTGAATATCACCTTGGAAAAGGGCGAGCGCATCCATACCGAAAATAGCTACAAATTCAGGCCCGGCATGGGGGAAAACATTCTCCAAGAGGCCGGCTGGACCCTAGAGCGCACCTGGATGGATGAGCAGAAGTGGTTTGCGGTGCATCTCGCCCGCAGCTGAATTAGGACTCGATGTATTGGATTTCTTCGGGCATTTGCCATCGGTCGTAGCGCAGGAGCATCAGCAGTCCTGGAATGGAGATGGCCATGCAGAGCAGGAAGAAGGAAGGCCACCCCATCCATTTCACCAACTGCCCCGCAGGGCTTGAGAATACCGTGCGTGTGAGGGCGAACAGGCTCGATAGCAGCGCGTACTGCGTGGCGGTCATGCGCTTATCGCAGATGCGCATGAGGAAGGACGCATAGGCCACCATGCCCGTGCCGAAGCAGAAATTTTCCGCGCCGATGGTGGCTAGCATGAGCATCCGGTTGTGCCCGATGAGCGCCAGAAAATAGGGCGCGGAGATGCTGGAGGCTTGTAGGATGCCGAAGACCAGGAGGGCGCGTTTCAGCGGCCAGCGCTTCATCAGCAGACCCCCAAGAAAAGCACCCGTCAGCAGGGATGCGAGACCAAGACCTTTGGTGGCGAGCCCGATCTCCGTTTTGCTGAAATCCAGGGTCATCAAAAAAACCGTGTTCAAGGCCGCCGCGAGCATGTCACCAAGCTTGTAGAGGATGGTGAAGGCCAGCATCTCCAAAGCGCCCCGCCTCGAAAAGAATTCCGTGAAGGGCAGCACAACCGCTTCGGTGAGCGTTCGCGGGGCGCGAGCGTTGACGGGCTCTGGCGCGAACCAGGCCGTGAGCATTCCCGGAATCATCAAGGCCGCCATCACCAGGTAGACCACGCGCCAGGTCGTGCGGTCCGAGAGCCAAAGAGCAAAAGCCCCGGCCACCAGCATGGCTCCGCGGTAGAAATTGATGTTGAGGCTCGAACCAAGTCCGAGGTCCTTCTCAGGCAACAGCTCCGTTCGATAGGCGTCCACGACAATGTCCTGGCTGGCGCTGAAGAAGGCCACCAGCACCGCCAGCCCGGCGATCGCCCCCAGGCCCGTCTGGGGATCCGAGAAGGCCATGGCGCAAAGGCTCAACACCAGAGCGGCTTGGAGCAGCAGGATCCAGCCCCGCCGCCGTCCCATGAAGGGTGGCGTGTAGCGATCCAGGATCGGTGACCACAAAAATTTCAGGTTGTAGGGCAGTCCAATGAGCGCCGAAAGGCCGATGAGGCCAAGATCCACATGCGCATCCTTCATCCAGGCCTGAAGCGTGGAATTCGTCAGCAGCAATGGCAAACCCGACGCGAAACCAAACAAGGAGATGGCCGCCATGGGTGGCAAAGCGCGCGCTCGGGCTTGGGTTTGGGGCATGGAGCGATAGTATCTGAACGCTCCCGACTCGATTCGCCGAATTCAGAGAAACCGTCCTTATAGTTCTCTTTCCAGCCGATCCACGAGGGTCTTCAGCACCTTGATGCGGCCGAAATTCTTGTCCTCGCTCTCCACCAGAGTCCAAGGCGCGGAGGCGGTGCTGGTGCGGTCCACCATGTCGCAAACCGCCTGCTCATAGGCATCCCACTTTTCGCGGTTGCGCCAGTCATCCTCGGTGATCTTGAAACGTTTGTAGGCGGTTTCCTTACGCGCCTCAAACCGCTTGAGCTGCTCTTCGGGACTGATCGACAGCCAGAACTTGCACACCAAAGTTCCATTGCGATTCATCTGCTCTTCGAAATCATTGATCTCGCTGTAAGCCCGAATCCAATCGGCCTCGGCGCAGTATCCTTCCACGCGCTCCACCAGCACGCGCCCGTACCAAGATCGATCGAAAATGGCCATGCGCCCCGCTCCGGGCATGTGACGCCAGAAGCGCCAAAGGTAGGGCTGGGCCTTTTCTTCGTCCGTAGGCGCCGCGATGGGAATGATGCGATAGATCCGCGCGTCCAAGGCGCCGGTGACACGGCGGATGGCGCCGCCCTTGCCGGCCGCATCGCTGCCCTCGAAGGCGATCACCATGGATCGCTTCTTGAATGTCTTGTGCCGTGTCAGCAGGTTCAGCCGCCCCTGCAATCGCTCCAGCTCCACCTCGTAATCGGGCTTCGCCGTGTGCTGGGTCAGATCCAAGGTCTGGAATACATTCACGGAATCCAATCGGGGCGGCAGGGGCGGGACCAGGATGGTGAGCTGCTCCGGTAGGCCATCCAACCGCTTCCGCATCGCCTCCAGCAGGTGACGCCCCACCGTGAGCGCTTGATAGCGAAAATCAGTCGCTTCCACGATGGTCCAGGGCGCATCGGCGGTGCTGGTGACCTGCAGGGAGCGTTCGCTGATCTTCCGAAAGCGGTCGTACATCTCGAAGTGTTCCCAGTCCTGGTCCGTAACACGCCACCGGGTGAGCGGGTCCGCCTCAAGCTTTTTGAGCCGCTTTTTCTGGGCATCCTTGGAGAGATGCATCCAGAACTTGATGAGCAGAGCGCCTTCATCCAGGAGCATCCGCTCGAAGCGCTGGATACGGCTCAAACTCTGCTCCAGGTGGACTTCTTTGGTCTTGCGGTGGGCTCTCTGAAGAATGGGGAAGGTGTACCAGGAACCGTTGAAGAGGCCCGTCGTTCCTTTGGGTGGCAGCTGCCGCCACCATCGCCACATGTGAGGCCGCTGACGATCCTCGTCGTTGGGCTCCTCCAGGCCATGGGTCTGGATGTGACGTGGATCCATCCAAGCGTTCAACAGGTTCACGATCTCGCTCTTGCCGCCACCATCCACCCCGCCGATGAGGACGATGAGCGGAAAGCGTTTGACCTGGGCCAGATCAAACTGCGCGTCCAGCAGCGACTCCCTCAGCTTGGGCACTTCAGCGACGAATGTTTCTTTGTCCTCGCGATGACCCAGCTCAGCGGATTCGAACATTTGCACTCCAGACTATTGAAGCCAGCTTACTCTCCTCGCGCCTTCGCGGCAGAATGGGTCCATGAGTCTGCGCCTTGAGTGGATCGAACATCTCTCCCCCGCCTATGCGCTCGCGGTGGCGCTGCGGCGCGACATTTTGCGCAAGCCCTTGGGTCTGGGATTCACCCAAGCGCAACTGTCTTCGGAATCCGAGAGCCTTCATCTGGCCTGCTGGGATGACGAAGTATTGGTGGGCACCCTCCTCCTCACACCGCATGAAAACGGCGTCATCCAAATGCGGCAGGTGGCGGTGGATGACCGTCGCCAAGGAGCGGGCATCGGACGATTGTTGGTAGTGGAATCCGAAAGAGAAGCCATGCGACGCGGATTCATTCGGATGATGCTGCATGCCCGGGATACCGCCATCGCATTCTACGAAAAGGCAGGCTACACCCGCATCGGCGAGGCCTTCCTGGAAGTTGGAATCTGGCACCAGGAGATGGTGAAAAATATCCCGGGATAAAGTTTTCCCTGATTACCAAGGGTTCTCATCTCATTCTTCTCCAAATAAATTGGGCGATTGAGATGAGGTCAACAGAAAATCACTACGCGGAGGGCGCGGAGAAGCGGAGGTTCGCGGAGCCGCTCATTTCGAGATCCGTCCAGCAGGGGCCAAAGATTCGGGCGCGGCCGACGACTCGCTCCCAAAAAGGCGATCTAGGCCGCGCACGAATCCTCACCGCGAAGCGGTGATGCCCGCCAACGCGGGCGCCCCTGCGCGCAACGGACGAGCCCCTCTGCTTCCCTTTGATATCCTCCGCTGCCCTCCGCGTGATGCATTTAAATGAGGTTGGCCAGTCGGCTGAATTTCATTGGTAATCAGGAAGTTTTTCAGTGTCCGGCTTTCCAGGCGTTCAACAATTGGCGCAGGGCTTCGGGCTTGTTTTGGGGCGCCACAACTCCGGTTTGACTTTGGGAGTTGATGCCGTGGCAGCTAGCACAGGTGCGGATCTCCCCCGGCTGGAAACTCAACCAGTTGCGTTCGCGGACCACCGCCTTGCCGGTTCCATCCGTCACCTGCCAAGTGAGCGCCCGCAGGGCTGGCACAAGGGCCGCCGTGGAGCCGTCCGTAGCGACTTTCACGCTACCCGCAGGACCGCCTGGATTGGCGGGATTGGCGGTAACCGCGGGGCCGTGCATGGTCTGTGAAATCACGCGGCGACCCGCACGGGGGGCGGCGGTGCCGCCGTATCCCCGGATCTGGTCTCCCTGGAAGATCTGAAGATGCGCGACATCGTAGACCTTGCCGCTCCTGGAAACCGTGCTCACGCCGCCCGGCACGCGGAGATTGAAGGGCTGCTGAACGTCCGCGCGATCACGGGTGGTGACATCACGGCTCACGATGAGGGCCAGGTTGTTGGTACGGAGCCAGGTGCGGAAGGCCGTTTCATCCACGCCCACTTCGGAGAAGACCTGCTGCTCCGGTGCCTGCAGGGCGGAAGTGCGCCGCGCGGGCTTGACTCGGGCCACCACTTCCACGGGATCCAGTTCCCAGAGCGGGCCGTTATAGGTCACGAGCACGTCCGGGTCGTACCAGCTCACGGATTTGGTGAAGCCTGGCGTCAAGATTTGATCCGCGATGTAATAGCCGCCGGATTGCTTCAGCGTCTTCAGGCGGAACTGGAATCGGTAATTCGGGTTGGCGCGGTCGCCAAGATTGGTGTCCGCCATCACCGCGGTGCTATGCGACACCACAAGGCTGCCATCGCTCATGGGCAGCGGATTGCGATAGCGCCCCGTGGCCCCCGCGGGGGTCGGATCGCCAGGCTGGACTTCATTCTTGGTGGCCGGATCCGTAATCCAGGTGAGGTTCATGGCCTCAGGGCTGGTGCCCACCGCGCCGTTGAGCGTGACGATCTGCCCCGCGCGTCCGCCATTGAATTCCCGCATATTCGTCGCGAAGAACAGGCCCGCATGGCGGGGATCTTCGCGCAGGCTAAAGATGCCGCCATCGCCGTTCAAATAATTGCGATTGGAATGAAAGGCTTCCGGCGCATAGGCGCTGAGGTTCGGGTCGTCGGTGAAGGCGGGTTCGGCCAAATAGTTTCCGCCGATTTCGTGGCGGCCCACATGATTCACCGTCTCTTCTTCGGTGCCGTCCTCGTTGAGCTGCCAGGGGAAAAACTCATTGAAGCGGTGGCCATTGGCGTGGTTCGCGACGTTCTCTGGATCGGCGTCCGCGCGGGGCTCCGGAAAGATTTCCGCGCGACTGCTGATGTGCGATGCGGCGGCGGTTTCATCTCCAAAATTGAAAGAGCCACTGGTGCCGCCGACGTTGTCCGCATCCGCTTGCTGGTCCCGCTGAAGGTGGTCCCACTTGGTGAAAATGATCCTGCCGAAACTATCCACGAAGGGATGGAAAGCCCCGCTGGGCGCGTGATTCAACAGTTTCAGATCGCCGCTGGAAGGATCGAGGCTCCAGATGCCGGTAAGGGTGGTGGTGCTCTCATACTCGTCCAATTGAGGATACAAATGCCGCTCTCCCGTGCGGCTGCGGTCCGAGGTGTAAATGATGCGTTCATCCGTGCCGTAAACTGGGCTGATGTTGTTGGTGTCCGTGGGCTGATTGGGAATCTTCGTGATGACGGCCGTCTGGCCCCTCCCAAGGCCGCTCACTTCATAGAGCTGCCAGTAATGAGTCATCCACACGTACTGCTGGGTGCCCGTGCCCACCGCCATGGCGAAGACCGCCTTGTTGCCGCTCCAATGCACCGAGGGTTCCCGCACCGCGATTGAGTTTGCGCCCTGCAATCCGGTCATGCCGAACCCCGCTTCCTGCGTGAGGTTCCGCAGACTGCCATCGGGATAACGGATCCATAAATCGCCGCCCCTCGGCACGGAATCAACGCTTCCGTCGTGATTCGCGAAAGGCATGGAAATGGTCGCGAATCCATCGTGCGGAACTTGCGTCACGAAGAGGATCGGATTGGCCGTGGGGCTGGGCGGCGTGACCGTCACCAGCGTATTGGAAGTGACCGCTCCACCCGCGTTGGTGGCCGTCAGGATGTAGGTAGTAGTCCCGGCCGGACTCACCACACGACTGCTGCCCGTGACGGTGCCGATGCCCTGATTCAGGGACAGAGACGTGGCGCCGCTTACGCTCCAGTTCAAGGTCGTGCTCGCGCCTACGGTGATGGAAGAAGGCGAAGCGCTGAACGTAGAAATGACCGGCGGCGCCACGACACTAAGAGTCACCGTCGCGTTGGCCGAAACGCTACCCACGGCGTTGGTCGCCGTGAGCACGTAGGTCGTGGTGCTGGATGGGCTCACCACGCGGCTGCTGCCCGTGACGGTACCGATGCCCTGATTCAGGGACAGAGCCGTGGCGCCACTCACTGTCCAGGTCAAGGTGGCGCTTTGGCCGGCGGTGATGGTCAGCGGCGCGGCGGCGAAACTCGAAATGGTGGGTGGCTGCAGCACCGTCACCAACACGCTGGCGGTCACAGTCCCCACCGCGTTGGTGGCCGTCAGGGTGTAGGTGGTCGTGACCAAGGGGCTCACCCCGCGGCTGCTGCCGGAGACCGCGCCGATGCTCTGATCCAGGGACAGATTCGCCGCGTCCGATACGACCCAGGCCAGTGTGGAACTCGCTCCCTTGTTGATGGTGGAAGGGGTGGCGGTGAAACTCGAAATGACGGGGGGCTGCGGCGCGGCTGTCACCGTCACAGTGGAGGTGGCAGTGACGGTTCCCGCGGCATTGGCGGCACTCAAGGTGTAGGTCGTGGTAACCGTGGGCGAAACAGCCTGGCTGTTGCCCACCACGGCGCCGACGCCCTGATTGACCGAAAGACTGGTGGCGCCGCTCACGGCCCAGGAAAGCATGGAAGCCTGCCCCGCGTTGATGACCGCAGGCGCGGCGCTGAAGCTCCCGATAACGGGCGCTTGGGGCACTTGGGTGATGGTGATGATGGCTTCGGCGGACTTCGCAGGGTCCTGCACGCTCGTGGCGCGCACGGTGGCGGTTCCAGGGGCGGCCCCGGCGGTGAAGAGTCCCCCAGACGTCACCGTTCCGCCGGTGGAGGCCCAGGTCACCGTGGTACTGCCGCCATTCAACACCGTAGCGAAGAAGGACTGAGTCGCCCCCGGCGCCAGGGAGGTGGCCGCTGGACTGAGGCTCACGGTGATCGCCGGGGTCACCACCACCGTCGCATCGGCGTAGTGGCTTGCATCCGCGGTGGCGCGGACATGGAAGGTGCCGGGCGCTCCGGGCGACGTGTAGTTGCCCGACGGGCTCACGGTGCCGCCGGAGGCTCCTTCGGTGACGCTCCAAGTCACGGACCCGTTCTGGGTTCCGCTCACCGTGGCGCCGAAGGCCTGCCCAAGACCCGCGGGCATCGTCGCCTGGACGGGCGTCACTGAGACGGAAACCACGGGCGGCGCGGGCGGAGGGCCGCTGGGAG
The DNA here is from genome assembly GCA_025350765.1 of Holophagaceae bacterium. Classification (GTDB taxonomy): domain Bacteria; phylum Acidobacteriota; class Holophagae; order Holophagales; family Holophagaceae; genus JANXPB01. The sequence continues at coordinate 3,367 of JANXXC010000082.1, read as the reverse complement.
GGTTGGAACCACCGCCGCAGGACAGCGACAACCCCCATGCGCCCAAGACAAGGGCCAAAGCTTTCAAAGCAGGGAACGACGTCGAAGGCTTAGGCAGCATGGTGAATCCTTGAGTTGAAAGACCAACGCAACTCAAGCGCCAGACTTAGTCCCTGGGGTCTAGGATGACCTTCCCCGAGGCCAACTATGGACGAACGGCACAAAGCCCTGGACGAAAGGGTGGTGGGACTGGGCGAGGGAGAACCCACGACTTCTCAGTATTCGTTCGCCAATTCCGAGGCGCGCACTTGTTTCTCGAAGGCCTGGAAGATCGGCGCGCCGGCATTCTGCGCGATCCATTCCGCCACGCGGATGCCATCCACCGCGGCGCTGGTAATGCCCCCGGCAAAGCCCGCGCCCTCGCCGCAAGGATAGAGACCTTGGTGCGACACCGACTGCCCATCCTCACCCCGAAGGAGCTGGATGGGGCTGCTGGTGCGGCTTTCGATGGCCAGCAGAATGGCGTCCTTGGATGCGAAGCCGTGGATTTTTTTGTCGAAGGCAGGCAGCGCCCCACGCAATTGTTCCTGCACGAATTCCGGAAGACAGGTCCTTAAATCCGCGGGCACCGCAAAGGGCCGAAAGCTGCTGCGGGGAAGCTTGCCGCTGCCCTTCAGTCGCATGAAATCGAGAACGCTGGTGGCGGGTGCGCCGTAGGTTTCCCCCGCCGCCTTGAAGGCTTTTTGCTCCCAGGTCCGTTGGAAATACATGCCGCCCAGGAGATGGTCACTGCCGAAATCTGACGTATTCACCTTGGCCACCAGACCACTGTTGGCGAAACCCGAATCGCGCTTTTCGTTGCTCATGCCGTTGACGACGACGCCGCCTTCTTCGGATGAACACTGGATCACTTCGCCGCCGGGGCACATGCAGAAGGAGTAGGCCGCGCGATTCAGGCCCAAGTTGCAGACCAGCTTGTAGTCCGCAGGCGGAAGGCTGGGGTGGCCCTTGCTGGGGCCGTACTGGTTCTTATCAATGAAATCCTGGGGATGCTCCACGCGAACCCCCATGGCGAAGGGCTTTTGCCGCATGGCCACCGCGTGGCGATGCAGCATCTCAAAGGTGTCGCGCGCGCTGTGGCCCGGCGCCAGCACGATGGCGTCGCAGGGAATTTCTTCACCGTTCTGAAGGCGCGCTGCAATGACTTTTCCATCTTCAAAGTGGATGTCCGCCAGCTTCGATTTCCAACGGTAGCGAACACCCCGAGCCTCCGCATCCTTGCGGATGAGCACCGAGCATTTGCGAATGACATCCGTGCCCACGTGGGGCTTGGACAGGTAGAGGATGCGGGGGTTGGCGCCATATTTAACGAAGGTCTCCAGGACGTAGCGGGTGGCGGGATGGCCGATGCGCGTGGTTAGCTTGCCGTCGCTGAAAGTCCCCGCACCACCTTCGCCGAATTGCGAATTGGCCTCTGAATCCAGCTGTCCCTTTTGCCACAATCCGTTGATGCTTTGCACCCGCTCGCTCATGGCGGGACCGCGCTCCAGGATGATGGGCTCGATGCCGTAATCCAGCAGGCGCAGCGCGCAGAAAGTGCCCGCGGGTCCGCTGCCCACGATGATCACACGCGGTTTGCGGGGCGCGGGCAGAACCATGTAGGGCGAAGCGGGGGGCGCGGTTTCAAGCTTCAGTCCCGGCGGCAACTCCGTCGTCGAAAAATCCCGTGACGTTTCAAAACTCAGCACCACGAGAAAGCGGATGGCGCCTTTGTGCCGCGCATCCAGGCTGCGGCGTTCCAGGACCACGTCCGAATATTCCGTAGGCTTCCCGCCCAGGGCATGGCTCAGCGGCAGCGCCAGATCCAACTTTTCCTCGCCCAGGTTCAGCGGCAGATTCGTGAGGAGGTAGCGCATGGGGGCTCCGGCGAAGGGATTCACAAGGGAATCAAGGCCGGGATCAGTGTAGCTCCATCAGGTGTGTGGTACGAGGCGTGAGGTATGAGGCGTGTGGCATCACTGAGCGGCAACTTTCAAGGTACACACGATGCCTTCGACTCGAATGCGAGTCGGAACCCGGATGGTTGGCACATTGACCTGATAAATCGTTTCATTGTCGTGAATCTGGCCATCCAATTTCATTTCAATCTCGGCGGCTTGATACTTGGCATCGTTGAATCCAACGAGTCCCCCGTACCCGTGCCGGCCATCCATTGAAACCGAGTTCATTGGCTTCGCCCGCTGAGTCGCGCAATGGGTGTTATAAATTGCGCGGCATGAAACTTTCATCTTGCTTCCATCTTCGAATTCAAGCTCCATCACCAGGTTCGCCAGTGGGACAGATTCGTCGGTCTTGGCAATGAAGACGCATGGGTGACTATGTTCATGCACTTCAAGCCGAAGGTAGGTCCCGCTCCCTGGGATCCCTTTTAGGGTTGGGACATCAGGTGATGGAGCATAGTCCCCGAGTTGAATTTCATAACTTTCTTCCCCAGCGGGCTCCCCGCACCGAAGGGTGAGAACAGCACGACCAATAAGAGACTTTTTAATGAGGAATTGCACTGATACTACGCCCTCGGGGCTGAATACCCACCGACTCTGCAAGGGGACTTGCACGAGGAGTCCGTCGGCATCCTTGAGGGTCAGGGTGAGGCCGAATAGTTCCTTAAGTTTCCCGGTGGTCGTCGCGTCAAATTGCACGATGAATTCAGGCGCAGGGCCCTTGATCGGGAAAATCTTTTCCAGTCCCTCGGATCGCCAAACATCATGTTTATCCCGAACCGATAATTTATACGCGAGCATCCTCTCGAGATCTGAATTGCGTTTGACTTGATGCTGAACCATACCCGCCGAAGCAGGCACCCATAAGGTCAGAAGGAGAGCGAAGACGGCGGCCATTTTCATGGTTCATTTCCTTCCATTTTGAGGCAACGAATCAGCATTGCTGCGTGGCCTTCCTTCGAGCCACCAGGCGGCGAACGCCCAGCCAGATTCCCGCTGTAATGATCAGCCACGGAGCCAGGAACACCAAGGCCGACACCAGCAGCGCGAACAACTGGATCAGGGCTTCCAACGAATTCTTGGCGGCGATTGCGACCGGCGCGAAGAGGCCTGGTTTTTCAATTCGCGTGGCCACCATGGGCTCGTGCAGTTCCACTTGAAGGGTGGACATGGAAACCATGGTCTGAAAGTAGCGGCGCTCGCCCTCCATGCGTTCGATCTCTTCGGATACTTGAGAAACCTGCTGCTCCGCCTCCAATAGATCCGCCATCTTGGAGGCGCGCGTATTCAGAATTTCGCGCATCCGCGTCAGCAACTGCCGCTTGTTCACCAATCGCGCTTCGAGATCGGCCGAATCACGGGACAGCGAAAGGATCGCCATGATCTCG
>JANXXC010000045.1 GCA_025350765.1 Holophagaceae bacterium | reverse complement strand
GCGTTGCAGTTGAAGACCTCCGGAGTCATGAGACTTCGGCCCATGAGTTCGGCCAGGGGGGCGTAGTCCGGGTTCGAGAGCCCCGCGCCGAATTTCGTGTCTGGCAGAAAGAGATTCCAAAGGCCTGCGGCCTTGGCCTTGGCTTTCATTTCTTCCATGACGGAGGGCACGGTCCAGGGACCCTCCCCGCGCTTCAGTTGGGCCGCATAGACCCCTTCGTTGGGGGTCACCTGGTCATCGAGAAAGCGCGAAACCCGGTGGATGAAATCCAGGGTTCTCTCCGAATACAGAAAGTCCATGAAGGCTCCAGGCGCGATTTTGGGCTGATCCACCCTACCCTAAAAGCATGAGCGCCCCCCTTGCCGAACGCTTACGTCCCACGACTCTGGATGAGGTCGTGGGACAGCCGCATCTCGTGGGACCGAAAGGTGCGCTGACTCGGCTCAGTTCCTCGAAGCGACTGCCTTCCATGGTGCTGTGGGGACCGCCGGGCACGGGCAAGACGACGCTGGCGCGCATTCTTGCGCGAGAAACAGGCCATGGATTCCTAGAGTTCAGCGGCGTCACGGGGTCGGCGGCGGAGCTGAAGAAATTCCTGTTGGACCAGAAATCCATGCCGCTCTTCAAAGCCGCGCCACCGGTGCTTTTTCTGGATGAGATCCATCGCTTCAACCGCGCGCAGCAGGACATCCTGCTGCCCTTTTTGGAGCGGGGCGAAGCCATCCTCATCGGCGCCACCACCGAGAACCCGGCCTTCTATTTGAATCCCGCGTTGCGTAGCCGCTGCCAACTCTTCGACTTGAAGGCCCTGGAGCCCGACCACATCCGCGCCGTGCTGGAGCGCGCCGTCGTGCACGAAAAACTCAATCCGCCGCCCCCTCCCGAGCTGCTGGATTGGCTCTCCCATTGGGCCGGCGGCGATATGCGTTCAGCCTTGTCGGGTCTGGAAGTCTGGGGGGACCTTCCCCCTGAAGATCGCAGTCTGGCCTCGCTGCAATCCTCCCTGGGCGGGCGGCTCATGTTCGATCGCGCCGACGGCCACTACGACCTAGCCTCGGCCTTCCAAAAAAGCTTGAGGGGCAGCGACGCGGACGCGGCGCTCTACTACCTGAGTCGCATGATCCGCGGCGGCGAAGATCCCCGCTTCATCGCCCGGCGCCTCATGGTCACGGCCGCCGAAGACGTGGGCAATGCCGATCCCCAGGCCTTCATTCTGGCGGAAACCGTATCGCGCGCCGTGGAACGCATCGGCTGGCCCGAGGCGCGTATTCCCCTCGCCCAGGCGGTCATCTTCGTCGCCAACGCGCCTAAGAGCAATGCAACCATCTCAGCCATTGATGCGGCCCTTGCGGCGAATGATGAACCCATCCCCGACTCCTTGCGTGACGCCAACACCAGCACCGCGCGGAAAGCGGGTCGCGGCAGGGGTTACCACTACTCCCATGGCGACTACGGCAAGGCTCAACCATTCCTGCCGGAAAAACTTCGGGGCGAGACCTTCTACGAACCCCTTCGCCCCCAGGAGCGGAGTTGGCGGGACAAAGAAGAACCGGATCCCTCGAAACTGGATGTGTTGTGGAGCGCCTGGATCGCCGCGAACCCCGAGGGTGGCGAGATCCCCATGGACGCCTGGTGCGCCGAGCTGGGATGCAGCAAGGAGGCCCTGGCGCGGGCCGTCCATCGATTGGGTTCGGGGAGTTTCCGGGTGGAGCGGGCTCTAAAAGTTATTGTGAACTGAAACACTTTCCCCGCTTCGCGCATGAAGAGGTCAGCCCTCGTTCCAAACCCCATGAGGACCCCTGGAGGTTCTATGCGCCGTCTTGCGATCAGCCTGTCACTTCTCGCCACATCACTGATGGCCGCCCCACCGAGTGGTTCCCCAGGTTCCCGCTCGCCGCGCCCCGTCATCCAGGTGGCGATCCTGCTGGACACCAGCAACAGCATGGACGGCCTCATCGGCCAGGCGAAGTCCCAGCTTTGGACCTTCGTGAATCAGTTCACGCCCCTGCGGCGGGATGGCCAAGCTCCGGAATTGCAGGTGGCGCTCTATGAGTACGGCAAGGCCAGCATCCCCGCGGGGGAAGGCTACCTGCGCATGGTGGTGCCCTTCACCACGGATCTGGACCGCATGTCGGAACAGCTCTTCGCGCTCACCACCAACGGCGGTGAGGAGTACTGCGGAACGGTCATCAAGGCTGCCACCCAAGGGCTGAACTGGAGCCCCTCGCCGCGAGATCTGAAAGTCATCTTCATCGCCGGCAATGAACCCTTTACCCAAGGCAGCGTGGACTACCACCAGAGCTGCGAAGTGGCGCGCTCCAAAGGCGTGACGGTGAACACGATCTTTTGCGGGCCTTACCAGGAAGGCGTTTCCACCAATTGGGCGGATGGCGCGCGCATCGGTGGCGGTAGCTACATGAGCATTGACCAGGATCGCCAGGCGGTGCACATTTCCTCGCCCCAGGATGTCGAGATCGAACGGCTCGGCCTGGAACTGAACAAGACCTACATCCCCATCGGCGAGCAGGGCGCCTTGAGCTACAAGATCCAGGCGGCGCAGGACAGCAATGCGGCAACTGCCGGTGCGGGCGCCGCGAATCAAAGGGCCCAAGCCAAGGCGTCGAGCTTCTACCGCGCCGACGCTTGGGACTTGGTGGACGCCGAGAAATCCGGTTCGAAAAAACTCGAATCCATGGACAAGAAGGATCTGCCGAAAGAAATGCAATCCATGAAGCCCGCCGAGGCTCGGGCATACGTAGATTCCCAAGCGAAATTGCGCTTGGACATCCAGGTGAAGATCCAGAAACTCAGTGGTGATCGAGAAAAATTTGTCGCCGGGAAACGCAAGGAACTGGCCGCCAAAGGCGGCGCGAAAACCCTGGATGCGGCCATGAGTGAAGCCCTGTCATCCCAGGCTAAGGCCAAGGGTTTCGCGCCGAAGTAGATCAGTCGAGGACGCCCATCTTTCCTGATTGATAGTCCTCAATGGCCTGTTGAATTTCTTCGGGCGTATTCATGACAAAGGGACCGTAGTGGGCGATGGGCTCTTTCAAGGGAAGCCCCGCCAACACCAGGAAACTCGAGCCTTTGGCCGAGTTAATCCTTAGGCCCCCGCCCTCATCTCCGAGTAGCGCCAGATCGTTTTGCCCTACGACCTGATCACCTACTTCAGCTTCACCGTTCAGAACCACGATTGCGGCGCACCAACCTTCAGGAACCGCGTGTTCGAAGGTCCCCCCGGCCTCCATTTCCACGTGCGCATAGGCGATGTGGGCGGGCGTTTCGGCGGGACCGCGCCGACCTAGCCAATCTCCCGCCAAAGCCCGCAGGCGGCCGCCCTCGAAGCTCTGCCAGGGCATCATCTCCGGATGAAGATCCGTGTAGCCAGGTTTGCTCCCCTTCTCGGATTTCGGGAGATTGATCCAGAGCTGGACACCTTCGATGGGACCACCCGTTTCGAGGTGTTCGGGCACGGGCATTTCCTCGTGCACGATGCCGCTGCCCGCATTCATGAGCTGGGCGCCGCCGGGCTGAAGGAGACCGCTTCCACCGGTGCTATCTCGGTGGCGGAAAGCGCCCTGGATGAGGTAGGTGAGGGTCTGGAAACCGCGGTGCGGATGCGGCGGGAAACCCACGTCGGTGCCGGGATTCAGGACCATGGGCCCAAAGTGATCCAGCAACAGGAAGGGATCCATCAGCTTAAAAGCCTCGGTCCCACGCATGCCCTCCCCAGGGAGGATGCGCACCAGGGGTACGCCGTTGCCGTCCAGGGTGGATTGGCCATGGATGAGGGTCTTCACGTTTCGCAGCCTCATGGTCACTCCAAATCGAAGAAGAGGACTTCGCTGACCGACTCGGCTTTCACGTCCAGTTTTGTTTCGCTTTCCAAAGCCATGGCATCGCCTGCTTTCAGCGCTTGCCCATTGAGGGTTACCGCGCCTTTGGCCACGTGCAGCCACCCGTAGCGGGAGGGATTCAAGGCGCGGGAAAGCTCCACCCCCGCATCCAAACGTGCCACGAAGATCTGGAGATCCTGGAACACCACCACGGAGCCATCCAAGCCGTCGCGACTGGCGATGAGACCCCAGATATTTCGAAATCGCCCATCATCGAAAGCCACCTGGTCGTAGCGCGGCTTAAGTTCCTTGGATTCGGGCAGCATCCAGATTTGGAGCAGGTGGACCGGCTCGGTTTTGGAGGCGTTGAATTCGCTGTGGCGGATGCCCGAACCCGCGCTCATCACCTGGGCTTCGCCGGGCTTGATGAGGCCCTTAGTGCCCAGCGAATCCTGGTGCTCCAGCGCGCCTTCCAGCACCCAGGTGAGGATTTCCATGTCCTTGTGGCCATGGGTGCCAAAGCCCGTGCCCGGCGCTACCACGTCCTCGTTAATTACCCGCAGGGAACGGAACTGGTGGTACTCCGGCTCGGAATACTCGCCAAAGGAAAAAGTGTGATGCGTGTTCAGCCACCCGAAATCAAAATGCCCGCGGTCTTCGGAACGCCGCAGCTTGAGCATTGGGACCTCCCCTTGGACGACCATACGTCCCGTTTCAAATTATATGTTTAAACATCTAATTTTCAACCCCTGTGTTTTTTCTCTCGCCAGGCCTATGTTGGAGCCGGAGGGGGCCATGATCCATTCAGTTCTCGTGGGCGTGGATTTTTCGAAGGCATCCCTGCAGGCCCTGGCCCGAGGCCGCGCTTTCGCTGAGCGGCTGAACGTGCCGCTGACGGCCCTGCATGTCCTGCACCTGCCCCCGCCTATCCTGCCGGAAATTCAACTCCCCCTGCCGGACCCGGACTGGACTCTGGATATGGAGCGCCGGTCCTTGGAGGCGCTTGAAAAATGCATTCAGGGCTTTGCGGACGCCGATGCCCTGATCCGCTGGGGGAGCCCCGCCGAAGAATTGGTGGCCGCGGCGGACCCCGATACGCTGCTGGTGGTGGCCCAGGTGGGCCACACGACATTGGAGCGTTTGCTCTTTGGCAGCACCGCCGCCCGGGTGGTGAGGCACGCACCCTGCGATGTGCTGGTGGTGCGGGCGGAGGAGAAGCGAGCTTAAGCTTCCAGCCTCAAACTTAAATCCCCCGCTGGCGCGCTGTGGGTGAGGGCTCCGACGCTGAGAAAATCCACGCCGGTTTCAGCCACGGAGCGAGCGCGCTCCAGGGTCAGGTTGCCGCTGGCTTCGAGGAAAAGGCGGCGGCCGGAGGCATTCCGCAGGTCCACGGCTCGGCGCATGGAATCGAGATCCATGTTGTCCAAGAGCACGCCATCCACATCTGGCAACTCCAGGCATTCGACCAGCTGATCCAGGCGCTCCACTTCCACCTCGATGCGGATGAGATTGGGGCTCAGGCGGCGGGCGGATTCCACGGCGGCTTTCAGGCTGTCGGCGGCGGCGATGTGGTTTTCTTTCAACAAGACGCCATCGCCAAGGGTCAGGCGATGATTGAATCCGCCGCCGCAGCGAACCGCGTATTTCTCCAGAATCTTGAGCCCCGGCGTGGTCTTGCGGGTATCCATAACCTTGGCGCCGGTGCCCTCGATCATCTCGACGAACATCCCCGTGAGGGTCGCCGTTCCCGACAAGCGTTGCAGCAGATTCAGCATCACGCGCTCCGCCATGAGGATCGAACGGCTGGGGCCCTCGATCTGAAGCACCACGCTGCCCGGCTGAACGATCTGGCCGTCTTCTTGCCAGGGAGTGGCTTTGATGCGCTCGTCCACGATGCGCAGGACTTCTAGAGCCATGGGCAGGCCCGCCAGAACCAATAAGGACTTGGCCTTGATGGCGCCGCGCATGGGCCGGTCGCGGACGGAACCGGAGGTCCAGTCCTGGGTGCCCCAGTCCTCACGAAGAAAGGCGCGGAGCTGATCGCGGTAGGTCTCGGGATGGGGCGGGTTGAACATCCGAAAAGGTTAGGGGCCGTTGCGGAATAACACTACACCTTTTAGAAATTCCGCTACGGCCCCTTATGCCGGCCCATGGCCGGCGTGATGGATGCTGCTCCCAGGCCAGATCGAAGAGGACTACGGCCCCTTATGCCGGCCCATGGCCGGCGTGATGGATGGTGCACTTAGCCCAGATCGAAGGGGCTACGGCCCCTTATGTCGGCCATAGGCCGGCGTGATGGATGGTGCGCCAATGCAAGTTCAAAGGGCGCTACGGCCCCCTATGCCGGCCCGAGGCAGGCGTAATGGATGATGCTCCTAGGCCAGATCGAAGGGGGTTAGGCCCAATACGGTTTACCTGAATCCGTGAGACTTTCCGCGATTTCGCTTGGTGGTCGCTGTTGAGGGGTGATCCGAGGTAGCAGCGGGCCGTCTATGAGCCCTTCCCATAGCCTTCGCGGGCCTTTTGGATTGCCTTTTAGCTGAATTCAGGTCCGGACGGGATTTACAGGC
>JANXXC010000002.1 GCA_025350765.1 Holophagaceae bacterium | reverse complement strand
CAGGGTGTACAGGTAGTTTCAACTACTTCCCACACCAAAACTAGCTACTGGGATGTAGATCTGGCGGCTCCAACGCTAATCCTACTAGGTAATGAAGGCGCAGGATTGAGTGAAGATCTAGCAATACTCGCCGATCTCCATTCCAACTGGACCGAGTCCGATGTCTGGCGCTACATCCATCAGGAGCGGATCCCGGTGGTGCCCCTGTATTTCGCCAAAGAGCGGCCGGTGGTGCGGCGCAACGGCAGTTGGATCCTCGTGGATGATGATCGGTTACCGATTCTGCCCGGAGAGACACCAGAGGTCAGGATGGTGCGCTTCAGGACTTTGGGATGCTACCCCTTGACCGGCGCCATGGAGAGTTCGGCCACCACGCTCGACGAGATCCTCGCCGAAACCCTTTGCGCCCGCATGTCGGAACGGCAGGGGCGGCTGATCGATTCCGACCAGGTCGGTTCCATGGAGAAAAAAAAGCAGGAAGGCTATTTTTGATGGACGAAAAACCGCTCCTCCGCTTCATCACGTGTGGCAGCGTGGATGATGGCAAGTCCACCTTGATCGGCCGTCTCCTGCATGAAGCCAAATCCGTTTTTGACGACCATTTGACGGCGCTGCAGGGCGACTCGCTCCGCTACGGAACCCAAGGCGGAAACCTGGACTTCGCCTTGCTTATGGATGGCCTCCAAGCCGAGCGGGAGCAGGGCATCACCATCGACGTGGCCTACCGATTCTTCTCCACCGGACAACGGCGCTTCATCGTGGCGGATACGCCGGGTCACGAGCAGTACACCCGGAATATGGCCACCGGCGCTTCCACGGCGGGTCTGGCCATCATCTTGGTGGATGCGAGGAAAGGCCTGCTGCCTCAAACCAAGCGCCACGCCCGCATCGTTTCGATGATGGGGATCCGTCACATCATTTTGGCCGTGAATAAGATGGATCTGGTGGCCTTCAACGAGTCCCGGTTCCAGGAAATCGTCGAGGCTTTTTCCCGGTTCAGTCAGGCCTTCGAATTTCGTTCGGTGCAGGCCATTCCCCTCTCCGCGCTGGAGGGAGATAACGTGGCCGCCGGCAGTTCCCGCACCCCTTGGCATTCCGGATCATCCTTGCTGGAACACCTGGATACTTTGGACCTGAATCCAGCCATGTCCTCCTCGTCCTTCCGCATGCCGGTGCAATGGGTCAATCGGACCGGAACTGATTTTCGCGGGTTCTGCGGACGCGTAGCTCAAGGACAAGTTCGCCCGGGCGATCAGGTCCAGATCCTGCCCTCCCGCTTGGCCAGCCGCGTGCGGGAGATCGTGGTCTGGCAAGACACCTTGGAACAAGCGGGGGTTGGAGATTCGATCACGCTCACGCTTGAAGATGAAATCGATGTGGGCCGGGGTGATCTGATCGTGTCGGCCGACGATCCCCCTTCCCAGGCGGACCAATTCGAGGCTCGCCTGCTCTGGATGGCCGAACAGCCCTTGATGGCGGGCCGTCCCTATCTCATCAAGCTGCATTCGAAGGAAGTATCGGGAACCGTGACCGCCATCCGTTGCCGGGAGGATGTGGATACCGGCGCCCGCCTTGCGGCGAAATCGTTGGGGCTGAACGAAATCGGGATCGTAAATCTCAGCCTTGGCCAGGCTGTGGCCTTCGAACCCTATGCAAGCAACCGGACCCTCGGCGGCTTCATCATGATCGACAGGCTTTCTCTCGATACGGTCGGGGCCGGCATGATCGATTTCGCGCTGCGGCGGGCCACGAACCTGCGATGGCAGGCGCTGGACGTGGACATCAAGGCCCGGGCCGAGCTCAAACACCAGGCCCCCCGGTGCATCTGGTTCACGGGCCTGTCCGGCTCCGGCAAATCCACCCTCGCAAACCTCCTGGAAAAACACCTGCATGCCGAGGGACGCCACACCTACATTCTGGACGGCGACAACGTGCGCCATGGCCTGAACCGGGACCTGGGGTTCACCGAGGCGGATCGAGTCGAGAACATCCGAAGGATCGCGGAGGTCGCGAGGCTGATGGTGGATGCGGGCCTCATCGTGATGGTGGCATTCATCTCACCTTTCCGGTCGGAGCGAAAGTTGGCCCGCGATCTGTTTGCGGAAGGGGAATTCATCGAGGTGTTCGTGGATACTCCCATCGAGGAATGCGAACGGCGGGATCCGAAGGGCTTGTATGCCAAGGCCCGGCGCGGGGAGTTGAAAAATTTCACCGGCATCGATAGCGGCTACGAGCCTCCCGAGAAGGCCGAGGTGCATTTGAAAAGCGGGGAAGAGGCGCCCGAAGCCTGCGTTGAATTGATCCTCCAGAAGCTGCGTTAATCATGCACTGGGCCGAGGTGCTAGCTGGCGCCCTGACGGGCTTGATCGTCGGGTTGACCGGAGTGGGCGGTGGAGCCTTGATGACGCCCATCCTGCTGCTGGTTTTTGGGGTGGCGCCCGCCACAGCGGTGGGAACAGATCTATGGTTTGCCGCGCTCACAAAAGTCTTCGCGGTGCGGATCCACCAGGGGCATGGGTTGATTGACTGGCAGGTGGTGAAGCGGCTTTGGGCGGGGAGCATTCCGGCCGCGGCGCTAATGCTGATGGTCATGAAACTGGGCCCCGTTCATGCATTAGATAATCATTTTCTGAAGATGGCCATCGCCGCCTCGGTGATGTTGACGTCGCTCGGGCTGCTGTTCCAAAACCCCCTGCATCAATTGGGACACCGATTCCAGATGGCTGCACCGTCTCGCTTCAAGGCCCTGCAAAAGCCACTCACGATTGGGGCGGGAGTCGGCTTGGGAGTGCTGGTAACGGGAACATCCATTGGCGCCGGGGCCATTGGGGCGCTCCTCATGGTGCAGCTCTACCCACTGCGGCTCACTCCTCCCCGCTTGGTGGCCACGGATATCGCCCATGCCATTCCCCTGGCGATGTTCGCGGGGCTGGGGCATCTTTGGATCGGCCACGTGGATTTCGGATTGCTTGGAAATCTTTTGTGCGGCTCGATCCCAGGCGTCATGGCCGGTGCGGCGCTCTCGGCCCGGTTGCCCCATGGCGTGGTGCGCGGAAGCCTGGCGATAGTGCTCCTGATTATCGGAATCAAGCTCTGGTGAGGTGGCCATCGAGGTCGAATCCATGTTTATCTGGGCCATGTTCGACGCCCAAAAAGAAGCCTGTGTTGATGCCGCCCGCGCCGGCGGCGAAGTATTGCTGAGGCACTTCCGCAATCTCGAACCGGGCTCCATCCAAGAAAAAACAAAAAATGATTTCGTGAGCATCGCCGACCAAGAGGCCGAAGAAGCCATCCGCGCGGTGCTCGACTTTCGTTTTCCCCAGTACGGGTTTCAGGGCGAGGAGGGGGGATCCTATGGCGACGCCGACCGGCGCTGGATCGTGGATCCTCTCGACGGCACGCTGAACTTCGTCCAGGGCTTTCCCCATTGGTGCGTGTCGGTGGGGCTCTGGGATTCGGAGGGTGGTGTGGTCGGATGCGTGCTTGACCCCTTGAAGGGCGATGAATTCGTCGCGGTGCGCGGCCTGGGGGCCACGTGGAATGGGCAGCCCATGCGCGTATCGCGACAGGCATCCCTGGATGGAGCCTTTCTCGCCATCGGGTTCGCGTATCAACTCGGGGATCGTTTCCCGCTTTTCCTGGATGCTTTCCGAAAGGTATTCCCGCGTGCCAAAGGAATGCGCCGCGCCGGGGCCGCCGCGTTGGATCTGGCCCACCTCGCGGCGGGCATCTTCGATGGTTTTTTTGAGCTGGGGCTGAAACCCTGGGACATGGCCGCCGGCGCGCTGCTGGTGCATGAGGCCGGGGGCCGCATCAGCGATTGGCATGGACATGGAAACTGGTTCGAAAGCGGCGACATCGTGGCGGCCGCGCCCGGCGTGCATGCGCAGCTTGTCGAGGCCATCCGGGGAAATTAATCTCTTTCCTTGAAAAAAAATTGCGCGTCCAGGCCGTCGGCTTCCATCACCTTCACCAGTTTCCCAAGAATGCGATGGAATTCCCGGACCTCGGAGGCGCTCATGGCCTGGAGACCGTGCAGGAGCTGGCCCTGGGCCGGGTGCGGCGCCTTGGCCCTTAAGGATTCTCCCGCCCTCGTGAGGCTGATGCAAACCCGGCGGCGATCCGCTGAATCCTGTTTGCGCAGGATGAGCTTTTTCAGTTCCAGCCGATCCACCACGCCCACCACCGTGCTGGGATTCAACTGCATCCGGGCCGCCAGATCCTTGAGCGACAGTGGATCCCCGTGGCCCAATTCCCAGAGGGCCCAAAGCTGTGGGGCGGTGAGGCCGAAACTCCCTTCCACCGTGCGGGAAAATGTGTCCAGCGCGTGGACGATCCGCCGCAATTGCTGAAAGACTTCCTCGATGTTTCCGGCTTTGTCCATGGACCTATTTTAATGTGCATTCAAATAATTTGTGTTCAAATTAATTTTTCGGAGACCACCCATGGAGGCCCCCGCCCCCGACGAGGAAATAGAAGACATCGAGAACGCCGAGGACCTTGAAAGCGACGACGACCTGGGCCCCCTGCACCATTTCCGCCGCCTGCTGCCGCCCCGCCACTTGCGCCTCCGGCTCCTGGCCCACTCCCGACGCATCGTCCTTGGCATCATCCCCCTGGGCATCGGAGTCGGACTCATCATGACCTTCATCGTCGAAGGCCTGGAACATCAAAGCCCCCGCCTGGACGCTATGGCGAACCGCGTCGGAATCGGATTCATGTTGCCGTTGGCGGCGCTGTTCATCACCACGCTCTGGCTATCGGGAATGGGCGTCGGCGTGGTCAGCCTTTTCGAAGATCTGGATCTGGCGAAAACCAGCCCTTTCAAGGCCTTCCCCTTCCGGAAATCACTTTGGAAGATCATCGGCTGCGGCTTCACCATCGGGCTGGGCGGCAGCACGGGCATGGAAGGTCCCGCGAAATGGCTCGGAGCCTCCCTTGGCGTGCAGTGGCACCGCTTCCTGCGTTTTCTGGCGATTCGATTGCGGCTCCTGCGCCGTCTAAAAACCCAGCCCATGACCATGGTGATCGCCGGGGCCGCCGCGGCGGTGGCGGTGGTGTTTCGCGCGCCACTTTCAGGGGCCCTGTTCGCGGTGGAACACGACGGCCACGTGGCCCACGAAGAATTGATTCCATCCGTTGTGTCGGCCGCGGCGGCCTACATGGTTTTCGCCGCCATCGTGGGCACCGCCCCGTTGATTCCCATGGCCCGCGCCTACCATCTGGCGGTCACTGAATTGATGTGGGCCCTGCCCATCGGCCTGATCTGCGG
>JANXXC010000024.1 GCA_025350765.1 Holophagaceae bacterium | reverse complement strand
CCGGCCAAAGGCCGGCGCGATGGGTGGTGCTGCGCTGCCAGGTCGAAGGACGTTACGGCCCCTTATGCCGGCCAAAGGCCGGCGCGATGGGTGGTGCTGCGCTGACAAATCGAAGGCGTTAAGGCTCCGTCTGCCGTTCTAGCCAATCAACGAAAGCTTGATTTGTTCCGACGGCCTAGCCTGAAACCAAAAATGTGCCTTTCGCTCCCCAGGGTTGAAGGCTCTGGGAGGCGGGCTGGATGGGCTTGCCCGGGCGCTGGAGCTGCGCGAGTTCAAGGGCCTGACCGTCCCCGGCGGTGAGCCAGGTGCTGGATGGATCCCACCTTAGCGTGCCAGGCGCATCGAGGCTGGGCTTCACCGTGCCGACCGCGATGACCTTGATCGCCTGACCTTCGAGCATCAGTTCAGAGCCGGGCCAGGGTTGTAGGGCGCGGATGCGGCGATGCAGCTCCAAAGCGGCTCTCGACATATCCAGGCGAGCCATTTCCTTGGATAGTTTTGGGGCGAAGGTGGCCGCGGAAGGGTCCTGTGGCTGAGGCGTGGAGGTCCCCCCCAGCAGCGCGGCAAGGTATTCCATCAGCAGTGCCGCGGCGTCTTCCGCAAGTTCGGGCAGCAAGGCCTCGGACGTGTCGGCAAAGGTGATCGGGCGGCGGCTCATGGCCAGCACGGGGCCCTCGTCCAAACCCGGTGTCAACCGCATTAAGCTCACACCGGTTTCGGTGTCGCCGGCCATGAGCGCGTGGTTCACCGGCGCGGCGCCACGCCACGTGGGGAGCCGTGAGAAGTGCAGGTTCCACACGCCGAGCCGGCAGGAATCCAACAGCCAAGAAGGCAGGATATGGCCGTAGGCCACCACGATCGCAAGGTCGATGCCCAGGGAGTCCCAGAGATCTTTGGAGGCATCGGATTTCCATCGCTCCGGCTGATGAATTGGGAGACCTAGATCCTGGGCCGCGGCCTTCACGGGGGGCGCCGTCAACACCCGGCCCCTCCCGGTGGGGCGGTCGGGATTGCAGAAGACCGCCTGGATGGGATGCAGGGCGGCCAAGGTCCGCAAGGCGGGCACGGCCACTTCGGGTGTGCCGAGGAAGGCGATGCGCGTCACGAGGCTTTGTGCTGTTTTTGGTAGCGGCGCTGGAGGAGCTGGCGCTTCACGGGGCCGAAGTACTCCACAAAGAGCCGTCCGCGCAGATGATCAATTTCATGGCAGATGGCGCGAGCCATGAGATCTTCGCCTTCCAGCTCGAACCAGGTGCCATCGGGACGGCGGTTGCGGATCGTGACTTTCTTCGGGCGCTCCAGCACCTCGTGGATGCCGGGGATGGAGAGGCAGCCTTCGGGACCGATCTGGCTACCTTCTTCCTTGATGATTTCGGGGTTGATGAGCACGAGCTTTTGGGCTGGGTCCTCGCCGCAGGAGCAATCAATCACCGCGATATTGAGATTCACGCCCACCTGGGGCGCCGCTAGGCCCACGCCTTCTTCATCAAGGGCGGTCTCGAAGAGGTCCGCCACGAGCTGATCCAGCTCCGGCGACCAGTCGCCCACGTTGGCGCTGTCGATCTTGAGTCGGGGGTCACCCCAGGTGAGTACGGGTCGGACGGCCATGAATTCCTCGACCTTTCAGTTTAGAACCTAGCTCAAGCTTTGATAAGCTTGAAGATTCGGGCCAAAGACCCCTTTGGCTTCGCAGTTCAGCGGGAGCCCATAGGCCCTGCCTGCTCCTGGAGAGTTCCTGCATGCTCCGTAATTTCCGCAAAGCCTTCCAAGGCAATCAAACCCCCACCGCGATCTTGATGATGCTCACCATGGCGGGCATGGTGGCCTATCTTATGCCCAGCGGCCGCGCTGAAGCTCCGGATAATGTAGTCGCCAGAGTCTATGGGCGGGAGATCATCAAGCGCGACCTGGATCTCAATACCCTGTATGTCCAGCGCGGCATGGGCGAAAGGGGCCGCTCGGAAGAAGGGCTCGCCTACGCCCAAAGCACGGCCCTGCGCATGCTCATCGACAAATCGGTGAAGCAAGAGCAGGCGGAGCGCCACCATGTGGTGGTGACCGATCAGGAAGTCCGCGAGGACCTGATGTCCACGCTGAAGCGCTATGAATTCTTCAAGAATCCCGATGGCACCCTGCGGCCCTTGGACGAAGTTGACCGCATCCTCCAGCAAAGCCAGACCTCCCTCAAGGAATTCGAACTACAGGCCAAGGAACGCCTCACCCAAGCGAAACTCCAGTCCCAGGCGGGCAGCGCCATGCCGGTGGATGAAGCCTGGATTCGCATGGAAAACCGGGCGCGGAATGAGAAAATCAGCCTGGAGTCCGTGAGCCTCGAGCCGGACGCCGCCTCGGTGCCGGATCCCGGCGACGCGAAGCTGGATGCCTATCTCAAGGAATCGGGCTCGCTCTTCCGACAAGGGGCCCGCCGCGTGATCCAATACGTCGCGGTGGATAGGGCTTCCTTCGGAGCCACGCTGAATCCCGATGATGCGGCGCTCAAGGCGGCCTACGAATCCAAGAAAGCGGAATACTCCGAATTGAAGGCGAGCCATATCCTGTTCAAGGCGAAATCCGAAGAAGAATTCGCCACCGCCACCGAGAAGGCTCGGAAGCTGCGCGAAGAGCTGATCAAAGGCGCGGACTTCGCGAAAAAGGCTGAAGCCCTGAGCGAAGACGAAACCGCCAAGGTCAACAAGGGCGACCTGGGTTGGTTCAAGGGCGGGGCCATGGTGAAGCCCTTCCAGGATGCCGCCAACTTGTTGAAGGAGGGCGAGCTCAGCCAGCCGGTGAGGACGAATTTTGGCGTCCACATCATCAAGCTGGAAGGGCGCCGCACCAAAACCTTTGAGGAGGAGAAGGAAGCCCTGAGGGCGAGCCTGTCCCAGGAGCGCTTCCTCCAGCGAGGTAAGGACAAGCTCGAGCAGTTGCGCAAACGCGCCGGGGACCGGGGCGATCTCACGGCCGCCGCCCGGGCCCTGGACCTCCAGGTGAAGACCAGCAAGCCCTTCCTCAATGACTCCACGACTATGATCGAAGGCCTTCCTTCCTCCGGCCTGTTGGTGAGCGACGCGTTCAAATTGAAGGTGGGTGGCATTTCCAAAGTGCAGAATGCCGGTGGCAGCTTCGTGGTGTTTAAGGTGCTTTCAGAACTGCCGACCGAAGTGCCGCCCCTCAAGGATGTTCGGGCCAAGGTGCTGGACTCTTGGAAGGTGAAAGAAGCTAAACGCCAGCTGCTGGAGCGGTCTATCGCCCAGCTCAAGGGGGGCGATCTCAAGGCCCTCGGCGAGGTGCGGACCACCACCGACACCACCGTGAAGACTTATCCCGAAGCGGCTTCCATCAGCATCCGCAAGGAGCTGCTGGCCACCGCCGTCGGCCAGATAAGCACCCCGGTCTGGGGCTCGGACGGCAAGCTGTGGATCGCGAAGATCACCGCCCGTACGCCCGCTCCGGAACTGAACTTTGAGCAGAGGCGGGCCCTCATCGCCGAGTTGCAGAAACAGCTGGTGGAAAAACAGCTCGACACGGAGATCCTCTTTTTGGAAAGCGAAGGCAAGCTTCGCCCTGGTTTCAGCTCACTTTGGGGCCGCATCGGCGGCATCTGGGTGAACGCGAACATCGGGCAGGTGGATCTGGGCGAATAGCCTGACCTGATTTTCGGCCTTACTCAGCCTGAAATGCTTGAACCACTAAAAACGCGAAGCGCCCTGGGCGCGCGCGAAAGGCGACTAGTACTGATTCGCATTCAAAAATAGAATTTAACTATCGCTATCACCCCGCTTTTGGATTTCAAGATCAAAACTGAAGCCGCAGATTCCGCAGATTCCGCAGATGGGCGCCGCCCCATTGTGCATGGGCCCGCCGCAGGCGGCCTCCGGCACTGCCGGAGGTCATGGGAGGCGTCATGGCCGCGCCCACCAAAAGGCGCAGCCATGATGCCTCTCATGGAGCCCATGCATGCGAAGCGATACCGAAAATCTCCCGGCGGCTACCATCTTGAATCGGTGTGAATCGTTGAAATCGCTGGACCCAAGGCTCTTTCTGCGGAATCTGCGTCTTCATGGTTTTCAAGCTGAATCATGCCGATAATCAGGTAGCCTTTTATTCAAAGGGATGATGGCAGCGCTCCGCCAAGTTCAGTGCTGGGGCGGTTGCGCAGAGGGCCGAGGCCTTTGGGCAGCGGTCCATCAGTAGGCAGCCACCGGGCGCTAGGTCCCGGGTTCGCTCCATGCCCCACCTTCGGGGCTGGAAATAAAGTGCAAGATGGGGCACCGCTTCCCAGAGCCCGCGGAGATAGGGATGGCGCAATTCTCCGAGCAGCGGTCCCGCCGCGCCGCGCGCCATGATCTCGCCGCCGTAGAGCACCACCAGCTGATCGCAAAGCCGCTTCACCGCCACCAGATCGTGGCTGACGAAGAGCATCGCCATGCCTTCGGCCTTCAGCTCCAGCAGCAGTTCCAGCATGTGGCCCGCCAAGGTCGGATCCAGGGCCGACAGAGGTTCATCCAGCACCAGGATTTGGGGCCGCAGCATCAGTGATCGCGCCAGGGCCAACCGCTGCGCCAGCCCACCGGACCAGGCCTTGGGTTTCTGATCCAAGGCGGACGCGGGAAATTTTACGCGAGCGGCCATGAAAGCCGCCGCTTCGCGCCGCGCCTTGGCGTCGCCTCGGTCGTGGATTTGAAGCGGTTCTTCCAGGATTTGCCAACCCGTCATGTGGGGCGGAAGGCTGGTCATCGGATCCTGAAAAAGCGCTTGAATGCTGGGTCTGCGGGGTTTTCTCGCTTTTTCAGAGAGGCCCGACCAGGGCGCGTCATTGAGCCGCACGCGGCCTTCACTGGGTTCCAGCAGACCTAGGATGATGTTCATCAGCGTGGTTTTCCCCGCGCCGCTCTCGCCCACGATGCCCCAGGTTTCTCCCGGCTTCACGTCGAAGGAAATGCCCCGCAGATGCCTTTGCCCGCTTCGATGCAGGGCGACGGAATCCAGCGACAGAAGGGTCATGTCAGCGAATGGTATCGATCCCGAGGTAGGGCACCAGCGCCTTCGGAATTTTGATGCTGCCATCGGGTTGCTGGCCGTTTTCTAGAATCGCCACCCAGGTGCGGCCCACGGCGAGGCCGCTGCCATTCAGCGTGTGCAGGAAAGTGGCTTTGACCTTCGCATCGCTCGGTTTGTATTTCAGGTTGGCCCGGCGGCCCTGAAAATCACCAAACCAAGAGCAGGAGCTGATCTCGCGATAGCCAGCTTGAGAGGGCAGCCACACTTCGAGATCGTAGGTTTTGCGGCTTGAAAAGCCCATGTCCCCGGTGCAGAGCAGCACGCGGCGGTAGGGTAATTCCAGCTCCTCAAGGATGGCTTCGGCGTTGCCCGTCAGCCGCTCCAATTCCGCTTCCGCCTGCTCCGGCGCAGCGAAGGAGACCAGCTCGACCTTGTGGAATTGATGCTGGCGGATCAGCCCTTTGGTATCGCGCCCATGGCTACCCGCTTCGCTTCGAAAGCAAGGCGTGAGGGCGCAATGGCGCAGCGGCAACTGCTCAAAGGCCAGCACCTCGTCGCGATAAAGATTCGTGACGGGAACTTCGGCGGTGGGGATGAGATAGAGGGAACTCTGACGCTCAAGTTCAAGTGATTCATCCAGCGCCTTCCGCAGGAATTTCAAATCTTGTGCTAAGTTTTCATTCACTGGTTTGCCAAGGTCTTCGTAGGCCTTGGAGATTGCATCGGTAAGTCCACCAGGGACAGGACTCAAAGCGAGGTTTTCAACCCTGAATGTTCCATATGATTTTTTGTTTGCAAATACATCGACGTAAAATCTCGAGCCGCGCACCCAGTCAGTCATGTAAGTCACGCGATCCTGACCAGTCTCCTGTCGGGTAGCAATACCAGCAACGCTGGATGAGATCCTGAAAAGATCCGGCTCGAATTTAGGCAACTGTCCCGTTCCATAAAGGCTCTCTGCGTTCACCAGGTAGGGTGGGATCACTTCCGTGTAGCCCGCCGCGCTTTGCCGATCGAGCATGAAAGACGCGAGCGCCCGTTCCAGTTTCGCGCCCCAACCCATCAACACACTGAAGCGCGCGCCGCTGAGTTTCGCTGCGCGATCCAAGTCGAGAATGCCAAGCTTCACCGCAAGGTCCACGTGATCCAACGGCTTTTCAATCACCGGAAGCTGGCCCCAGCGCTTGATCTCCACGTTCCCATGCTCATCGCTGCCCACGGGCACGGTGGCATCGGGAAGATTCGGGATGAGCGCCATGAAGGCGCGAAAGGCTGCGTCAGCCTCCTTCTCCGCGTGCTCGAGGGCTTTCAATTGATCGCCCATTTCTCGTTGCTGCGAAATGATGGCGTCCGCGCTCTCACCCGCCCGCTTGAGTTTGGCCACTTCTTCTGCCGCCTTGTTGCGGGCGGCCTTCAGCAATTCCGACTCCTGGATCACCCGGCGGCGTTCGCTCTCCAGCAATTGATAGGCGGCTTCATCAAAGGCCACGCCCCGATGGGCGAGACCGACCTTCACGGCCTCCAGGTCGTGGCGGAGGAGCTGGGGATCAAGCATCTGGTTTCCTGAAAAATCCAGTTTAGCGGGATTGGGTGAATGGCCCCAACGCAGAGGGTGGACGCGGATTCATTGAAAAAGAGAAGAAGCCACGAAGCCACACGAAGAAAGCCGATGCGTGAGTTGGTTTTTCTTGATGTGCCTTCGTGGATTCCTTTTCCCCACGCGTTCAGATGGGCTCGCCCGCCCAGGACGTTCCGAAGGCTTCACGCACGGCCTCCACGTCGGCCCCCGTGCCCAACAACAATCCGAGCTTGGCGAGCGCGGCCCACCTAGTGTGGCGTCCGGCGCTGATGCCGCCCTCAACGCCCAACGCCCGGCCCAGCGCGTAGGCTTCCATATCCACGGCGCCCGAGGCGCATTGGGTGGTTACGACGACGGGCATTTTTCGCTCACGGCAATGGCGCAACAGCGCCAAAAGATCCCCGCGTTCCATGGGCAGATTCCCCGCGCCGTAGGTCTCAAGGAGCAAGCCACGGATGCCATCAGTCGGAAGGTGCCAGGGCATCCCGGGGAAGGGGCGGTAGACCGCGATGGCGCTCTCAAACGCTGCGCCCAAGCCCTTCGGCACGCGGCGTTCGAATTTTCCAGCGCCGGGATGAATGACGAGATCCATGCCGATCTCCGCGAGGGGCGCCAAGTTCGGGCTATCGAAGGCCTCGTAGCGGTAGACGCTCAGCTTGTCGGTGGCGACACCGCGCAGCCACCGCGTGCCGAACACGATGCCGACTTCGTTCACGCCCCGAGTGGCGAGATCCACCGCATCCACCAGGTTCTCCCGCGCGTCGCTGCGGACGTAGGCGAGGGGTCGTTGAGATCCCGTGATCACCACGGGCTTGCCCAAGTCCGCCAGGAGGAACCCCAACAGCGACGCCGTGAAGGCCATGGTGTCCGTGCCGTGGATCAACACGACGCCATCGAAGGTCGCCACGCGCTCCCGGATATGTCGCGCCAGCCCTAGAATGTGCTCTGGTTCCATGGATGCGGAATCACGATTGAAGGGCACTTCCACCTGCAGCTCGGCCAGATCGCGAAGCTCCGGAACCCGCTCCAGCACGTGCTCCAGGTAGGGCCCCGGCGCCAACGAAGATGGATCACCTTCGGGCGCCATGCCCAAGGTGCCGCCGGTGTGGAGAAGAAGAATGCGCGCCATGCTTCGATTAAATCGGAATCCCCCCAAAAAAGGTTGGGGAGATCGTTTGGAATGGGTGATTAGAGCCATATGGGGTATTGGTCAGGCTCGGGCCCGCCCACCTGATTCTGCGACGAGCAGAAAGTTCTTGGCGGCTGTTTGATGAGCGCATCCTGAAGTGCTTCCCTAACGTAAAAGGCCCGGCAAAAAGCCGGGCCTTTTCGACTGCAAATTCGTTAAAAACGATACTGGACTGACACGGCGAGCCAACTTGGATTCACGGGATTGTAGCCGCTGACGCGCACTGAGGTGGAATCGGATCTCCACTCAGCGAAATCGTATTCAGCGGTAACTCCCCAGCACTCGTTGATCCGGTATTCCGCGCCCACGCGGGCTCCGAATTTGGCCTTGGAGTCCCCGAGCTTGCCAAGAGGACCTGCGGTCGTCGTGGAGGTTCTCTCGCCAAAGAAATAGTTGGCATTGAGACCTGCATAGACCTCCAGATTCTTTAGCGGAGTGTTGAAGTGGAGATCCACGCCGCCACGCCAAGCACTGAAGTTCAGGGACGTCGCCAGGTCAGCGCGAGGATCCCCCACGCTGCGGATATGGCCGATGAAAACGCCATAACCGATGAGTTCGTCGGGCTTCTTGAAATCGTAGCCCATCTCGAAGCCCCAACCCGTGGATCTGCCGCCCAAAAACTGCCGGAGATCGGCCTGGGGGAACAGCACACTCGCGCTGAGATAGGTGTTGCGACTCTGTGCGGAATCCTGAGCGAAAGCCGTTGCGCCCAACAAACCACTCAGAAGAATGGAAGCGAATTTCATCTTCACGTTTGACTCCTAATGGATGGTCGCGACTAGAAACGTAGACCCAGATCAATGTTTACAGAGCGAGCGCCGGTGAACGCGGAAGTGACACCAAAGTTGTTGCCTGGTACGGATGCGGAGGTTGGATTGGGATCAGGGTAGGGCCGAAGGGCGCTTGCTGCGTTCCTGGTGAGGGCGTTGGGCATCTGGCTGTTGAACAGATTGTTGATGCTCAGGAACGAGAAGAACTCTACCTTGCCTTTGATGGGGATGGTGACGTTCCACTGAAGATCGAATTGGTAGGTATCCGGGCTGGAAAATCCGCCACGGCCATTGAAGAATTCGGGTACGGACGTGAGCTGGCCCGGCGCAGCCACCAAGGTGGATGGGGGGGCTTGGGTCACAGCCACACTGTAGGGAGCGCCACTCTGGAAGCGGCCCAGCAGGGATAACACCGAATTTGTACCCTTGGGCGATCCAATCCGATAGGTGACCCAGCCCCGAACAACATTGTGGAAGCTGATGGGGAGTTCACCGTAGGGGTTGTAGCTGTCCATTGAATAACCGGCCGCATCCATCAGGCCATAGTAGGTTGCTGCCGAACTGGCTACGTTGCCATCGCGCCAGGTTGTTGTGCCATAGGTGCGGCTCAGGGTCCAATTGCCATTGAAATCGAGCGCGTAATTCGAACGAGTCAAAATGGGGTGTGAAAACTCGAGTTCCAGTCCGCGATAATCGCGGCGGCCCCGGGGATCAATGGTCAGGATGGACTTCACACCCGAGTTGGCGGGCAGGCCAGTCCCCGTGAAATCAGGAATGCTGACCACTTCGTTGATGCCCTCCCGGTACCAGAGATCCTTGTACTTCCGATACACCGCGGTGGCCCGGAAGGAACCACCGGACTCAAAGGCCCGCTTGTACCCAAGGGTGATCTCATGGGCGACCTCGGGTTTGAGGCTCTTGTTGATATCAAACAGGCCATCGTTGTCCGAGAAAGCGTAGACCCGGCCATAATTCGCAGGATTCAAGAAGGTGGCCTGATCCACAAGGTAGGGTGTGGTGCTTCCTTGGTTGTAGAAATTTCGGACCTGTCGGTTGCCGGGACGGCGGGCAAATAACCCGCCAAGATTGCCTTGGCCGATGGTGCCGCGGAACTGTGCGTAGGACAGGTTGAAGAGGTGGCGGTTGTTACCATCCAGGTCGTACTTGGCCTCTAATCGCGGGGAAAGGGAGGAAGTATCTACCCGGTTTCCCGAACGATCATCAACTTTCCAGTTGTCCCATCGCAATCCCATCATCACGGACCAATGGCTGTTCAAGGTCCAGAGATCGTTGGCATAAAGTGAACGGGTCTGATCGAAATTCTTAGGATCGCCGCCGGGGGTGTCACTAAAGGACCGCAGTTCCGGTACGAAGGCATTGCTGTTTGAAAGCGTCCTGGAGAGTGCGGTGCCACTCGTCACGTCGGCGGGAGATCCGGTGTAGTTGAAAACCAGGTAACGGCCATCGATATTGCGTCCCGGCGCATAAAAGAGTTGGCGATTGGGGCCACTCTGATCGGGCAGGAAGGACGTCTCCTTCAGCATCTCGGCGCCGAAGTCGAACTGATGATCTCCCCAGAATTTATTGAAATTGGCGGAGAAGGTCTCGGTCTGGCGCAGCTCAGGTGATGGGCGAGCCGTATCACCATTCGTCAATACCGTACCGCCCGTACCTGCGGTCGAGAAGATCGTCGCCGCAGTGGGCGTCCAAACACGAACATTGATCGGATCAAAGGGGCCAGAGGAGAAATTGACTTCTGACTTTTTCTTGCCGTACTTCACATCCAAAACGCCAGAGGCGCCGATGAGGCCCCGGTAGTTGATGCCGTAAAAGGGCCGCTTCGAGCTTTGTTTGAAGGTGGCGAAGCTATCAACGTTCCCAGACTGGGTATCGAAGAAAGGGCCGAGTTCATCCTTGGTATAGAAAAATTCAATCTGGTGATTGGAAGTGAGCTGCCAAAAGAGTTTGAGTTGTTGAGTATTCGCGACTTGGGGACCCTGCACTACCACGTCATTTCCAGCAGTGGCCCCGTAAGTATTTCCTGCGGTTGGCCCAAAGCCCGGAAGGCCCGTAAAGCCGAGGGAGGCCAAGTTGGTCAATTGGGTGAGACCCGTGGTGGCCGGTGCGAAACGGGCCGCGTAGGCGAAGGTCAGGTGATCCTTAACGATTGGCCCGAGGAGGGTGACTTCGTAGGTGCGGGCAAGGTCATCGGATTGAGGGACAGTCGCCACGCGAGCGGCTGTCACACCATCTCGACCCAGAACTTTTGGATTGCCCGCGGTCCAGCTCGATTTGGACAACTTCACGCGAAGGGTACCTTCGAAAGTATTGGTGCCGGTCTTGGTCACCAAATTCACGATGCCACCCGACACGTTGCCGTACTTAGCATTCAAGGGGGACTGGATGACCGAGATGTCCTGGGTGAGATCATCGATCACCGCCTCGAACTGGCGGCCCTGGCGAACCACGTTATCGCGCACACTGATGCCGTTGACGGTGAACTGCGTTTCACCGATCAATCCACCGCGAACCACCGGGTAGGCGACACTCCCATTGCCCGGCACGACACCCGGGGAAAGCGCGATGGCCGCATAAGAGTTCAACCCCAAGGGAAGCCCCTGGAGCGTCTCAAGGGAAAGGTTCGTAGCGGTTTTGGTCTCCGTTTTGTCTACGGCGGCGCTGATGGCCAAGACCTCCACAATCGCGCTCTCGGTCTGGACCGGGGCCAGGACCGCGTCCTGACGCATAATTTGGCCCGCGCCAAGGCGGAACACACCCTTGCTAGATGTGTATTGGTCCTTGGTGATCACCAAGGTGTAATCTCCCGGCAAGAGAAGGGGAATCCGGAATTCGCCCTTCTCATTGGTCCTGATGGTCCGTTGGCTGAGCAAATTGGGTGATGTGATGGTTACGGTGGCACCCGCGATAGCAGCGCCGCCCTTGTCATGGACGCTACCCACCACTGAGCCAACGCTCTCCTGCGCCATCAGTGCACCACACACCAGCACAGCGCTTAGCGCGGTCAGTCTGTGCAACACTTTCATGTCTTGCCTCCGAAAATTTGGTGCGATGGAAGAAGTTTAGAATTTGAAGCCGACGCTGACACCGGTCACGACTTTGTTCTTGCTGCTGGTTTCGGTTGCGGGGGCCTGCCCCGTGTATGCCTTGGGCAGGTAGTTGATCTGCGAATACCCGAGAAAATTCGCGTTGAATTCAACGAAAGCGTTGCGGGTGATCTCAGTACGAATGCCTACAAATGCACCTGGTTTCAAGTCGGTCTTCGAGGGTCGGTAGTTCAGGCCTTCGGTATAGCGCTGACGATTCGCGCTGCCACCCACCGCCGCATCATCAATCGCGTTCACGGCGAGTAGTTGACCTGTGACTTCCTGGGTGGACTTGAAGATGTTCAGGCTCAACCCCGCATGCCAAGACCAAGCTGTGGATCCCAGCTTCTGGCGATAGCCCAGGTTCACCCCATAACCTTCGAGGCGGTCCTGACGGACATCGACCGAGGTGGCCGGAGAGAGTGTCCCCAGATTCCCATTGACGGAATAGCCCGAGCCGAACTGGGTCACCTCGTGGTCCGCCGCCAGAAAATACTGGTACGTGAATTCTCCGAAGAAACTGCTGGAGGGGCCGAATTTCCAATCGGCGAAAATAGCGGTTGAGAGGGAGCCGCGCCGTGCCTGGGAACCAATGCTTCCGGCAGTGGCCCCTGCTCCGAACTTCATCCCATATTCAAGGGATTGAGCGCTGAGTGGGGTCCCCACGGCGAGCAGGATCGGCAAGACCAAGCTGAGAAGTGATGTCTTCATTTTCATGGATCCTTCCTAAGAGAAAGGGGGTTGGGGGGAGGGCGAGATCGACATAATTTACTTGCGAGGTAGGTTGAGATTACATCAAGTCGAGAGGTAAAAGAGCGGCGGAGATGGTTTTGCCTTGTTCAACAGGGTTGAAACCAAAGCAGAGATTACAGCACTTATCCTACTTCGCAATCGAACTTTCCTCACTGCGATATCTTTGTGTCCAAGTGTGTGAATTTAGGTCAGATGAGCGAGATGTGCAATATGGCGAGAGGAAGATAGCCTTATTCATACTTGATAAACGGACTCAACCTGGTGCGGTCGTTGAGGTTCGAGGTAATGAGGGGACCGCCCTTAGCACATTGTCTCGCGTCCCCCGCTCATCACCCCTGAATCACTCCCCGCAGCTTCGCCACCAGCTCGGC
>JANXXC010000279.1 GCA_025350765.1 Holophagaceae bacterium | reverse complement strand
CCCGCCCCGACAGAAGACTCTGAAGTTTCTCCTGTCTCAAAAAGCTTGGCGCGGGGGGCTACGCTTATGTGGCGGAGAGTGGGGATTCGAACGGTAGATGCGCAACCGCAGGGCCTTCAAAACCTCAGCGACATACACGTCAGTCCGCCATCCATCTTCCGGGCCTCGCTAGTGTCTAACTCCACCACGGGGAGCCCCAGAGAGTTGAGTTTCTGCAAGGTCTTCGGAAACCCCTTCGGCGTGAGCAGCGTCCCGTTCACGAGCAGTGTGTTGCTGGCGTATTCCTCGTCCATATCCACCAAGACCTGCTCATATCCCTTCAGTTCTGGCAGCGCGGCAAAAGGTTGGCTCACCAACAGCCGATTCCCGCCCACCCAAGTGACGCTGGATTTGAAATGCAGGCCGTCGGCCACAGGAACGGTTCGGCAGTCGTAGCCATGGGTGGACAGGATCCGGCCCAATTGAGCCGCGCCCTCGGCATTGGTGCGGTTGGAGAGGCCGATGAAGACGGTGTGATCCACGATCAGGACATCCCCACCATCCAGGGTTCCGGGGTCCACGATGCGCACCAAGGGTCGGTGCTTGGACAGGACCGGCACCATGGCCTCTTCCTCCCCCCGCCGCGCCAAAGCTCCAGGCCGAGTGATGACCGCGACTTCGGGCGTGACGACGGCCACGTCCTCCACGAAATAGGCATCGGGAAAGGCGGAGAGCGCCTCCAGTAGTTCGATCTCCAGGCCCAAGGCGATGAGTGTATCGGCATAGGCCTGGTGCTGCTCCAGAAGCAGATCGTAGTCAGGCCTTCCCAGCCTGGCCGTGGTGAGCCCATCGCTAAAATTGGATCCGGGCCTGCGAAGAATGGCTCGAGTGAACATGGAAACCTCATCAAGAGTGTCCAGTGTGCCCACAGCACCCTAGACTCCCATCATGCACATTCTTAAAACATCCCTTCTCATTGCCCTGCTAGGCCTTTCGCTCCAGGCCCAGGATCCCTTTGTCGCGAAACCCTACTTGCAGCTCGGGGCCCAACCGAAAGGAGATCGCCTGGATCTCGTCTGGCTCTCCCCGGACCAGGAAGCCGCGTGGTCGGTGGCGTTGCAAGCCACCCCCAAAGGGGCCTGGACATCCATGGGCAAACCCTCTTACAAAACCGTGCAGCTTCCGGATCTGAAGGCGCACCGAATCTACAGCGCCGGTCTTCTTGGACTGAAGCCAGGTAGGGAGTTCCTCTACCGGGTCTCGAAAGATGGCAAGACTGTTTTCGAGTCAGCAGGCCGTGGCCCTAAGAACGCCAGCCAGTCTCAGCGCATCCTCCTTTACGGAGATGGAGCCTCGGGATCCGAGCATCAGAAGGCCATCGCGATCCGCATGGAGGAGCAAAAGCCCGATGCAGTCTTCGTACTTGGGGACATCGTCTATGCCCGTGGCCGCGCCTCCGAGTACCTGGACCACTACTTTCCCATCTACAACGCCGATGCCGCAGACCCCGCCCAAGGCGCGCCCCTGCTGCGCCGCGTGCCCACCATCGCGACCCTCGGAAATCACGACGTGATGCCCCTCAACGCGAAGGGCGATCGGCCCTCTGATGGCCTCGCCTACTACCTCTATTGGAACCTGCCGATGAATGGGCCTGAACTTAAAGCGGGAGGCCCCAACACGCCTATCATCCAGCCGATGTTCTGGTCTCAATTCCTGCAAGGTGCCGGGCCGCGATTTCCTTCCATGGGCAACCATTCCTTCGACCTGGGCAACGCCCACTGGACCGTGCTGGATTCGAATCCCTATGTGGATTGGAATGACCCTGCTCTTCAAGCTTGGGTGGACTCGGATCTGCGCCGAGCGTCAAAAGCAACTTGGCGTTTCGTCGCCTTCCACCATCCGGGCTTCAACAGCTCCACAGCTCATCTCGAAGATCAATGGATGCGCTTTCTTTCGCCCATCTTCGAGAAGCGCCGGGTGCAGATGGTGTTCTCCGGCCATGTCCATGCCTACCAGCGCAGCCTGCCCTTAATTTTCAAGCCCGATGCGGATGCCGCGGCCAACGTCCCGCAGAACCACAAAGGTGAAGTGCCCGGCCTCTTCACCTTCGACAGAGCTTTTGATGGCATCAAAATCACGAAGCCGAAGGGCATCATCTACATCATCTCCGGGGCGGGCGGAGCCGAACTCTACAACACCAAACAGGATGACAAACCTGAAACCTGGCAGCCCTTCACCAAGGTCATGGTGAGCGACCGCTACTCCTTCACGGTGCTGGACCTCAAAGGCAATCGCGCCGGACTGCGCCAGATCGCCGAAGACGGCTCGGAGATCGATCATTTCGTGCTGACTCAGTAATCAGCGTCGCTTGAACATCACATCGCTCAGGCTACTGCGGCCATCGGTCCAGGGTCGCGCCTCGCGTAGGTCTCGCTGGCCCGCGTCCCAGGCTTTTTTTGCAGCGGATCGCGGAGGCCCATCAGCCGGCCCCGTTAGGATCCACGCGGGTTCCAGAAGCTCCGGGTGCATCAGTAATCCAGAATCCAGCGCTACTACGATCTGATGGTTTTCAAGTTCGATGGGCACTGGAAGACCTGGGACGCGGATCGCAGTTTCATGGATCTCCAGGCCCCAGGCGCCCAATTCACGGACATTGGCGAGGATGGGCCGGTGGATGGGCATAGGGTTAGAGGTGTTGAAGACCAGCAGCCCACCAGGGTTCAGGCGGGCCAAGTACATCTGAATGGCTTCGCGGGTCAGCAGGTGGACCGGGACATTGCCGCCCGAAAAGGCATCGAGCATCAGCAGGTCGTAGGTCCGCGGATCTTTTTGGAGCAGGGCTCGGCCATCGCCCTCTTGAATTTCAACTTTGGCGGGACAGTGCGTGAGATAGGTGAAGTGAGTGGGCTCAAAGCCCGATAGGCGGATGATCTCCGGGCTGATCTCAAAGAAGACCAGCTCATCGCCCGCGAAGGCGTTGGCTGCCATGCCGCCGCCGCCCAAGCCCACAACGCCGATGCGAAGGTGTTCCTTCTGCGACCTCAGCACCCGTAAAGCCCGTCCCACCGCGCTTCCAGGGCCATAGTAGGCGATGGGGCGGCGCGGTTCCTGGAGCAGCTCCAAGCCGTGGTTCACCTGCCCATCCACCATCATCACCAGCTTTCCCTCGACGGTCATCACCGCGTGGGCGCCGTAGAAATCCCGGGTCCAATACCCCGCCTTTCGAGATTCCGCGAAACCGAGAGCCCCGGTGGTGGCCCCGGCAAGCGCCGCCAGGAGCAGAGCCAGGCTGCGTTTGAGCCCCTCCATCCCCAGCGCGGATCCCCAAGCGGCCAAGGCCACCGCGCTAAGCGCCATGGGCAGTTCATAGAAGCGATGGAATAGGATCGGCGGCAATAATGCCGTAGCCGCTCCGCCGAGCGCACCCCCCGCGGAGATGAAAAAATAGTAGGCCGTGAGCTGCTCCTTGGGCGGCCTAGCCTGGGCTAGGTGGCTGTGCAGCAGAAGCCCCCCGGACAACATAAGGCCCAGACCCCAGATCAAGAGGGCCAGGGGATGGCCTGGGCGCGATGCAACAGGTCCCGCCAAACAAAGGATCAGAAAGATCAGCAGCGCCATCAGGAATTGCTTCGGTGATAGCTCCCAGCGGAAGGCAACGATGAAGGTCACTAGGTAGGCCGCCAAAGGAAGCACCCACACCATAGGCGCGGTGGCCAGGGTCCACGCGAGCACCTGGGTGATGGCCACCAGCAGCGCCGAGCCTGCCGTCGCCAGGAGGACCCAACGATAGCGATGGCTCACGGAAACTTTCACCTGAGCGAGGTCTTCGGGAATCAGGATCCCGGAACCCCTCTCGATGGATGCGGCCTTCATCGCGAGCCCACCCATCATGGCCGCGACCACGATAAAAGCACCGCTGATAAACCAAGCCTGAAGTCCCAGGCTGAGCCAGGGCTCCACTAGGAAGGGATAGGCCAACAAACCCAGAAGAGAACCCGCGTTGGACAGCGCGTAGAGCCGGTAGGGAGAAGCATCCGGATGAACCTTCGCGTACCAGGCCTGCACCAGCGGCGCCGTTGAAGCCAGCAGTACAAAGAGCGGGCCCGCGCTAAGGGAAAGCAGCCAAAGGGTGCGCAGGGCCGGATAAACGGCCTTGGCGCTTCGCCAGGCCTCAGAAACGAGCAGGGGTGCCCCGGCGTTGCTCGCTGCCCACGAGAGGCCCAGAGCGACCATCAGCGCTGTGATTCCATACGCGATGGGCTGTCTTCGGCGAGGAATCAGGGTGGCGATGCCATGGGCCAATCCGTAGCCGCCCATCAAGGCCGCCTGGAAGAACACCAGGCAAGTAATCCAAACCCCCGCCCCTCCCCCGAAAAGGGGTGTCAGCACCTTGCCCATGAAGGGCTGTACAAGAAAGAGCAGGAAGGCCCCGAGAAAAGCGGCCAGGCCGAACAGCATTGAATCTCCGGGTGATGCATAAAGATGAACCTGATTACTGGCTTTGCTCAACCGACATCTCACTCATCGTCGAAAAGTTGGGACACAGAGGACGCAGAAAAAAGCTGGAGTGCACGGAAGGATCCGTTCAGTTGCACGCAGGGGTCGCCCGCGGAACGCGGGCACAGGCGCGTCGCGCCTGAGATGTGGGCGCGACCAGCGACTCGCCTTCAAAAGCGATCGAGGTCGCGCCCACATCCAAATGCCCCCTGCTGGACGTGACGCTGAACCTGCGCTTCCGCAGTCTTCCGAGCGATTTCCATGCCTTCTGTGTCCCGCTTTTTGGGTTAGCCGATAACCGCGTCAATGAATCGGGGCTGGCAGGTCAGCCTAGCCGGGGGCTCCTGATACCTTGGAATCATGACGTTTTGGCCCCCCTCCCCCAAGCTGGCCGCGCTATATGCGGTGATGTTCTTTCTTCTCCTGGTACTAGCACCGGGGCGAGGCCCGCTTTCATTGCGATGGTTGCGCCTCTATCCAAAAAAGATCGGATCCGCCGTGGTGGGTTGGGCCGCCGACCGCACGCTTCCCCGGTCCATGCGCCCCATGCTCCTGGGCGGTTTCGCCCAGCGCTACGGCGTGAACCTGGAGGAAGCGGAACTTCCCCTGGAGCAATACCCCAGCCTTCAGGCCCTCTTTACGCGACGCCTGAAACCGGGCCTACGGCCCCAAGATGATGCCATTCCAGGTTTCATCAACAGCCCTGTGGATGGCCGTATCATCGCCTGTGGGCGCATCGTTGAAGGCGTGGCCATTCAGGCCAAGGGCCTGCCCTACCGCATCACCGAATTGCTCAAGCACGATCCCGACGCCAAGCGGTTTGAAGGCGGATATTTCATGACGCTCTATCTCGCCCCCAAGGACTACCACCGCATCCACGTGCCCATCGAAGGGCATGTGACCTCCGTAGGCCACGTGGAGGGCGAATTGTGGCCTGTGAACGAGGCTTCGACCGCGAACGTTGCGCAGCTCTACGAACGCAATCGACGCGCCACCTGGGTGGCCACGGGCACCGGCGCCGATGAGGGCCTCGAAGTCGCCGCGATCTTGGTGGGCGCCACGCATGTGGGCGGTGTACTCATTGACGAGCGCTGGAAGCAGGGCCTGGAACTCCCCAAGGATGGCGCCTTCGCGGTGCCCGATTTGCCCTGCGCGAGCGGCGATGACCTGGGCACCTTCGCCTTCGGCAGCACCGTGGTATTGCTCATCGGAGGGCCGAAGCGCGATGCGTGGAAACCGCGGCGCGTGGAGGGCGACGTGAAAGTCGGACGGCGTTTGGGAGCTTTTGAATGACCGAAGATCTCTTTCATCAGGAACCCCTTTTTGAAAATGGCGGCGATCTCGCGGGCGCTTTGGAAGCGATCTTTCTGGCCAGCGGCGAGGTGTTGGATCTGGCCAAGCTGCGGGAGCTGACGGGACTCGGCGAAGGCGCCATCCGCGCGGGTTTGGAGATGCTGGATGAGCGCCTGCAGCCGCCGCGGGGCGTGCGCCTTTTGGAGGTGGGCGGCGGCTGGAGGCTCGCTACTTCCCCGCAATACGCGGAGCTGGTGAGCAAGCTCGTCACCACCATCCGCAGCGGACGCCTGACTCCTGCGCAGATTGAAACGCTTGCCATCATCGCCTATCGCCAGCCCGTCACGGGCCCTGAGATCAACGAGATCCGCGGCATCAGCTCGTCTACGAATCAACTCAAGACCTTGCTGGAACGGGAACTGGTGGAGATCGCGGGCCGCAAAGCCGTGGTGGGACGCCCGATGATGTACGTCACCACTAGAAAATTCCTGCTGCATTTTGGATTGCAGGGTCTTCATGATTTGCCGCATCTGGCGGATTTCGGTGAGGGCAATCTGGAAGCCATCGCCCTGAGTCAGCTTGAGCCGCCCATGCCCGAAGGCTCGCTCTTTGATGGCGAGCACGAGGTGGATTCCATTCCGCCCATCCCCCAAGAACACGACATCGAATTGGACGAAAACGAGTTGAGCAATGAGTGACGCCACCTACAAAGGCTGGACGCGTCCCGGCCCCATCCCACCCGGCGATATGGAATTGGAACCGGGCGAAACCCTGGATTACCTCTGCGGTCATTACCGGCTTTTCCAGTACGAGAAGGGCCATCGCTTTTCTACGGATGATCTGCTGACGGGTTGGTTTGGCACGCGCTGGTGCCCCCGGGCAGAGCGCATCGCGGACCTGGGCTCAGGCATCGGCAGCGTGGGCATGGTCGCGGCTTGGCGCTGCCCCGGCGCTACCATCCACACGGTGGAGGCCCAAGAGATCAGCGTCCGCCTGGCCCGCAAAAGCGCCCGCTACAACGGCCTGGAGGAGCGCTACCACATTCATCAGGGAGATCTGCGGGAAGACGCGCTCCTGCACTTCCCGCCCTTTGATCTGGTGCTCGGATCACCGCCCTATTGGCCCGTGGGAACTCGTGTCGAGGCCTCTCATCCCCAGGCCGTCCCCGCGCGCCTCGAAGTGCGCGGCGACATTGGGGACTACGCGAAGGCCGCCGTGAAATTGCTGGCGCCCGGCGGCGTCTTCGCCTGCGTTTTTCCGTTGGACCAAATCCCCCGCGCCGAAGCCGCCTACCACAACGCGGGCTTGGTGCTGCTGCATCGTCAGGACGTGATCTTCAAGGAAGGCGATGCCTATGGCGTCGGCCTCTTCGCAGGAAGCCGCGCCACGGATCTGCCGGAATCATTGCGCAACCATCCCGAGTTGCCGGGCTTCGAAGCGCCTCTCATCATTCGCCGAGCCGATGGCAGCGTCCACCCGAGCATCGCGCGGTTCCGCCTCAGCTGCGGGTTTCCGCCGGGGCTTTAGGCGTTTAGACAAAGCCGCCTGCTTCGTAGGGAAGCAGGCGGCTTTGTATTAAACAAATATTAAATTTTACTTTACGCCATTTTCTTTGATGGCGAATTCAACACATGCATCAACTTGTGTAACCGTTGCGCTCATCCTATCCAATTCTTTTGTAATGACAAAAGGCTTGTGCATCCTTTTGCCGGTGGACATGGCGGAAGCGCTGCCACCGGGAGTCGCGCTCACCGATAAACTCGCACTTTTGCCCGAGGCTTGGCCGGAGGCCAGATCACGGGGAGATAGGACTTCATATGCCTTACTTACATCGTCCGATGGACATTCAACTTTTCGACCACCCTCGGGCGTGAGGAAAAGTTTGTAAGTTCCCGAGGGCATATTGCATACCTTCCCATTGCCTTTTTCGTCGGTGGTGCAAGCAAATTCCTTCCCTGTTTTTGCATTCAAAAACACAAAGGTGACGCGTTTAATGTTGGAATGGGAATTATTGATGGCGGCCTGGGCAGGTTGCGCAGGAGCTGACTTGGCCGTGGTGCTGGGGACCTTCTGCGCGAAGACCGCCGTTGCGGCCAGCGCCACCGAGAGCAATGCGCTTGTTTTATAGATTTTTTTCGGGTTCATGGGTTTCTCCAAAATCGGCCGGGAAGGATTGGGCGATGAGGCTGGGCCACGTTAGCCTCATCGCCTGCTGTCATTTAACACGATTGATGGGGTCGAAACTGAATTCCTGAATCGCTTGTCTTGTTCCAGGCTACGCCCTTGCCATGGTTTCTCAAGGTGTATTCCAGAACTCGGCCTCTCACTTTCGGAGGGGCAGGATCTTGAATTTCGCGGTTCTGGGGTCGCCTCGACGCGGGCGGTTCCGCCTCAGCTAGGTTCCCGCCGGGAATTTAGGTCCATAGACCAAGCAGCCTGCTTCGTAGGGAAGCAGGCTGCTTGGTCTTAACCAAATATTAAATCTATTTTACACCCTGTTCTTTGATGGCGAATTCAACACATGCATCAACTTGTGTAACCGTTGCGCTCATCCTATCCAATTCTTTTGTAATGATAAAAGGCTTGTGCATCCTTTTGCCGGTGGGCATAGGGGAAGTGCTGCCGCCGGGAGTCCCGGTTACCACTACACTCGCACTTTTGCCCGAGGCCTGACCGGTGGCCACATCGCGGGGAGATAGGACTTCATATGCCTTACTTACATCGTCCGATGGACATTCAACTTTTCGACCACCCTCTGGCGTGAGGAAAAGTTTGTAAGTTCCCGAGGGCATATTGCACACCTTTCCATTGCCTTTATCGTCGGTGGTGCAAGCGAATTCCTTCCCCGTTTTTGCATTCAAAAATACAAAGGTGACGCGTTTAATATTGGAATGGGATGTGTTGATAGCGGCCTGGGCAGGTTGTCCAGGAACTGGTTTGGCGGCGGTGCTAGGGACCTTTTGCGCAAAGACCGCCGTTGCTGCCAGCGCCACCGAGAGCAATGTGCTCGCTTTAAGGATATTTTTCGAGTTCATGGGTTTCTCCAATATCGGCCGGGAAGGATTGGGTGATGAAGCCGGGCCACGTTAGCCTCATCGCCTGCTGTCATCAAATACGATTGATGGGGTCGAAATTGAATTCCTGAATCGGTGGTCTTGTTCCAGGCTACGCCCTTGACCTGTTTTCTCAAGCTGTATTCCAGAACTCGGCCTCTCACTTTCGGAGGGGCAGAATCTTGAATTTCGCGGTTCTGGGGTCGCCTCGACGCGGGTGGAGGGACTGAAGGATTCGGGATCCCGGCTTGGCGGAGGGGGCCACGAATACTTTGACCCACGCCCGGGTGGGGCTGAGAACACGGATCGGTGCCACCAGTGCCACGTCTCTTCCAAAATCCAATTTCATCTCCGGCGTGAAGCCGCGGCCGCTAAGGGCCAGTTCAATTTCCTCTCCAGCCCGGGCTGAAGCTGGGCGTACGGATAAGAGCACCGGAGGCGGCGGTTCTCCTGCAAGACTTACGAAGTAGCGAAGCACTGGAGCCTGGAAGCCTAGGCTAGGGCTCAGCACATTCAAAGTCACAAAATGTTCCCCCAGCAGGTTCGTGGGAAGTGGAAATTGTGCAGTCTCAGGGTTCGCTCCACCCAACGAACTGCCGCTATTCAGCGTGACAACACCGGCGAACCCCAAGGGTCCCGCGAAGGTCTGCAGAATGCGCCCGTCCACCATCCACTGAGCCTGCATCATCCCAGTGCCTTCAAACTTGAGATCCGCGTAGGCCACTGGACCAGGGTCGTCCTTGCGCACGCTCAGGTCCGTGGTGCCATCCTCCCAGCGAAGGGCGAGGAAGGAAATCGCGAAGGGCGCGCTTGGGCCCTGACCCCGGACTGTCAGTTGAGTCCGGAATTCCCGTTTGGCTGCCCCAGTCAGATCCTGTGCGGCCACGGTGTAGGTCCCGGGATGCACGTAGATGTGGGGCTGAACGGTCTTACCAATGACGGGGGGAGTGTCATCCCCAAAAGCCCATCGAACCGCAGAGGACAGGAAATCCTGGGCCGTGAAGGTGACCTCTTTGCCCGTCACAGGTAGGGAAGGAATGTAGCTGATACGGCGCACCTCCACCACCGTGATTGGTCGCAGTACGGTTGCCGTCGTTTTGTTGCTGTCATAGACGGCCCGGACGACGTAGGAGCCAGGCGTTGCGTAACTATGTACGGCCACCGCGCCCCCTGGGGAGGGTAGAGCACCATCTCCAAAATCCCAAGTGACCATCGTGATGGGCACCGCGGCGCTGAGCGTGAAGGTGACGGGGCTATCCACCCGGGGTTGAGATGGGCTGAGATTGATGAGCGCACCACCTTGGACAGCGTTGAGGGGGGCGCTGAGGAAGGCGAGCAGTGCGGGGCCGAGAAATGCGTGCATGGTCCACCTGCTCAAAAAGCGAAGTTCAAGGTTAGGAACAAACGGTGATCATGGACCGGAACATCCTGGCGATTGATGTACCTGCCCTTCAGGGCGAGGACCGCGCGTCCTCGACCCCCCAGGTGGCCATCCAGGGCGTACTGCAAGACCCCGTCCACGGTGGATGACCATGGGGCCGTGCCCGAGGGAAGTTGGGTGCGGTTGTAGGCTCCATTGAAGGTCAGCGTGAGGGTGTTGGCGAGGAGCGTGAGGGTGCCGTTGAGCACCACGCCGGTCACGCGGGTCTCCTCCTGGGTGGCATCGTCGCTAATCCTGGACCACGTGAAGGAAGGAGACATGCGCAGCCGCTCTCCAATGGCGTAGGCTCCCCCCAGCGTCACGGTCGTCGAACGTCCGGTAGTATCCACTTGGCCCGTGGAGCGCAGGCGGTCCGACTGGACTTGAATGGTTAGCGCACCAGAAGTTCCGAAGGCCCAATCGAGGCCTGCGAAAGCCCCCACACGGCGGCTGTTGGCGAAGGGAACCTGAAGGTTGTTCGGGTCCTCCGCCTCCTGCTCCCCATGGCTGAAACCGGTCTTGAACGTCAAACCCGGCAGGCCGGTCCATCGGGCGTCCAGATTTTGAACATCATGCTTGGCCTTGGTCTCGAGCGGATTTCCACCCGGATTATTCCGCTCGGAAACGGCATTCAGATTGAATCCCCACCGGGAAAAACTGACGCCGAGGCCGCCGTCGAGGCCCCAGCGATCCCCCGCCAAAATAGGAATCCCCACCGAACCGAAATCGTGTCCAATCACCCGGTAAGAGGCCCGGGCGTTAAAGATGGAATCCGTCCAGGTACCCCCAAGGCGCCAGGCAGAGTCGGTGACTTTGCCGATGGCGTCTTGCGCATCGGCGTCGTAGCGGCTCCGGGCGTACTCACCGGAAAAATTCAAGCGATTGTCCAGAAGCGAGGAATCTATTACCAGTGCGCCAACGGAGCCTTCCCGCGACGTGAAGAATGACGAAAAACCGGCGTTGATGGCTTTGGATGGATCATCCTTCCCGGTAACGAAAACGAATTTAGTGCGCAGTTTCCCATCCAACCAGCCGTAGCCCAGGGCGACCCCAAATACCCCCACACCCCCCTCTGGCCAGATCAGCCCTTGGAAGCCCGGTAGGCGCTGGCTGTTCACGGCGAAAGCATGCGCGTAAAGAGTTGTGGAGGTGTAGGTGTAATCAAACCCACGCCGCCCGCCATTCGGGATCGTGAATTCGGATTCCTGCAGCGCCATGTCCCCCGCTTGGATTTTGTGTTCGCGATATCCGTATTGGCCTTTCAGTTCACCCACCGACCACCTGGATTGCCCCGGCGTCGGCTGGTCGGTGTAGACCACACGGGCCTCTAGGTTCGCGTGATGCTCTACCCAGACCCCTTCATAGCCAAGCTGGATTTGGCCCGATGCGAGAAAGATATTTTCGCCCGGCCCTTGGATCGCCCGATCCACGACCTGCTCAAGACTGCCGTCCACATGGAAGGAAAACCCCTTTGCCGGATTCACCGTTCCCTTGGCGACTTTGCTTCCTTCCGGCCCGGCGGGAAGATCCAAGTTCAGTAGTTCCTTGGGTGCCAAGGTCGGCAAGTAGTGGACTCCACCACCGTCCTTGTAGGCCAAGTAGTACTGGAGGGTGCGGCTCCCCACGTCGCCCGCAGCCAATGGAGCTTCCAGGCCACCATCCTTGGGCTCCATACGTAGCCCGTGAAACTCCTCTTCGCCCGCTGCCCGATAAAAAAGGGTCGCCCACTCCGGGGCAGCCTCCATCCTAAATCGAAGGGTCTCGCCCCTGTCTCCAGGCAAACGCACCTGGATAGCGGGGACCTCCTGGGCGGCAAGGGGGAGGCGAAGGAGAACGGAGCCCAGACCCACAAGGCGGGCAATGGCTAAAGGGGACGTGGCATTCATTCAGAGCGCCTTAAAGGGGTGATGAGTCTGGAATTCTGGGGTACGAGGAGATTGTACCCTTCATCACTCCCGATCTCTCAACTCCTAACCCCGCGTAACTCACTCTTCTTCGTCGTACTCCGCGTTGTGCCAGACGTTTTGCACGTCGTCGTTATCCTCGATGGCATCCACGAGTTTCAGAAAGGTAGCGAGCTTGGGGCCTTGCAGATGGACCATGTTGCCAGCGGCTTTGATGATCCCGGATTCGATGGTCGGCAATTTGGCGGCATCCACGGCGTCCTTGACGGCCTGGTAGGCCTCGGGGCTGGTGGTGATGACCCAAGCACCGCCCTGATCTTGCACGTCGTCCGCGCCGGCCTCCAGCGCGATTTCCATGACCTTGTCCTCAGGAATTTCGGCATCTACGACAATTTGACCCTGCTTGGCGAACATATAGGCCACGGAATTCATGGCGCCCATTTCGCAGCCGAACTTTGAGAAGTAACTGCGGATTTCCGGTGTGGTGCGATTCTTGTTATCGGTGACGACTTCGATGATGATCGCCGCGCCGCCGGGGCCGTAGCCCTCGTATTGCACCTCTTCGTAGGTTACGCCCTCGAGTTCGCCGGTGCCTTTCTTGATGGCGCGTTCCCAGTTGTCCTTGGGCATATTCGCGCCCTTAGCGGTATCCACCGCGAGACGCAGGCGGGGATTGCTGGCGACATCACCGCCGCCCAGTCGGGCCGCCACGGTGATTTCTTTCAGGACCCGGGTGAATACTTTCCCGCGCTTGGCATCAGCGGCGCCCTTCTTGTGCTTGATGGTGGACCATTTGCTGTGGCCGGACATGGGGACTCCTTTGATCGATACAGGGTTCTCGTGGGCTCAGCCACGCACCGCGCGGCGAGA
Organism: Holophagaceae bacterium; assembly: GCA_025350765.1. GTDB lineage: Bacteria > Acidobacteriota > Holophagae > Holophagales > Holophagaceae > JANXPB01. Next base: position 6,864 of record JANXXC010000279.1, on the reverse strand, counting down.
GACCTTGGCGTAGGGTGGCGGCTCCATCCGAACCATGGGACGCTCCAACAAAAATTGGTACCACTGGTCGCCGTAGACCTTCATCTTCATGGCTTTGTTGTTCTGTAGCAGCGTGCGATTGCTGATAAGCCGTTCGTCGCCCTTGCAGATTTCCAGTCCTTTGTTGAGCACTTCGATTGCCTTGCCACGATCGCCGATCTCCACCAGAACGTAGGCGTAGACAGCGTAAAGAAGGCTTTCTTTCTTGCCGGTTTTCAAGGCCAAGTCAAAGGTTTCGCGGGCCTTTTTCTTCTCCCCCCGTTTCCACTGCAAGATGGCCAGCATCGCCTTGGCGATGTAGTGCTGCATCGACGATGAGCGCAGCAGGGGTTCGGCTTGGTCGTTCTTCCCTCGGAGGTACTGCACCACGCCGATTTGGCCATCAATGGAGCCCTTCACCATGAATTGCCGAGGGCCGTGCTTGTAGCCTTCCTTCATGACTTCAATGGCGGCGTCAAACTTCTGCTTCTTCAGGAGTTCACCGGCTCGGGCGAATATTTTCTCGAGATCTTGCTGCACTTTTCGCCCGAGGTAGATGAAGAGCCCGACTCCAGCGAGAAGGCCCATGGGCACGCTAAACCAGAGACTGATGCGGGCAAAGCTCGCCAGGATCACCAGGACCACGGCGGCGCCCAGGCTCAAGAGCAGATTGATCACGAAGGCTCCGGCAGGAGGCCCAATTCAGGCCAAAGAGCCATGGTATCGCGATGGCGTGAGAGGAGCCATCAGAGATCCCCGGGAACCCTGGATCTATGCGATAACACCACTGCGGGGTTTAGGGGCCCTTTTGCGGCGGGTAGTGCGGCGAAGCGGCGCGGGGGATGCCACGGTGGCGGGTTCTTTCCGAGGCCGGCCGGGTCCGCGCTTGGGCTTGCCGGAATCCGTAGCCAATTTGGTGGCTTTGACTTTTGGCTTTTTGAGCTTCACCTGACGCTTCAAGGCCCCAGCGGCGCGGCCCGTGACGACCACACGGGAGCCATCCTTCATAACCTTGACCTTGCTGCCTGGTTTTCTTCCTCGCTTGAGGGACATGGGCAGAGGATCTTCGTCCAGAAGATCCCGCTCAAGCTGGGCCTGAAGCGCCAGCATATGCCCATCGTCCTTTTCATGGTCGAAGCCACACAAATGGAGAAATCCATGGATCAGCAGCGTTTCAACCTCCCGTCGACGAGATACCCCGAGTTTCTGGGCCATCTTTTCAGCGACGGGCAAGCAGATGACGAGGTCGCCTAGATGAGGATAAGCCCCTTCCTCAGGTTCAGCCGGAAAGCTCAATACATCCGTGGTGAGATTGATTCCACGGTGTTCCCGATTAAGGCGGCGCATATGTCGATCATCAACGTAACTAATTGAAATGCCTTGGGCTTTCGGTGCGAGGTGGTCCCTTAGCTTGCGAATGAGGAGCCCCAGCGATTGCTCCCCGGGGCCCCGAAATTTACTTTTGCTCGACCAATCAATCTTGAAGGGAATCGCACTGCTTTCCATGTGATCCTCGGAGAGCCTAGTAAAGGTATCTTCAAAAGTCGTCGAAAATCAGGAAGTTGTCAATATCCACTTGCAAATTGTATCCTTTAAAAAGTTTGATTCAAGAATCTTAGAATCTGGTAATTTATATCTTAGGTATTGATAATAAAAATTTTAACTTTTATTTTTACCCCTACTTTAACTTTGAGATTCCCCCTTCAGCAAAACGAATCGAATGGGGTATGGTGTCTCGTGGTCCCACAACTTCCCCCCGAACTCCTTCCCAAGGTCGAGGCCTTCCTCCACCTCCTTGATCGCTGGAATCGGACTCATGCCCTCACCGCTTTACAACCTGCGGAGCGCATGGAGGAATTAATCCTCGATGCTGCAGCATTGTTTCCTTTGCTCCGGCCCTTGGCCGTCGGCACCCGAGTCCTGGATTTCGGGACTGGAATGGGGATTCCCGCGGTCCCCATGGCCCTGCTAAGGCCTGATCTGGATATCAGGGCCATGGACAAATCCAAGAAGAAGATGGCCTTCCTTCGTCAAGTGATGCTCGAACTTCCCATTCCCAATCTGACGATCCTAGAAGGCCGGGCCGAGGACCTGCCTCCCCAAGATGCGGGGGCAGGAACCGCTAAAGCCGCAGGTCCGCTCCCGCTGCTCACATCCTGGTGGTTGAGGCATGGCCAGCGAGGGGCCCCCCTATGGGCGTTAAAAGGCCCTGCGGCTCACATTGAACCCATTCCTGAGGGGTGGACCGCCTGCATTCATCCCTATGAACTTCCGACTCGGGGATCGAGACAGGTCCTAGAACTGCGCAGCCCCTGAAACGTTGTCCCAGGGGCTGCAAAAAACCAAATCTATCGAGTGACGAGATCGCCGATCACGATTTCTTCTGCAGACCGGATGATTCGGCATGTGGAAGTTGTCTCGCCGGTCCTCACAACGAGAACTTGGCCAAGAACATAGTTCGTTTTCTCCTTGACCTCATCCTTTTCGTTTCGGGCTTCGGTGATAGGGAAAGTTCGTCGACGAAGGGCGACCATCTGGTCACCCACCTGAAGCCCATCAGCGCTGCCTTTGTCGATAATAATCAGTTCGCCCTGGGCGGTGTTGGAGTGCGTGTCCCGGGCGTAAATAATCGTCCCGAGGTCTTTGATGGGCATCGGTTCGGTAAGATCCGTTCGCAGCTTCAGCGGGATGTTAGCGGGTTCCACAAAGGGGGCAACATGGTCCCCAACCACCACCGCGTCCATGCAGCGCTCCAGGATAGAAACTGAGCCCTTGGGCAACACAGTAGTCACTCGTAGGACTCCCACCTGTTGCACGACAGACCCGAGGGAATGGCGCTGGTGGATATCGGAAGGATGGTAGAGGGCCTTTCTCCGAACCTGGAGGATCACGAACCGGTCCCCGGCCTTCAGTCCTTTGTCTTGGCCACCATTCAGGTAGACAACCTCGCCGTCCATGAGGTTGTGCCGCTCGGGATGCTTGGTGCCCGTGATGCGCAAGGCGCCCAGCTCTCGGAACAGGGCATCCGATCCTTTGGGCGCCAAGTAGGGCATCTGAATGAAGTCCTGGAAGCCGAAGCCTAACTCGTTGCGCTGTTTACCCTCTATCCGCCTGCGGTCCGGGGGAAGCTCGGCCACATCCTTGGGAGCCGTGAGATCAGGGCTTTCGGTGGGAACACGGGCCACGGGTGTGCCCGGCTTCGCATCCTCGCCCGTGCCGTCTTCTTTCGCGATGGCCTTCTTGGACCCGTCGATTAAAATGGGATCCCCGGGGTAGATCCAATGGGAATCCTTCACCCATTGATTCAGTTCCCAAATCTGCGGCCAAGCATAGGGATTGCCTAGAAATCGGCTTGCCAGTCCCCAGAAGGTATCGCCCTTCTGCACGATATGCAGGAGGGTCCCTTCAGGAATGGTGATTTCCCTAGGATAGGCCCACCTGGATTGGTGCTCGGCAACTTGGACAGTACCTTTTGGCGAGGATTCCTGGGCGGTAGAGGACGCCGCGGTTGCCGCTGGTTTGGGGGCATCTTGGGCCGCCAGACCGATGGAAAGCACCGTCAACCATGGCGCTATGGCAAAAGGGCGCAGCCACTTGTGCAAAACCATCACATTCTCCCTAGGGTAGGTTACGAAAGATTATAGATCGTCCAATCGGATCATGTCGGAAAAAGCTTTGGACCTTTCATCAAGGTCCTTTTTTTGGACCGTTTCCAGACGCCCGGTCCCGAATTGCTCCACAGTGAAACTGGCCATGACTGTGCCCATGAGAACCGCGTGTTTCAGCGCCGGCAGGTCCATGCGCCCCAATTGCGCGAGTTTCCCCAGAAAACCACCCGCAAAAGTGTCTCCAGCTCCTGTCGGGTCCACAATGTCCTCTAGGGGGTAGGCCGGGGCCGCGAAAACAGAACCAGGGGTCATTAATACTGCTCCATACTCGCCCCGTTTGATAACCAATACTTTCGGGCCGAAATCGAGGACCCGGCGAAAGGCTTTCATGAGGTTTTGCTCCAGGGTCAATTCACGGACCTCCATCTCATTCACAAGCAAGATATCTACCTTTTTTAGAACTTCCCCCAACGCCTCACGGGATCCGCGGATCCAGTAGTTCATGGTGTCCAAGGCCACCCATTTGGGTCGGTTGGCCATTTGGTGCACGACGTCTAATTGCAATGAAGGTTCAATATTCCCAAGGAATAAATAGGGAGATTGCCGGAAGGACTCCGGAATCTCCGGGTGGAAATCCGCAAAGACATTCAATTGGGTATCCAAAGTCCGGGCCTCGTTTAGGTCCCGCCCATAGGCCCCCTTCCAACGGAAGCTCCGGCCAGGTTTCTGCACTAATCCCGACAAATCGATCGGACGGTTTGCAAAGACTCCGCGCTGTTCGGGCCCAAAATCTTCTCCCACCACCGCCACCATCTGAGTCGGCACGAAGTGGCTGGCGCTCAATGTGAAATAGGTCACAGAGCCCCCTAACAGGTTCTCTCTGCGACCCGCGGGGGTTTCCAGGTCATCAAAGGCAACACTTCCTACGGCCAGCAGGCTCATGGCGTCTCCACACGGGTCTGTTCGGGTTCAGGCTTCGTCGGTATGCTCTCGGTGCAAGTACAGGATCCAAGCCTGGGCACCACCCATGGGGATGGGAGCTTGAGCATACCGGGAGACGAATTGCGCATGGGGAGTCGTCAGGAAGGCCAATAGCCCTTGTTTCAGCGCCTCGCTGGGTCCTAGCGTCACCAAGAGAGTTCGCCATTGAAGGGAAACGCCGTCCCCCACTCTCTCCCGCAGACGTTCACGAGCATCGTTCACGCTGTGGCGGCGAAGATCCAAGGTTCCATCTACCTCGACCGCCATGCCAGCCGCTAGATGAATGAGCGCTGGGCCCGAACGAAGCCGTGGAGCTTCCTGGGGATGGGCCATGGCTGCCTTTGGTGTCTCGCGTAATTCCGTCCTAACGATCACTGATTCCAGGCGAACTGGGCTTGGCGCTGCTTCAGAGAATGGGGCAAGCGGCAAAGCCGGCGCAGGCACAAGAGGTGGGGCCGACAAGGCGGCGGTAGGCAAAGGCGCAGAGCTCGGCGCCTCGAATACTGGATTTTGGGAAAGCGGACGCAGCCCCTTCAAATCCCCCAAAACTGCGGAAAAATCAGATTCCGGTTCCAATGATCTGGGGGCCGGAACAGCCCCTGAAACAGAGATTGGGCTAGCACTCACTGGCGTTGGGGGCACCGCCACCCCCCCCATGGCTTGAAGGAAGATCAGATCCGCATCTTCAAGGGACTGACTCGTTTGCGGTGGCTTGACCGGCTTGGGCGTAGGCGAGGCCTGCGGCAAGTCTGGCTTCATCTGTTGTTTGAGTTGGGCTAAATCCTGCTTCCAGACCATGTTTCGTCTCGCTTTGGTACCAGCTTAATCCAGTAGCCCACCCTCGGCACGCCTCATTGCCGTTGCATTTACGCAACGGCCCGAGGCGAATTTCCCCCCAGGGTATTCGGTTGGGTCAATATTAAGCTGTTGGATCAATTATACTTAGTATTTTATGGCACAACCTTCGCTTCTGACCCCGAAGGAGGTAACCATGCGAGCAATGCGAATTTTCCCCCTGATCCTCGCCTTAGGGGCCACGACGGCGCTAATGGCCCAGGAACCCCATGTGGGATTTGGGATCAATCTGGGGTTTCCAACCGGGGACTTCCGCAACAAAACCTATCCCCCAACCACCGGCGTACTCACGCAACAAACGGATGGCTATGACCTTGGCTTGGGGGGGCAGCTCACCCTCAGCTTTCCGGTGGATCCTACCTTTGCCCTGCGGCTGAATTTCAACGGTATGTCCACCAATGGAACCAATACGGCCTCGGGATACTCGGACCTGCATCTCAAGCATGAACTATTCGGAATCGGTGGAGAGATGCAGCTCTTCTTGGACCAAGGGGCCTTCAGGCACAAAGGAACTTACCTCTTTGTGGGGGCTTCCGCGGATTTCGAACGATTCGATCGCAGCGCGAACGCTAACTTCGAGGATTGGTGGGGTGACGCGTCGACGGATACGACTCGCAAGAGCCGCCTAGGAGGAAGCGCCGGCCTCGGTCACAGTTTTGGCTACGGATCCGCCAACCGATTCACCCTTGAGGTGGCCTTCCACAAGACTCTTAGCGGCAATGACCTGGCCAAAAAAGAACCTCCCTCTGCGGATTTCATGAAGGTCAGCTTTGGCTGGGTTTTCTAAGATCGGGCCCAACGTAAAAAAGCCCCGCGATCGCGGGGCTTTTTTAATTGGATTTTCGTTTCCGCTTCTTCAGAGAGGATGGTTTTGCGTCCTCGGCTCCATCCGCAGGATCCTCCATGCCCATCAACCCATTGACGAAGCGCCGACAGTCCAGATTGGAAGGATCCAGCTTGGCCAGCCGGCGGCCATAGGCAAGTCGATCGAAGCGGGGTTTCGCATCATCGGCCTTCACCTGCTCCAGCTTGTCCGAGACGAATTTCCCCACGGATCCGGCCTGGGCAATGTCCAGCTTTTCTTTGGCGATAAATCCATTCCACTCCGCAGCGGATTTTTCGAATAGCATTTTGTCTTCACTAAGGCGGCCAAGGATTTCGTCAATCGTCCGCACTGACGCCTCGCTGTGCTGGACGGCTTTCTGGCGCTCCTCAATAGCGGCCTTGAGCTGCTGGCGGGTCTTCAGTTGAGTCTCGGTCATGCCGGGCTGGGATTCCAACCCCTTCATCCGCTGCTCCTCGTCCACGATCTCCTTCTTCCATTGGACTAGCCGCTCTTCATGCTGTTTGCGGATGGGGCCAAGGGTCGCGCTGGCCCGAGCCGCATTGTCCACCGCGGCTT
>JANXXC010000298.1 GCA_025350765.1 Holophagaceae bacterium | reverse complement strand
CGGAGACTCGCGAAAAGCTGCTGGGAGGTGGCGGCGCCATTGGCCCGGACCCAGAACTGATGCACGACGAAAGGGCCGGCGGCCAGAAGGGCTAGGCCCGCCATGGACAGCACGATGACGCGCAAATCTCCCCAGGGCACCGCATGGAAGCCTCCCAGCAGCGGGTGGTAGTCCCCATGGAAGGCAATTTGGATCAGCAGGAAAAGGTACACCGCCGGCGCGCCAAAGCAGAGGGCGAAGCCCATGGCGCGCGCGGTCATCACGTGCTTTCGCAGCTCCGCCACAAGCTCGGGGTTCAGCGGTTCCATAGCATGCCTCAAGCCGCCTGCACGCGGATCTCACCGAAGGCTTCGACCTGCACCAAGTTGATGCGTCCCGTGCGCACCAGCTCAAGCAGAGCGAGAAAGGTCAGCACCAGTTCTTCGCGGGTGCGGGCATCGGCCAACAGGCCACCAAAGGGCTTCCAGTCGTGATTCGCCAGCTGGGCCAGCACTTCGGCGATGCGCTGCTCGATGGATTTGGGCGCGGTGCGGACTTCCACCGGCGGAGGCGGAAGCAGCCTTTTCAGGGCGTCCCGATAGGCCGATAGCAAATCAAACAAGGTGGCGCGGATGGGCTCTTCTTCGGTGCGGGTGTGCTCTTGGATGTCCAGGCCTTTGGCGTAGACCACGGACTGCCACTCAGCCTCACGAGAGGAGAGTTCCCGGGCCGCCTCCTTGACCTGTTGATAGTCGATGAGCCTTTTGATGAGCTCCTCGCGGGGATCCTCCTCACCGGTCTCCTGCGGCGTTCGGGGCAGCATCAGCCGCGATTTGATCTGCAGTAGCTGGGCTGCCATGGCCACGAACTCCGAGGCGATCTCGATGTTCAGCTCTTCCATGAGCATCAGGTAATCCATGTACTGACGGGTGACCTCCGCCATGGGCAGGTTCACGATGTCCAGCTTCTGCTCACGGATCAGGTACAGCATCAGATCCAAAGGCCCTTCAAAGGTCGAAAGGCGCAAGGGCAGATCCCGAAATTTGGTCTCGAATCCCTTGGGCGCCTCGAAGATCCGGGAAGGTGCTTCAATGGCCGCCGGAGCCAGCGGGGCCTCAGCGATGGGTTCCTGGATGGGGGGCTCGGACATGGGGTCCATTGTACTGGATAGACTAGAGCGTGTTTCAAAATGAGGCATGGCCGCGCTGGGAGCGCCGGGCGAGTGAGGCAGATATCAGTTTGTCTTGCGTATCGGCTTCGCCGATACCAAGAAGGCAGCCGACCACGGTGTATGTCGATACACCACGAGAGGCTAACGCAGCCTCGCGAAGCCCGCCGCCCCAGCCCGAAGGGACGGGGCCAGCATCCATGCCCTGCGGAACGCGGGGCGTCCCGCCCGCCCTTGCGGGCTCTCAGGGCCTGGACATCGCGGCGTCAGCGGCCTTGTGCGTATGATCTATATGCCGCTGCGGCCCCTTCCTTGCGCTGCATCGCGGCTGACCTCCGTCGCGGCCGTGCCGCATTTTGAAACACGCTCTGAGACCATGGCACGTCTTCCCGTCCTCCCAGGCCCTCGCCCGAATTGGCTGAAAATCAAGATCCCGGCCCCCGAGGTCGTAGCGGAGGTCCATGCCCTGATGCGGGACAAAAAACTCGTCACGGTTTGTGAAGAGGCCCGCTGCCCGAACCTGAATGAATGCTGGGGTGTCCATCGCACGGCTACGTTTATGCTCATGGGCGATATCTGCACTCGGCATTGTGGATTTTGCAGTGTGGGCAAGGGTAAACCCGGCGAACTTGACCCTGAGGAACCCCAGCGCGTCGCCGAAGCCGTGGCCACTTTGAAATTGAAATTTGCCGTGGTCACCTCCGTGAACCGGGATGATCTTCCCGATGGCGGCGCGGCCCATTTCGCTAAGACGATTGAGTGGATTCATTCGGTGAATCAAGGTTGCGGAGTGGAGGTCCTCATCCCAGATTTTAGGGGCGATGAAGCGGCATTAGACGCAGTGTTGGCGGCCCATCCCGAAGTACTCAACCACAACGTGGAAACCGTTCCCCACCTCTACAAGCGAGTTCGGCCCGACGCCGATTACGAACAATCCATGACCGTCCTAAGCCGCGCCGCCAAACATCGCGACCGGGTTTCCGCGGATATGTGCACGAAGAGCGGCATCATGGTGGGCCTGGGTGAAACTGCGGAACAAGTGCTGGAGTTGATGAAAGATTGGCGCGCCGCCTCAGTAGACATCGCCACCCTTGGCCAATATTTGCCGCCCACCCAAGTACATCTCCCCTTGCAGCGTTACGTGGAGCCCGCGGAATTTGACATGTATCGCCGAAAAGGCCTGGAAATGGGCTTTCAGCGCGTGGAAAGCGGTCCCCTAGTCCGTAGCAGCTACCACGCGAAAGAGAGTTTTGAGGGCGTTCCCGTCTAATGCAAAAGACCCCGCGGGCGCAGGGTCTTTTGCATTCAAAGAAAGTGCTTATGCCTTGGCAGGCTCGGTCTTCTTCTCCTTGCAGTCCTTTGCATCCTTGCAATCCTTCTTGTCCTTGCACTCTTTCTTGTCGCCCTTTTCCGCGCAGGCCTTGTCCGCGCATCCGGCCTTGTCGCACTTCTTGGCGGTATCCGCGAAGCCAGTGACGGCGAAAGCAGCGACAAGAGCGGTGAGTACGAGCTTCTTCATCAGATCCTCCAGGGGGTCAGTGCCCAGTTGCTATCAGCATTCCACAACTTGAATGAAATTGAAGCTTTCCCTTTCACGGGCCCCTCAATGAAACTGATGCCCATGCGCAAACTTGCCGTCATCCATCACCGGTGGACCCAATGGCTTCCGGCCCTCCAGCAGGCCGAGCCGCGCCTCGACATCCGCGGAGCTCATCCCCGCGAATGGGAATCGTTGGATCCAGCATGGTTGGCCGAAACCGAGGGTATGTTCTGCTGGAAACTGCCTGAAGGGCTGACGGGAAGGATGCCGAAGCTTGCCTGGGTGCAGAACAGCGGCGCGGGTGTGGACCATCTAGTGAACCATCCTGAACTCTCTGACCACATTCCCATCACCCGGGCTGATGGGCGCTTCGGATTCTGGATGGCGCGCTATGTGTGTGGACATTTGCTCACCGAAGCCCAGCGCGTGAATGAATGTGCCAAGGCGCAGGCCGCGGGCCTTTGGAATCCCAAAGTCATACCGGAGGATCTCGGCGGTAAATCCGCCCTGGTGCTGGGTTTCGGGCGCATCGGAAGGCAGATCGGCAAAGCCTTGCGTGAGCTTGGGATGGACGTGACCGGCATCGTCTACACCCCCCGCGAAGATTCGGAATTCAACTTACGATCTTCGACGGACCTGGGTGAATTGCTTCCAACGGCGCGGTGTTTGGTGCTCGCCGCGCCTTCCACTCCCCTGACCCGCGGCTTGGTGAATTCAGCCTTACTCAGTCACGGAAATCCAGCCCTGACGCTGATCAACGTGGGCCGCGGCGATCTTGTAAACCAGGTTGATTTGCTGGCCGCCTTGGATGCCGGAACCCTTGGCCACGCGGTGCTGGATGTTTTCACGGAAGAGCCCCTCCCCATTGAATCGCCGCTCTGGCACCACCCCAAGGTCACCGTCACCCCTCATCACAGCGGCCCTTCCACGCCAAAAGATTTGATCCCCGACATTCTGGAAAATCTGCGGCGCTTCGCAGAGGGTCACCCTGTTCAATACGCCGTGGATCGCACTCGCGGATACTGATGTCTATGTCAGCTCCGCCCGATCCTTCCCTTTCAACGCTGCACCAGCAGGTTTCTGGTCTGCTTGCGCAACCGGGAGAAAACGTCGAGTGGCTGGAATCCCTGATGCGGTGGCTGCTTGAAGCGGAACCATTCCGATGGGGGGGCCGCTCGCCGCGCACCGAAAAACTGAGAATGCTCAATGACGCCCTCTCCGACCACCCGCAATCCGAAGCGGTCCGGGCCCGGATTCGCAGCGTCTGGACCCATACCAGCGGCGTCAGGATGCTCGCGGAAACGGGGCTTCCCAATCGGACAGGTTTCGTGGGCGAAGCCTTTCAACGGCTCGTGGACAGACACATCCCCCGCTTGGACGAGGCGGGTGATCTCTATGCCTTGCTGGAGCGCCTAAGGCTGGACGAGGACGACGCGAAATGGCTTGAGCTGCTGTCACCCAAGGATCTCGCTCCCTGGGAAAACCTGCTGTCCTTGCCCCCCGACGCCATCTGGGACGCCGCGCAGTTGCTGAGTTTCCGCGCGGCGGCGCTCGGACTTTCACGGGATCTATTGGGTATCTCGCCCGAATCACGGGAACTGGATTCACCCTTCGGCCAACTGCCCGGCGCCATCGCCGCCTTGCGGGAAAATCCAGAATTGGCTGAAGCGCGCCAACAATGGACCGATCTACTGGCCGCCTGCCACGTGCGCCTTCAAGCGGCCTTGGCGCACCTGGATGAGCACGGCGTATCCGCCGACATGGTCTACCGCCTGGATCTTCTAGAAATTCATTTGCGCCGAATGACGCGGCTGGTGGAAATGGCGCAGGGCAAAGGGCAAGGCATCCTCCTGGCGACACTGCTCATTCGCATGGGCGCCGATCAACGCAGCCTGTCGGGACTTGCGCGCGGCACGCTCCGGCGCTTGGCGCGCAAGATCGTGGAACACACCAGCGAGACCGGTGAACACTATGTCGCCAGGACCCGGGGAGAATGGTGGAAGACCGCCCTGGCTGGGGCTGGCGGCGGTGCCCTCACCGCCTTCACCGCCGCTTTCAAATACGGCCTAGGGGCCCTGCCCTTCGCGCCCATGCCCATGGGTCTGCTGCTGGCGGCAAACTATTCAGGCAGCTTCATCGCCATGCAATTCTGCCATTTCACCCTTGCCTCCAAACAGCCCGCCATGACCGCGTCGGCGTTGGCCGGAGCCCTGGAAAACGATGAGCATTCCGAAGTTCTGGTGGACTTGAGCGCGGGCATTTCCAGGTCCCAGGTGGCGGCGACCCTCGGCAATGTGCTCATCACCCTTCCATCCGCCCTGTTGTTGGATTTCGCGTGGCAAGGCCTTGCGGGCCACCCACTGCTGAGCGCCGAAAAAGCCGTCCATGGGCTACACGATTTGCATCCCTTCCATTCCTGGACGCTGCCCTTCGCGGCGCTAACGGGAGTGCTGCTCTGGCTGGCCAGCCTGGCTTCCGGCTGGGCCGGAAACTGGAGCGCTTTCCGCCAATTCCCCGCAGCGCTCAGCGCGAATCGAGGCCTGCGCCGTTGGCTTGGACCCGAGCGCGCCGCGAAGCTGGCACTGTTGATCGAGAAGCACTTCAGCGGAGTCATCGGCTATATCGCGCTCGGGCTGCTGCTGGGTTTCCTGCCCATGCTGCTGGCCTTCATGGGTCTTCCCATCGAAGTTCGCCACGTCACCCTTTCAGCCGCTTCCCTCGCGCTTTGCGTAGGCCAGCTCTGGTCCACGGGCCCAGTTCCTTGGGAAGCGGTCGCCTGGGGATTGGTGGGCATCGGTCTCATCGGAATCCTGAATTTTGGCGTCTCTTTCGGGTTGGCCTTGCTCACGGCCGAACGCGCCCGTGGCTTGGCGGCAAGCGCCCGACGGAACCTCGGCGGCGCCTTGCGCCGCTCTTTCCTGAAGAATCCTGGCCGATTCTTTTGGCCTCCCACGGCTTAAACTGTCCTTCCTCCCCGGAGTTTTCATGCGCGCCTTCGCCGCTCTTCTCTGTGCTTCCGCCGTCCTGGTGGCTCAGCCGAAACCAACCGAGAATCCCCCCGAAAAAGTCCGCATCACCCCCATGCGGACGAGCCCTGCGGCCACCTTGACCCAGGACATTGGCATCAGTTCCATCAAGCTTTCTTTCAATCGTCCGGCGGTGAAGGGCCGCGTCATATGGGGAGAGCTGGTGCCTTTCGGCCAGACCTGGCGAACGGGCGCCAACGCCGCCACAACGATTACCTTCAGCGATGCTTGCAAGGTGGCCGGCAAGGATGTCCCCGCAGGTGTCTACGCGCTTTTCGCTATCCCCGGTTTCAATCGATGGACGCTGATCCTCAACCGCAAAGCCCAACAGTGGGGCTCTTTTTCCTACGATGCCAAGGACGACCAGCTCCGCTTTGAGGTGAACCCCGAGAGCATCCCCTACGAAGAGTGGCTGGATTACCGCATCCGGCTGACGGGAGAAAGCACCGCTCGCGTCGAGTTGTCCTGGGAGACCCTGCGGGTGGGCTTCCCCGTGGCCTTTGACACCAAGGGTGTCTATTGGAAACACCTCCAAACGAAACTGGCCTCCGCCCCGGATTCGGACCTAGTGCCCTGGTACCAGGCGGCTGATTATTGTCAGAAGAACGAGATCCATCAGGATCTCGCCGTCGCCTGGATCGACAAGAGCCTGAAGGCCGGGACGAGTTTCTGGAATCAGGAGACCAAGGCCCGCATCCTGCGCTGGACCGGCAAGAAAGCCGAAGCAACCCTGTGGCTAGATAAGGCCATCCAAACCGCCCGGGCGCTGCCTGCGGATAAACAGCCGCCCAAGGAATGGTTTGATGACAAAGAGCGTGAGTTGGCTGCGTGGAAGACCGAGAAAATGGGCGACTGATGCATAAACCTGCATGGATCATCGTGGCGGCGTACGCCGCCATCACCCTATCCGCCCTTCCTCCTCCCCAGATCTTTCCCCAACTGAGCCCTTCGGCGGGGGTATCTCAAACCATTGGCACCACCACCGTAGACGTTCTGTATCACCGCCCTGCGGTGCGGGGGCGACCCATTTTCGGTGCCCTCGTCCCCTATGGCCAGGTCTGGCGCACGGGCGCCAATGAAGCCACCACCATCCGCTTCAGCGACTCGGTGCAGGTGAACGGTCAGAAGGTCCCGGCAGGCACCTACGCGCTTTTCTCGATCCCCTATCAGGATCACTGGACGGTGATCCTGAATAAGCGGGCCCGCCAAGAGGGGGCCTGGGAATACGATCCCCGCGAAGACGTGTTGCGCATCGATGTGAAACCCAAGGCAGTGCCTCACACGGAATGGCTCACCTACGAGATCTACCCGGCCAGCAGCGCCACCGCCTACGTGGACCTGTACTGGGAGAAGGTGCGAGTCAGCCTGCTGGTGGAAGTGGACGTGGACGAGATCGTCACCGCCAAGATGCGCAAAGCCATGAGGGAGCGCCCCGGAGATTGGAAACTGCTGAGCGACGCAGCCCAATACTGCGTGGATCAGGAGATCCACATGGGAGAGGCTCTAGGCTGGATCGACCGCTCCATCAAGCTCAACGAGCAGCCCTCCAACCTTGGAGTGAAGGCGCGCCTTCTGTATCTTCACGGGGATAAGACCCAGGCAGTCCAGCTCTTGGAAAAAGCTTTGGCCATCGCCCGGGCCCGCAAACAGGGCCCCGCCGTCACCGGTCCGTTGGAGCAGATGCTTGGGCAGTGGAAGAAATCCTGATCAGCTCTATCGCCTAGACCCCGCTCCGTTCCGCGCCCCAGATGAGCTTGTGCAACTGCATCTGGAACCGCACCGGTAGGCCATCTGCAACGATCCGCTCGGCCAGCCAAGAAGGATCCAGCACCCCTTGGACCGGGCTGAATAAAACCGTATATCGGTCCCATACCCCGCGCTCAGCGCACCAGGCCTTCGACCATTCGTAATCGCCCTCGTCCATCAGCACGAATTTCAATTCGTCCTGGCCGGGCACCATGAAATCGAGATTGGATTCCAGCCAGCGATCGCCCTCACCGCTGCCGGGCGTCTTGCGGTCCACGATCTTGATGACCTCCCTAGGCACTGGCGCGAGATCGTGGCTCCCGGCGGTTTCCAGGGCCACCTCGCAGCCAAGCCCCAGCATGGCTTTCAGCAGTTCCGAAGCAAAAGGAATGGCCAGCGGCTCACCACCAGTGAGTTCCACGAAGGGAGCGTCAGGCCCTCTGCGCACCGGCCCCAAGCGGGCTTGCACATCGGCGATGATGTCTTCCAACTCCATGAATGAGCCATCAAAAAAGGCATACTCCGTATCGCAATAGACGCACCGAAGCGGGCAGCCCGTAAGGCGGACGAAGACGCAAGCTCGCCCCGCGCGGGTGCCCTCCCCCTGGATGCTGTGGAAAATTTCATTAACCTTGAATCTCACGATGGACCTGCCATCGCGGTCGTCTTCCACTCCCGCGCTCCGCGCGCTCGCGGGGCACCCCTGACTACCCCCGGATCACGCTGTCCACCGGACAGCGCTCCCGTTCGCGCTTCGCGCTCACGGACGGGGCCCATGACTACCCCCTGGATGCTGTGGAAAATTTCATTGACCTTGAATCTCATTCCGATGCTGCCCAAACCTTCAAGTCTACGCATCAAATCCAGCGGCGTCCCCCGTCCAGGGTGATGATCTCCCCAGTGAGATAGGGACTTTCTGCCGCGAATCGCAGCGCCCGAGCCAGGTCCGTGGGGTCACCGTTGCGTTTCAGGAGGCTTTGAGAGGCTAGCCATTTCGGGTCGCTGGCTTCATCAGGCAGCACCGTTCCAAGGGCATGGCCCACCACGCGCACCCGGGGTGCCAGTAGTTGGGCCAATCCCGGCACCAATGCGGCGAGTCCGGCTTTCGCGGCGCTATAGGGCAGGCGCTTCAGGAAGGGCTGATGAATAGAGGTATCCAAAAGAAATTGAAGGCAGGCGCCCTCAGCTAGCCGAGGTGCCAAGGCTTGCGCACAGAGAAAAGGGAATCCCAGGTTTAAGCGCCATGTGCTTTCCAGTTCTTCCATATTCCATTGGCCGAAGGGCAGCTCCGGGAATACGCCTGCCACCATCACTGCCCCGGCCAATCGGGTTCCATCGCTTTCCAGCGCGGCGAGGTCTGCCATCATCTTGGAACCTAGGCCCGGATCCATGGCATTCCACCTGAAGGTCCGGATCGGGGTGTGGCGCCTTAGGCCCTCCAGCCAAGCGGCGTCCGCATCCTGGGAACCTGTCAGCACCAAGGCATGATCCTGAGCTAGATCTTCAGCGAGAGCTCTCCCCAGCCGCCGCATCCCCCCCACCAGAATCCACCAAGGTTTTTCGCTAGGCATCCCGTGTCCCCTTCCCTCCAGCGCATCAAGCTCAGGCTGGTCGTTACCAGTCTACTGGGCCTCATCCTCTGCCTGGGTTCCTTCGCCCTCTTCCAATGGGTCTACGCCTATTCCGACGATCAGTGCAGCTGGGTCGTCGAAGGGAACCGGGTGGTGATCAAGGAAATCCTTCCCAACGGTGTCGCCGATGAGGCGGGGCTTTTGGACGGGGATGTGTTGAAGGCGATCAGTGGACGCAACGTCACCCCGGCCACCCTCGGCGACGCCCAGAAACGCATCAACGATGAGGGCGAAGGCCGCATCCTGGTCTACACCCTGGAACGGGACGGGCGCACCCTCCAGCAGCCGGTGCGCCTTGTCAAACCCTTTAGCATCGCCAGTCTGCTCCTGGTGATTTCCGCCCTCGTTGCCTGGGGCCTGGGGCTGCTGGTGGTGGTGTCATCGGCCCAGCGGAAAGTGGCGCGCCATTTTTTCTACCTGGGCGCTTTGACGTTGTTGGTACCCATGACGGTGCGTCCCTTTCTGGGCACCCTACCGACCTGGCTTCAATGCGTCCGGGTCCTGGTCGGAAGCCTGACCTTCTCGCTGCTGCCCCCCATGTGGCTTCATTTCTTCCTGCGCTTTCCCTACCCTTTCCCGCTGCGGAAGAATCGCCGATTCCTGCAAGGGCTCTATCTGATCTTCGGCCTCGCGGGGCTCTTTTCTTTCTCCCTTGGCCTGCTCCTATTATCCCGGGGCTATTTCCAAACCACGGCTGATCCGGCGCAATTCGAGGCGGTGAGTCGGTCGGTGAGTGTTCTTTTCGGGCCCAAGATCCAACTGCTGCTGCCGTGCCTGTTTTTCGCTGCAGCGCTGACCGGTGTCATCTGCTTCTGGCGCGGGGCCTGGCGCCTTCCCGCCGCGCGGCGCCGGGCTCTCCTTCCCGCCCTGATTCTTACTTCCGCCGTACTGCTGGATGTCGTGGCCCTCGTGGTGATGGGCGCCATCTTCAACAACAGTCTGCTGTTTCGCCGCGAATCCTGGGTGTTCTACACACCCCTGCCCTTGCTTCCTCTCGCCTTCGCCTACGCCATCGTGCGCCATGGCTTTCTCGATGTCCGACGCGCCATTCTTCGCTGGCTGGCCTACTTCCTGGTGCTTGGAACCGTGCTGGTGGTCTACCTCGGGGGCCTAGCCTGGCTTTTCGCAGAAGGCATCACGGTGGTCCCCCCGGCGTGGATCGGCGCCCTGCTCGGGCTCTCCGCCCTGCCGGTGGGGTGGCTGCTGCGGAGACTCCTTCACCTCGTCCGGCGCGGTTTCCGGAGGGATCTCACCATCGCCCGGGAAATCATCCTGGGACAGCTCCGCGAAACGAAAAAACGTTTTTCAGAAGAGGCCGTGCTCAGTGGATTGCAGTCCACTTTGCGGGAGGCCTTCCGTCCCCAGGTTTTGCTGTCACTGCCGTTCAACGGGTGTTCTATCCAACTGCCGGGCGCCGACAAAGATGGTTTCTCCTTTGCCCCAAGACTCTTCGAGATCCCCGCCGGCCTGCTGCGCCACGCTCGGGAAAACCGGGAGCTGGTGCTGGGCCTAGGCAGCGACGAGGCCGACTGGATTCGCGACCAGGACCCAAGCCTCAGGTCCCACATCGACGCCCTGGAAGTTCAAGTGTTGGTGCTCGTCCTGGTGAGTGAGGCGCCCCACACGGCCTTGCTGCTGGGCGGAAAGTACTCGGAACTGAACTACGGCCGCGAGGACCGAGAGCTGTTGCGGGAGATCGCCATCCAAACGGGCATCGTTCTGGATACGGCCGTGCTGCACAAAAGGCTGTTGGACCAGGGCCGCATGGAACAGGAACTGGCTTCCGCCAGGCACATCCAGGAAGGGCTTATCACCTCCACGCCGCCTGAAACGCCAGGCTTCCATCTCGCCTTGCGCCTGGACCCCGCCCAGGAGACCGGCGGCGATCTACTCTGGGTGAAACAAAGGCGCGGCGAAGCCGGAGAAAAGCGTTCCTGGCTGGCGGCCGTGGGCGACGTGAGCGGCAAAGGGCTTGCGGGCGCGCTCTACATGAGCCAGTCCATCGCGCTGCTGGAATTCGCCACGGAGCGTGAGGACCAGAGCCTGGAAACCATTCTGCCCTCGCTGGACCAAGCCCTTCGTACCTTGATGAGCCAGCGGGATTTCCTGACTCTTTGTCTTCTCCAATGGGATGAGGATGGCCACTACCGGTTGGCCCGGGCGGGCCATCCTCCGGCTCTGCTGTTGAAAGGTTCTCAAGTCAGCGACGCTTCCGAATTGAACCCCCATGGCCGGGGCCTCGGCCTTCGCCCCGCGGGCCCTGATGACTGGCAGATCCAGGAGGGCCAGCTTGCGCCAAGGGATTGGCTGGTGCTTTATAGCGACGGGCTCACCGAGGCGATGAATGGGCGCGGGGAACAGTACGGCCTAGATCGGTTCAGAGCCCAACTCCAGCGTCTCTGGGGCACCGGGAGCCTGCGGGCTGCTTGCGAGGCGGTCTTTCAGGACGTCGCGAAATTCGAGACGCGGAACCGGGATGACCGTACTCTATTGATCCTGGGGAGGGATGCATCATGAACGAGTCAGGAGAAACCCCGCCGCCCCGGCAACCGCTGTGGCCCCAAGCTGCGCTCGTGGCGGTGCTCACCGCGCAGGTGGGCTTGCTCTGGCTCTTCGGTGGCCTGCTGAATCGCCAACACGGCGAGATCCAGGCCATGCGCCAGGACATTCAGGAATTGACCGAAGCTTTGGACAACGGCTCCTTCGAACAAGGCCAGGCGCCGGAAGAAGGCCGTTTCCAGCCCGCTTCATCCAGTCCTCTCGACCCACTCAATCATCGTCCCCACCGACCGCATCGCCGCCACCACCGGAGGCGTCACCTGCAAGCCACGAGCAATCTTCATGTCGTCCTGCAAGACAAACAGGACAACGCGCCGGACAAACAGGACCCGACCATGAAGGAGATGCAGGAAGTCCGCGACTCTTCCAAGAAGGCCGTGGCCGACGCGCGGGATATCCGGCAGAAGCTCTCCATCGACGAAAATATCCGCAAGGCAGACGAGAAAAAGAAGGTCGAAGCCGCCACCAAGAGCTTCTATCCCATCATCTACTGGGCCATGGGGATCGGTTTGGCGGCCTTCCTCATCGGCCGTGTGTGGCGAGCCCGCGCCGGCGGCAGGTAGCCCCGTGTCTTTGCATGAATACCTGTCGAGGGATCCAGGCTGCGAGCAGCTCGCGGAGGGGGCGATCCACGCGATCTCCCCGCTGCTGGATGATCCGGATCCCACCCCCTCCTTGAGCCTTCTGGAGCATTGGGCCGACCGCCTAGCCGGGCGCATGCCCCTACCCTGGGATACGGTGGAAGCCTTGGAGGCCGTGAACCACTATCTGTTCCGCCACATAGGCCTGCGCGGTGATCGCGAGTCCTACGAAGACCCTCGCAACGCCGTGCTGCCGCAGGTCATCACGCGGCGCCGAGGACTTCCCATCTCTCTCTCCATCATTTGGATTGATGTGGCCCGACGCTTGGGACTGGATGCAGTGGGAATCGGCCTGCCCGGACATTTCCTCACCGGCCTTCGCACCGAGGAGGGATTGCTCTGCATTGACCCCTTTCACGGCGGCCGCGCCGTGGGTGAAGAAGAAGCCGCAGAGCTGGTCGCGCGCGCCACGGCGGGTCGGGTGGCCTTCAAGCCCGAGATGTTGAGGCCCACCACTCACCGTGCCATCCTCACGCGCCTGGTACGCAATCTGCACTTGCGTTTCGTGAAGGCCGAGTCCTGGGAAGAAGCGCTGTGGACATCCACCCACTTGCAATTGCTCGACCCTGACGACAGCCTGCCCTACAAAGAGCGCGGCATGGTGCATCTCAAACGCGGCGAATCCGGCAAAGCCCTCAAGGATTTCCGCGCCGCCCTTGACCGCAGCGGCGGCGGCGATCCCGAGATCGTGAAGTGGATGGAAAAGCTTCAGAGGGAATGAGAGGCGACCCGTGAGGCACGAGGTATGAGGCAAGCTGATCTGCTTCCTCGTAACTCATACCTCGCCACCCCGCCCCCTCATTTCTGCTGCGCTTCCACCACCGTCAGCGCGGTGAGATGCAGAATGTCATTCAGGTCGCTGTGGCGCTGCAGGACGTTGGCGGGCTGTTTCATGCCGCAGGTGATGGGGCCGATGACTTCGGCATGGGCGAGACGCTGGATGAGCTTATAGGCGATATTGCCGCTGGCGAGGCCGGGGAAGATAAGCACATTCGCGCCACCCTGTACGTCCGCCCAAGGGTAGTTCTCCGCCAAGATATCGGCGCTGAGCGCAGTGTCCGCCTGCATCTCGCCATCGCAGTGGAGGTCGGGCCTTTGGGCTTTCACCAACTGAGCCGCCTTCTGCATTCGCTTGGCAGCTGGATGATTCACGCTTCCGAAATTACTGAAGGACAGCATGGCGATGCGCGGCTCGATGCCGAAGCGGTTCTGCGCCAGATCCGCCGTGAGCAGCGCGATCTCAGCCAGCTCTTCGGCGGTGGGCTCGATGTTCATCGTGGTATCCGCGAAGAACACCACCCGATTTTTCAGCACAAGTGTGTAGACACCGCAGACTTTTCGAACGCCTTCCAGGGTGCCGATAACTTCAAGACAAGGCCGGATGGTTTCGGGATAGTACTGCGTGAGGCCTGCCACCAGGCCATCTGCGCGGCCCATGCGGCACATAAGCGCGCCGAAAACAATGCGGCGTTTCGTCTGGCGTTCCGCCTCGAAGCGCGTGATGCCTTTCCGCTTTCGCAAATCGTAGTAGAGGTCCACCGCGGACTGGCGCCAGGGAACGGTTTCGGGATCCAGGATTTCCACATCGCTCAGATCAAGATTCAATTCCGCGATAAGCCCGCGGACGCGATCTATCTTCCCGAGCAGGATGGGCTTGCAGATCCCTTCGTCCACCATGGCCTGACAGGCCCTGAGGATCTGAGGGTGATCCCCTTCGGGGAAAACCACCCGCTTGGGATCGGCCTTGGCTCGGTTCAGAACCGTTCGGATAACGTCCTTGCTGCGGCCCTGCAAGCCTTCCAGCTGTTCACGATACTTGGCGAAATCGGCGATGGGTTCTCTTGCCACGCCTGAATCCATAGCGGCTTTGGCCACGGCGGGAGCCACCCAAAGCAGCACGCGGGGATCAAAGGGTTTGGGAATGATGTACTCGGGGCCGAAAGAAAATTTTTGTCCCGAATAGGCCTTGGAAACACTCTCAGGCACATCCACTTTGGCCAGCGCGGCCAGGGCCGTGGCGGCGGCGAGCTTCATGGCTTCATTGATCTCCGTAGCGCGGCAATCCAGGGCTCCCCGGAAGATGAAAGGAAAGCCCAACACGTTATTCACCTGGTTCGGGTAGTCGCTGCGCCCCGTAGCCATGATGATGTCGCTGCGCACGGCTTTGGCGGTGGGGTAGTCGATCTCCGGATCGGGATTGGCCATGGCGAAGACGATCGGCTTTGGGGCCATGGCAGCCACCATCTCCGGCGTCAGCACACCCTTCGAGGAACAGCCCACGAAGAGATCCGCCCCCGCAATGATTTCGCCGAGGGTCCGCATGGAGGTAGGCTTCTTGAATTTTTCTTTGTACTCGTTCATGCCATCCGTGCGGCCTTCAAAGACCAGTCCTTTGGTGTCGCAGAGCCAAAGGTTTTCCAAGCGAACGCCCGCGGCGATCATCATGTCCGCGCAGGCGATGGCCGCTGCCCCCGCGCCGCTGAAGACGACCTTCATGTCCTCCAATTTCTTGTCCACCAACTCAGCGGCATTGAAGAGCGCGGCGGTGCTGATGATGGCGGTGCCGTGCTGATCGTCGTGGAAGACGGGGATGTTCATCTCCGCCTTGAGGCGCCGCTCGATTTCAAAGCATTCCGGGGCCTTGATGTCCTCCAGGTTGATGCCGCCGAAGGTGGGCTCCAGGGATTTGACGATCTGGATGAATTTTTCAGGATCCGTTTCGTTCACTTCGATATCAAAGACATCAATGTCGGCGAATCGCTTGAAGAGGACGCCCTTCCCTTCCATCACGGGCTTGCTGGCTAAGGCGCCGATGTTGCCAAGACCTAGCACCGCCGTGCCATTGGAGATCACCGCCACCAGGTTCCCCTTGGCCGTGTACTTGTAAGCGTCCTCGGGATTCTTCTCGATCTCTAGGCAGGGTTCGGCGACACCTGGGGTGTAAGCCAGGGACAGATCCCGCGCCGTAGAAGTGGGTTTGGTGGGGACCACTTCGATCTTTCCCCGCCGCCCTTGCGAGTGGTATTCCAGGGCTTCTTTTTTTCGGATCATTTGCTCTCCGGGGAAAATCTTGAACGACCGCTCAACTCGCGCTCAGCTCGCGCGCTCCATGGCCATCTGCAACTGCCGCTCCTCTCGCTGGGTGGCCCAGAAGGCCCAGGCGGCGCCCAAGGCGCCGGTGGCGGCGCCTACGGCGGCTAGGACAAAAATGCTCCGCCATGAAAAGAATCCTTCGCGAGCCAGGTTCACCAGGAAGGGGGAAATGCCTCCCCAACCCCGCGACACGGGAAGCCAGGCCGCGAAGAGTCCCGCGAGGGCGAAACCGCTACCCGCGAGGCCCAACACTGCGCCTTCAAGAATGAGAGGCCGGCGGATGAAGGCTTCGGTGGCGCCCACCAGCCGCATGATGGCGATCTCATCGTTCCGCGCCTGCACCGTCATCCGGATCACGTTCCCCGTGGCAAATCCCGCAGCGAGTAGGAGCAGGAGGCCCAAGGTTGAGAGCGCATTGCGCACGACTCGGCCATTGCGCTGCAGGGCTTCCAGCCGTTCCTGGTCCACCACCACGTCTCCGGCGCCAGGAATGTCCTTCAGACTCTCACCCACCGAAAGCGCTTTTTTCGCGGGCAGCAACTCGGGGCGCAAGGTCAGCTCCAGACTCTCGGGCAGGGCCTCCTGGCCGAGGCTTTGGAGCATCAATCCCGCTTCGCGGGTGGTGGTAAGGAATCCCTCCGTGTTTTCCGCCGACGAGACCCGGCGCACCGCCAAAAAGCGGGGGTCCCGCTTCAGCCGCGCTTCGGCCTCGTTGAGATTGGTGCCCTCGGCGGCATAGACCGTGATTTTGGCCAGGGACTCCAGTTGGTTCACCCAACGGTCCAGGCCCTCCACGAGCAGCAGTCCGCCGCCCGCCAGCAGCAGCCCAGAAGCCAGCGTGAGCACCGCCAGCGCGTGCTGGCCCCGGTGCCTTAGGATGTCGCGAAGCACATCCTTCAACAGCAGGGCCAGCAGGCGCAGTTGGAGCATCAGTTGTTTCCGTCGAAGGCGATCCCCTTGAACAACGAATTTGAGATCACTTTCGTGCTCACGACGCTCGTGAGATCCCGGGGAAGTTTCCAGATATGGATCTTGTTGTTCGCCGTCTCACCGGTGGAGGTCAGGGCCGCCAGCCACTCCTTGGTTCCCGGATGGGCCAGCACGCGGAGATCACTTTGGTCCACGGCGGTTCCAAGCTTGAGTGTGAAATCAGGAGCCTGGTTGTATCCGCCCCCGTTGAGTTTCCCGATGGAAAAGGCCAGCACCGGAGCGCCTGTGGTTGAAGCATCGGTGTTGTGCCGGGCGACGAAAAGCAGATTATTGCCCGTGTCCAAGGCCAAAGTTCCGTACTTTCCAAGCGTGGTGTTCGAGCCCACTAGGACCGCCGCATCGAAAGGAAATGCGCTGGATGAGCCTTTCCGCAACCGAGGACCGCTGATCTGGTCGGCACCAATGAGATTCCCCGAATCGAAATAGGCAAACACCTGCCCATTCAGACCCGCGGCCACCCCTGAACAATTTTTGTCACCCGAAACCTTGAGTAGATTCGGCTGAACCGTGGTGCCACCTGCAATGCCGCTGGCGCCACTCACGACCCAGATGCGCGTATCGCTATCATTCTTCTCGGTGACGTAGAGCGTTCCGGTGGCTGTGTCCAAGGCTGCTTGGCCGAATTTTCCCGAAGACAGGCGATCGCTGCTGCTGCCCAGGGTAAAGGTCGCCACGTCAGGGCTGGTCGAAGAAATGGTACCGCTCTGGTTTCGGATGTTGTTGACCCGCACCACGTCGCCGGTGGCTTCGTTCACCAGGTAGATGCGATTGCTGGTGGGATCCAGGCAGAGCCCACCCCATGCAAGGTTCTGCCCTATCTTGTCGGAAATGACGCTGCTGCTAACGGTCTTGAGAATGGTGGGGCTTTCGCTGGTGAAGAAAGCGTCCGCATCCCATTCGATGATCTGCTTGGCCGTACTCGTGCTGTCGTAGGCGTAGAGCACGGTGCCGCTGGTGGTGCCGCCTCCGGGCTTGTCTACGCAAGCGAGGCCCACAAGTGCAATAGCCAGCAGAGCCCCGGTGAGGCTCATGTAACTGCGGTGGCGCATGGGATGTCCTTATTATTTGCTCGCGAAGAGCGCCTTCAATTGTGCATTCAGGGTCTTCACAAGTTCCGCGTCGGCCCCAGCGTCCACGGCCGAGCGGGAAATTCCCAGTGCCATCTCCTTCACCGCATCCGGACCTCCGCCGCCCAGCAATGCCTGGGTTGCCTTGGCCTGAAGACGATTGACCATCTCGTGATGTTCGGCGGGTAACACCTGTTTCGCGACCACCGAGATGCGCTGGGTGAAGGCGGTATATTTGGCCATCTTCACCGGGTCCGACATGAATGAAGCCGCGGTAGTCATGGGCCGGCTGGGAACGGTCACCGGGATCGAAGAAGCGCCGGCATCCTGCACCGCAGAGGAGGGAAACCCTCCGGATTCGTCTGCAAGCGGGAAGCCTTGGGGGGCCTGAGGGGCTTGGTGCTTCGGCGCCTCGGCCATGGAGGGTATCGCCTGGGTGGCTTCCGCAAGCGGGGCTTCAATGGCGGGCCTTTTCCCCGTTCTCACGCCCTTCAAGGTGATCTGTCCACCCATGGAGAGGCCATAGAGATCCTTGGCAACGGTGAGGACAGGCTTCTGCATGACTTCCGCCAATTCCGCCACGGAGTACCAGCCCGTCACGATGCCTAGGAGTTTGGCTTCCCGCGGATTGATGCCCGTCGGAATCTCACCGGGCAGCAGGGTAGACACTGGGTAGAGATCCAAGGAGGTGATCTTCTGGCTGATGACCCGCCACTCGTCCATGCGGCGGCCCATTTCCATCAGGATCGAGGCATTGGGCTTCTGGATGGTGGGAGTGACATTCTGATCCCCCTCCTCGAAGCTGTAGGTGCCATCGAGCCAAAGCGCCACTTCATAAAAGGCGTCGAGGCCTTCGGCGGTACTGCTCACGGCGTGGATGATGCGCCCGTCCTTGAGATAGATCTTGGCGCGGCGCGGATCGTCCACCACATTGAAGCAGCCAGTCTTCCCGCCCTGGCTCACCAGCTGGATAATGTCGGGCAATGGCGCTTCGCGCATGGACCCTTGGATGAGACCCTGGGACATTGACGGATTCCTCTCAAAATCAAACGGCCGCTGTGTTCTAAAATCCTAACATGAGCCTTCATGTGAAACTGTGCCTGTCCGCTTCCTCAAACCACTAAAATCCGGGGCATTCATGAATAGGGCTTTCGCCTCCATCGAGGACGCCATCGAAGCCATCCGGCAGGGGCGGATGGTCGTCGTGGTGGACGATGAGGACCGGGAAAACGAAGGCGACCTGACCCTGGCGGCCAAACACGTCACTCCCGAAGCCATCGCCTTCATGGCGACCCATGGCCGGGGGTTGATCTGCGCGGCGCTTGAGGGCGAAACCTTAGACCACTTACAGATTCCGTTGATGGTGCGCGACAACACCAGCCCCTTTGAAACAGCCTTCTGCGTTTCCGTCGAGGCGCGCCACGGCACCAGCACGGGCATCAGCGCTCAGGATCGCGCCTTGACCATCCAGGCCCTCATCTCGGCCGATGCGAAACCCTCGGACTTTGTAAAGCCAGGCCATGTCTTCCCCCTGCGCGCTCGGGCGGGGGGGGTGCTGACCCGGACCGGGCAGACCGAGGCCTCGGTGGATCTGGCCCGCATGGCCGGCCTCCATCCCAGCGGCGTCATTTGCGAAATCATGAAGGACGATGGGAGTATGGCCCGGGTGCCGGACCTGATCCCCTACTGCGAAAAGCACGGCCTGCTCATGGTGACGGTGGCGGATCTGGTGGCCCACCGCCTGCGCATCGACCCCATCGTCAAAGAATTGGATTGCCGGGAAACCGCCACGGCCTGGGGATCCGTGAAGGTCCATCGCTTTGCCAGCCTTCTGGATGGGGGTAGCCATCTTGCCTTTTCCATGGGGGACCTCCAAGGGGACATCTCAGCGCCGCCTCCCCTAGTGCGGGTTCATCTCGAAACCCTGCCCGAGGATCTTCAAGGATTCGCTGGGGAGGGATCCGGAGCCTTCCAGGCCGCCATGAAAGCCATTCAGGGCGAAGGCCGCGGGGTGTTGGTCTACCTGCGCCGACATGCCTCCACCCAGGGGGTCCATGGGGAAACTCAGCCCGTCGGTCCGAGCGAAAGAGACGTAGGTGTGGGGGCCCAGATCCTGCGCCAGCTGGGCATCCACGAAATGCGGCTCCTCAGCCGCTCGGAAACCAAGTACATTGGCCTTCGGGGCTTTGGCCTCGATGTCGCATCCACCGTGCCCCTGCATCCATGAATCTGGCGCCCCCGTGATCAATACTGCCTTTTTGACCCAGTCGCCCCTCTTCAGGAACTTGGATGAGACGGAGCGTGCCCAGATCCTGATCATTGGTCAGGTCAAATCCTACAAAGGCAACGATTTCATTTTCCGGGAAGGGGATCCCGGAGATGGGCTCTACATTGTGGTGAAGGGTTCAGTTCGCATCTCAAAACACAGTGCTACGGGCGAGGAAGCCCTCACCGTCCTGGAACCTCATTCCTTTTTTGGCGAGATGGCCCTGATCGACTTTTCAGCGAGGGCCGCCGATGCCATCGCCCATGAGGGAACCGAATTGTTCTTCATCCCTCTGAAGGACTTGCGGAATCTCATCGAATCCCATCACCACCTGGCCCTCAAGGTCCTCTTTGCGCTCTGCGAGGTGCTGGCGCAGCGCTTACGGGAAACCAACGAGCGCTACATGAGCATTTTCACCATCGCCCAGTGGGGTGGTTCGCCGCCACCCGATGGACTGTCTCCGGTTCCCTGAAACCGAGCCAGCCTGGCGTCTAGGCGATTCATCACCAAACCCATAAAGGAGCCCCATGTCCGATCTCGTTGCCCATATCACCGATGCCCAGTTCACTGAAACCGTGAAAGAAGGCGTGACCCTCGTCGATTTCTGGGCCCCGTGGTGCGGCCCTTGTAAAATGATCGCCCCGATCCTGGATGAATTGGCGGGGGAATTGGATGGCAAGGCCCGAATCGTGAAGATGAATGTGGATGAAAACCCGGACGTGGCGGGCCAGTACGGAATCATGTCCATCCCCACCCTGATCTTATTCAAGAACGGTAAGCCCGAAGGCAAGATCGTCGGCGGTCAGCCCAAACCGCAAATCAAGGCGTTCATCGAAGGCGCGCTGTAAAGGTTATGAGCCTCCAGCTATGGGCTGTTAGCTCATAGCTGGAGGCTCATGGCTTCTTCTTCAGCACCAGCCTGATCTGATTCCCGGATTCATTGAAGGACACCTCGTCGATGACCATCTGGATCATGGCGAGTCCGCGCCCAGTCAGCTTGTGGAAGGAATCTTCGGGCGCGTAAGCCACCCGTGAGGTGTCAAAGCCTGGGCCCTGATCCGTGATAGTGACCTCGAAGCGCTCTGGGGTGGAATTCATGTACACATCCACCGTGCGGGAGGCGAAATTTTCGTCGGCGAGCCGTTGCTTCCGCATGGCGGTATAAGGGTCGGTCTCGCTGAACAGATCGCCCTTCATGGAAGAATCCAGTTGCAGATTTCCGTGCTCAAGGGCATTCACTAGGGCTTCGTGGAAGGCCATCGAAATGACATCCACGTTGGACGGGGACGCGAAACCCATGGGTACCAGGCGATCCGTCAGATGGCGCACCATGCTGCCGATATCCAGCTCGTCGCACCGGAAACAAAAATGCCGGGTCTCGGCCACCAGTCCCTTGAGCCCATCCTGAGCCAGCCTGAATTCCCGGTGCATCTCCACCAAACGGAATACGCTCTTCACCAACTCCTTCAAGGCCAGCGGCTTCTGAAATAGATTCGCGGCGCCCATGCGCATGGCCCGCACCGCATATTCGAGTGAAGCCTGCCCGGTCATGAGCACCACAGGCATGCTGGATTGGATGTCCTTCACGCGGAGGATTACATCGAAGCCATCCATGCCGTCC
>JANXXC010000236.1 GCA_025350765.1 Holophagaceae bacterium | reverse complement strand
CGCTGCGTTTGGTTTTGGGCTTGACGGTGCTGGCGGTCGCCAGGGCCGGGATCAGCAACCAGAGGGAGATTTTTTTCATCTCTCTAAGTATACGACTCCCAGGGACAAGGTTCAGAGATCGTGGAGAAAGGCTTCGACTTCGTCCCAATCCCGAACGATCGGAAAGGGCGGCAAGGCCGCTCTCACTTGGGCGGCGTAGCGTTTTCCGTTGCGGTCTTCGTGCGGCAGCATCAGCCGCGGATCCAGGATGCAGACCACCCCGCGATCCTGGCGGGTCCGGATGAGGCGGCCGATGCCCTGTTTGAGTTTTAGCGTCATGGAGGGGACCTGGATGCCGATGAAACCGAGGCCCTGCCTCTGGGCGTCAGCCTCACGGATGCGCGCTTGCAGCACCGGATCATCCGGTGGCGCGAAGGGCAGGCTCGTGACGATGACCAGGCTCAAAGCTTCACCGGGCATGTCCACGCCTTGCCAAAAACTGGCGAGGCCCAAGAGCGCGGCGTTGGGGGTCTTCTGGAATCGTTCCATCAACAAATGCCGGGAAAGCCCATCGCCCTGGGTGAAGAAAGTGATATTGGGCAAAGCCGCTTCCAACCTAGGTTTGAAGGCTGCGAGCATGCGGCGGCTGGTGAACAAAATGAGCGCGCGGCCTCTGGATGCGAGCAGCAACCGCGCCATGGCATCGAGGCTGGCCTCTACCCATGCGGGCTCGCCAACGCCATCCCGCGCGGCGCGACGTTCGGGCAAATCCGGCGGCACGAAGAGCAGGCCTTGGGATTGGAAATCGAAGGGGCTTTCCACCAGCTCCGCGCGCTGGGCTTCATCTTCCGAAAGCCCTAGCCGCAGCTTCAAGCCATTGAAGCCCCGGCCGTCCCGCAAGGTGGCCGATGTCATCAGCACCGTGTCGAAGCCGCGCCGAAGATGTTGATGGAAGAAGGGCCTCACGTCCACAGGGTTGGCCTTGAAGACGAAGCTGTTGGGCCCTTCGCGGCTCAAGGTGGAGACCCAGCCTTGGGGCTGCGCGAAGATTTGCTCCATGCGCTGAAAGGCAAGCCCCACGCGCTCGGCTAGCTTGCGCCAATTCAGGGTGTCGGGGTTCGCGTCGGGAGAGCGCGCCGCCAGGCGGCGGGTCTCCTGCCAGGCGGCCTGGCCCGCGGAGATCCAAGCCAACACCGCATCCGCGAGTCCCTTCAAGGGAAGCCGCTCATCATCGAAACCGAAGGTACCGTTGCCGAGCGGGAGCCACGACAGCAATAGTTGCCAAGCGTCCTCCCAGGGCTGCATCAGGCTTTCCAGCGCGGCGCCCTCGGGCTCCTTCAAGGCCTCGTCCGCGAGATCCCGGAAGAGCATGGTCATGGCACGGTTGCTCCATTGTTCTGCGCAACTTTCCGTGAGCTGCTCTTCGATCTCATGGGCCTCATCCAATATCAGCACCGGCGCGTCCGGCAGCACCTGGCCGAAGGCTGATTCCCGCAGCACCCGATCCGCGAGCAGCAACGCGTGATTGACGATGACGAGATCCGCCGTGGCGATTTCTTGCCGCAGAACAGTGAGATGGCAATCCTCGAAATGTGGACATTGCTTGCCGGTGCAGCGCTCAGCGCGGGCGTTGAGCTTGTCCCACAATTCCGATTCGCCCTCGCCGAAGCGGCCTAGTTCCTCCCGGTCACCGATTTCGGTTTCCTTGGACCAACGCCCCAGCGCCATCCATAGGCCATGATCCGGGACGGACATTTCCGAAGGTGGATGGGCCTCCATTTGCTCCCACGCGGCCTTGCAGAGATAGTTACTGCGGCCCTTGGCGACGACAGCCTTGATCTGGCGCCCCAGGATGCCGCTGGCCCGGGGCACATCCTCTTCGAGCAATTGCCGTTGAAGTTGTTTGGTGCGCGTGGCGACGAGAACGGGGCGCTGTTGCGCCGCCAGGGCGGGGATCAAGTAGCCCAGAGATTTCCCCGTACCGGTGCCGGCCTCGATTGCCTGCACGATGGCGTTGGGCTTGGAATCCGGATCCGAGCCGCCGTCGCGCCAGGCCTTCTTCGTGGCCGCGCCCTCCCCGATGGCATCCCAGACCAACTCCGCCATGCGCGCCTGCCCCGGCCTTTCCTCGGCCCCTGGAAAGCAGGCGTAGAGCCGACCCTCGGGTGGCGCGAAGTATTGATCCATCAAGTGCGGCATGGACCCAGTGTGGCCGAAAAAAGGGCGAAAATGGACCTTCGATCCAATAGAGTGGATCCTGCCGGTCTCTCTTTCACTTCCCTGTGACAACAAGCTCCGCCTGGGCTTCGGCTTCCTGATCCCGGGCATCAAAGCTCACCCTGTATCGCCCCCCCGATTCCAGAACGCCCTCGGGCAGCGGTATCTCGACCCTTCGATGATCCTGGGAGGCATAGACGGCGATGCCTTTCAATGAGGCCACTGGGTTTTCGCGGCCAGAATCGGAAAGGAAGCTCACGTGGAAATCACCGTAGACCGACTGCTGTCCTGTGCGGCAAAGATTCATCACGAGGGCTGAGGTTGTTGACCCCTGCTTGAGCGTCAAACCTTTGAGAGTCACATGGGCTGAGGAAGTTCGATGGCGAATGATCAGCGGCACCGAGATTCCGCCCATGGCGGACTCCCCAGAGGCCGCAACGGATTCGTCCACATTTCGGAAAACCAAGTGCACTCGATATTCACCCGTGGCGAGATAGAGGGGACGCTTGAGCAGCACTCTGAATATCTGACTCTCGCCAGGTTCTAGACGCGTGGAATCGGGACCCGCCGTCAGCAAATCGGTGATGGGGTCCTTGGGGGAAGGGACTTCACGGAAATTCCCCTGGTCGTCCATCTCCAGGTGGATGAAGGACAACTCAAAAGTGGCGGCTTGGGAGCCTTGGTTGATCAAAGTGAAGGCTGCGGAACGCTGGTCGTCCGTGAGTACGGCGCGGGAAGGCATGATGGCCAACTTCACTTCGCTGCCCTGAAGTCCCAAGCTGAGCAGGAGACTGATCCAAATTCCACGCATGGACATCTCAGACCTCAGTTGTAGGCGAGCAGCAGAGTCGCGGTGTTGTGGGAGAGCTTGGCGGAGGGAGCTTTGGTCGGCATCGCTGGAGTGGCCGACGTTGTGGAATTGAAGGCGATGACCACCGGCGTTTCACCCCCCAAGCGGCTGGAGAGTTGGCCACGGGTGAACACCAGGGATGAATTGGTAGAGGCTTTGGGGGCCAAGTCCGTGATCTGTTTGAGGCCCGAGATCACCGTGGACGAGGGCTCTTTGCTGAAAATCGCACTGGACGGCGAGATCAGGCGCACACCGATGTTGCAGTCGATGAATCGGGCGGGGCCGGCGGCCAGGATCGGGAGGGTGGCCAGAAACAGGAAATGAGCGATACGGAGACGCATGGGGTGTCCTCCTCAAGAAAGTGAGGGATTAAGAGCTTCTGGGAGGTCATTTTCGGGCGACCGAAATCCAGGCACTTGTTTCTAAAGCAGACTGTGTGCCAATCCAAAAGGAAGCCGTAGACGCACGAATTCACTGGCTTCCGTGGAAACCCATTGAGTTGGAAAGGCGCTACATTCTAAAAAATAGATCCACATTCCAGAAAGTGGATAGATGATTCACTTTGGTTTGGAAGTGGGGCGGCCGATGCGCTGGTAGAGAGAGCTGCGAGAAATCCCCAGCCTTCGGGCAGCCTCGTCCATGCGGCCCTCGCAGGCCTCAAGCATCTGCTGGATGTATTGCTGCTCAACCTCCGCCAAGGTCAACCCTAGATCAGTGGCCCTAGAAGCCCCGGCCTCCGGAGTGCCCAACTGGAAGTCGGAGGGGTTCAGCACCTGGCCTTGACGATAGATGATGGCTCTTTCGAGGGCGTTCTTCAGCTCGCGGATATTGCCGGGCCAGCGGTGGTTTTCTAGAGTCCGCTGGGTAGCGGGAGCTAGCTCCAGGTTTCCGCACCGCCACTCCGAGGCGAAACGCTCGAGGAAATAGTTCGCGAGAGGGACGATATCCTCCGCCCGCTCCCGCAAGGGAGGGACCTGGATCGGCAATCCCCCCACGCGATAGTAGAGGTCGCTCCGGAAGTGGCCTTCCCTCACTAGCTGTTGAAGGTCCTTGTGGGTCGCGCCGATAAGTCGGACGTCGACGGTGCGGTCTTCGGTGCCGCCGAGGGGCCGGTAGTGGCGCTCCTCGATGGCTTTAAGAATTTTCGGCTGGACACTGAGATCCATGTCGCCGATTTCATCCAGGAAGATGGTTCCCCGGTGCGCGATTTCCATCAGGCCTGGCTTGGAGGCGACCGCGCCCGTGAAGGCGCCCTTCTCATGGCCGAACAGATCGCTTTCCAGCAAGTCCTTGCTGAGGCCCGCACAGTTCATTTCCACGAAGGCGTCGCTCTTCCGGGGGCCATGGTTGTGGATCCAGCGGGCGAGAGCGCTCTTGCCCACGCCGGTCTCGCCTTCAATCAACACCGGCCGGTCCAACATGATCACGCGCTTGACATGTTCTTCAAGGCGACCCACGGCCGCGCTGGTCCCAAAAAAGGGGCTTACGGCGAAGCGGACCTTCCGGTTTTCTTCGGCGAGGTTCCGCTTCCGCTCTCTTTGCCGCTCGAAGATGCGCTGCAGCACCACCGCCAGGGCAAAGGGATCCACCGGCTTTGCGAGGAATTGTTCGGCTCCGGCCCTCACCGCCTCTACGGCCTGATTGATGGACCCCGCTTCGAGGAGCAGGAGAATGGGAACTTCGCTATCGAGGTCCCGAAGGCGGCGGATGAAATCCAGGGCGCCACCCTCTTCTAGGTTGCGGTCCAGGACGACGAGATCCGGCCGGTCCAAGGCAAAAGCTTGTTCAGCCGTTACCAGGCTATCCACGGTATGGGTTTCGTAGCCGAGGGCCCGGATGGAGCTCACCTGTGAACCCCGGTGCCCGTTTTCCACAACCAGGACTTTCCCGGTAGCCATAGGGTCCCCCTCTGCCTTAGTACCACACCTGGTTCCTGGCGTCCAAGACTCGCCGTATTCCTGAGGATCTCGAAAGCTGTGAAAGCCTTTTTGCAGTGCCACAGCAGCGTTACCCAAGCCCATCGGGAATAAAATTAGGACTGGCGCATCCTATTAACCTAGGCTTCATGTCAGGGATTCCTGTGCGTCGTGCGTTCCAGACATTCTTCGCGGTGGTGTTGGCCTTCGCCATCCAAGGCGGGGGTCTATCGGATGGGACGCCCCCTCCCGGAGCCCCAGCCACTTCCTGCTGCCCCTGCGACCTTCCGCCGGAGCAGATGCCGGATTGCTGCCCTCCGGCGGGATCGGTGCCATGCCCTCGACCCAGCGCTCCCAATGCCCCCAACGTCCCTTCCAGAGGGGTCGAAGCGGTGGTCTTCGAAGCTGCGCCGCGGTCTCTGGTCCCAAGCACAGCCCGCAAAGAATCGGCGCCTTGGCCAACAGCCATTGCGATGGCGGCCCGAATCGAGAGGATAGCGGTTTCGCTCCCTTCCGGATTCCAAAGCGATCCACCCGACCCAGCGAGCCGGCAGGCTTCTCTCGGCGTTTTCAGGATTTGAGGACGCCGGCATTTTCCGTCGGCTGAACCTCATCCATTCGGAGTCTCGGAGTTCCTATGCGCGCTTTGCCGCGCCTGGTCAGCCTGCCTTTTCTGCTCGTGCAGATTGGCTTGGCCCAGGCACCATCCTCACCTTCACCCCCTTCTCAAGATCCCATCCTTCAAGCCCTCGTGCAGGAGGCACTGAACAAAAACCCAGCGCTGAAGGGCGCCGTGGAGATGGTCAGCGCTGAAAAAGAGAGGGTGCCGCAAGCCAGCAGCCTGCCGGATCCGACCCTTTCCCTCGGCTATCAAAACGATAGTTTCAATCGCATCGAATACGGTCGAATGGAGACAACTTGGGGCACCGTCATGGCCACGCAGGCCTTTCCCTACCCCGGAAAGCGCAAGCTTCGCGCCGAGGTGGTGGAGCAAGGTGTCAAGGCTGCAGAAGCAGGTCTGGAGCGCAGCCGCCTGAGCCTGGAAGCCGATGTTCGTCGAGCCTATATCGCCCTGCTTTTGGTGCGCGGGCAGCTTTCGCTGTTCAAGGAGCAGGAGCTGCTTTGGGAGAAAGCTGGGGCCATCGCAAAGATCCGCTACGAAACCGGTCAAGGCAATCAGGTGGATCTACTGCGGGCTCAATTGGAACGCACGCGCCTCAAGCAGACGAGAGCCGGGCTGCAGGCCGAGGAGAAAAATCGCATCACGGAGCTCAACCGATTGGCATCTCGGCCCCTGGATGCTTCCCTCGAAACCTTGGCGTCGCTTGAAAGCATGCTGGTGGCGGTAACCCCAACGGATGCGTTGGCAGACGCACTGCAACGCAGCCCTGAACTGACCGAGGCGCAGCATCATCTCCGTCATTCCCAAAGTCGGGTGGACCTGGCGCGTCTCGATTTGCGGCCCGATTTCTCGGTTTCAGCTGGGGTGATGCCGCGCGGCGCCCTGGCGCCCATGTGGCAGGTGGGATTCACCGTGAGCCTGCCGATCTATGCCCGGACCAAACAACAACGGGCCATCGCCGAGAATGAGGCACTATCGCGCGGAGGCGAAAGGACATTGGAAAACCTGCGGCAGGTTCTTGCCCAGCAGACCCAAATGCGCCTTGACCAATTGGCCGCTGCGAAGGAGATCATCTCCATCTACCGAGATGGCCTCCTCACGCAATCCGAGGCCACTGTGCAGTCCGCAGTCGCGCAGTACCAGGTGGGTCGCGCGTCTTTTGCTTCCGTGTTGGAAGCGCTCAACAGCTATGTGACGGATCGGGATCGCTACCTCACGGTGCTCGCGCAGACCCAGGCACTTTCCATCGCGCTTCAAGAGGTGAATCTTGGCCCGACGCCAGGCATTGGCGGTGGCGCGTCCCTTGGTGTCGGGTCCATGTCCAGCGGTGCGAGTGGGGGCGCCCGAGGATCGGCTCGATCTGCCTCAACCGCCTCCTCTAAATCCGAATCCACCGCTCAGAGCGGAATGTAGGGAGCACGCCATGACTTCGATTGAATCCTCCGCTCCCGGACCCGGCCGTTCTCTTGCGCGCACCCTGGTGGTGCTTGGTGTCGGGGCTTTGTTAGGTGTCGGTGGAACGCTGCTCTTGCGCCGCCCCACCGCCCTGTCTTCTGCCTCCGCAGCGGAGGCCAAGAAACAGCTATACCAATGCCCCATGCATCCTCAAGTGATTCAGGATCATCCCGGTGACTGCCCAATTTGCAGCATGAAGTTGGTGCCGCTGGGAGAACCTGGGATCGGTGGCGAGAAGGACAGGATCGCCTTCTACCGCAATCCCATGGATCCAAGCATTCACTCACCCGCACCCATGAAGGACGGCATGGGCATGGATTACATTCCGGTGTTTGAAAGCGAATTGAAGGGCGAAGGCACTCACGTTGAAGGCTTGGCCACGGTGAAGATCGATCCGGAACGCCAGCAGCTCATCGGCCTTCGGACCGCAGGAGCCACCCTCGGTCCGGTGGGCGGTGAATGGCGCAGCGTGGGTCGCGTGGCGGTGGATGAAACCCGCGTCCACAAGGTGAACGTGAAAGTGGAGGGCTTCGTGGAAAAGCTCTTCGTGGACTTCATGGGCAAGCCCGTGGCCCAAGGGCAAGCGTTGCTGACCCTTTACAGCCCGGAGCTGCTGAGCGCCCAAAACGAATATCTGTTGGCGCTGAAAACCGAGAAAGCGCTCGCGGGGTCTAGCGTGACGGGGAGCAGTGGCGCAGATTTGGTGAATGCCGCACGGCAGCGCCTTAGGCTTTGGGACATCCCCGAATCCGTCATCGCGGCACTGGAGAAAACAGGCCAGCCCACCAAAACCCTCACCCTTTTTTCACCGGTTTCCGGCGTGGTGACGGCGAAGAACGTCGTCCAAGGTGCTCGATTGAATGCCGGGGACGCGCTCTTCGAGATCACGGATCTGAGCCAGGTCTGGGTGCTCGCCGACGTGTATGAAGGAGATCTCGCATCCGTGCGAACTGGCATGGCCGCTGCGTTCACGACCGAAGCCCTGCCGAACCGGACCTTCACGGGCAAGGTGAGTTTCCTCGATCCGCAGGTGGACCCCAAAACCCGCACCGCGAAAGTCCGCGTGGCCCTGCCAAATCCCAAGGGCGAGTTACGCCCTGAACTTTTCGGCGACGTGATCTTCCAAAGTCAGACCCGGAAGGGGCTTCGCATTCCCCAGGATGCGGTGGTGGATTCCGGTACCAAGAAGGTGGTTTTTCTGGCGCTGGGGTCGGGTAAATTCCAGCCGCGGGAAGTGCAGCTTGGGGCCGCAAGTGCGGGTCAGGTGGAGATTCTCTCCGGCTTGACGCCGGGCGATCAGGTGGTGACTCGCGCGAATTTCCTCATTGATTCCGAATCGCGCCTGCGCTCGGCCCTCCAGTCCCTTGGAGGAAAGTGATGATTAAGCGCATCATCCGCTTCTCCGCCGAGAACCGATTCCTGGTGCTGGCGGCCACCGCCGTCCTTCTGGTGATGTCGGTGTGGTCCATGCGGACCATTCCGCTGGACGCCATTCCGGATCTCAGCGACACCCAAGTCATTGTCTATTCCAAGTGGGATCGCAGCCCCGACATCATCGAGGACCAAGTCACCTATCCCATCACCACCAGCCTGCTGGGGGCGCCCAAAGTGAAGGCCATCCGGGGTTTCTCGGACTTCGGTTACAGCTATGTCTACGTGATTTTTGAAGACGGTACGGACCTCTATTGGGCGCGGAGCCGCGTGCTGGAATACCTCAGCAAGATCCAATCGCGATTGCCCGCGGGCGTGCAAACCGAACTGGGGCCCGACGCCACTTCGGTGGGCTGGGTCTTCCAGTACGCGCTGGTAGATAAGCAAGGTAAAAACAGCAGCGACGAATTGCGCAGCTACCAAGACTGGTTCCTGCGCTATGCCATTCAAGGCGTCCCCGGCGTGGCCGAAGTCGCCACCGTAGGCGGCCAGGCGCGTCAGTATCAGATCACCGTCAATCCCAATGCCCTGGCCAGCTACGGCCTCTCCATCGATGCCGTTACGCAGGCCGTCCGCAAGGGGAACAACGATGTGGGCGGACGCCTCGTGGAGTTCTCGGGCCGCGAGTACATGGTGCGGGGTCGTGGCTACGTGAAGTCCGTAGCGGATCTTGAACAGCTCGTCCTGAAAGCCAGCGGCGGCACGCCCGTCACGGTCAAGGATGTGGCCACGGTGAGCCTCGGCCCGGAGCTGCGGCGCGGCGTTTCCGATCTGGATGGCAAAGGCGACGTGGTGGGCGGCATCGTGGTCATGCGCTCGGGCGAAAACGCGCTGGCGGTCATTGATCGCGTGAAAACCAAGCTCGCCGAATTGAAATCCTCACTACCTGAAGGCGTGGAGGTGGTCACGACCTACGACCGTTCGGACCTCATCAAAGGCGCCATCCACACGGTGAAGAGCAAGCTCATCGAAGAAATTTTCATCGTCTCGCTCATCATCCTGATTTTCCTGTGGCACTTGCCCTCGGCTATCGTCCCCATCGTGACCATTCCCGTGGCCGTGGCACTGGCTTTTATCCCCATGCACGCCATGGGGCTCAACGCGAATCTCATGTCCCTTGCGGGAATCGCGATTTCCATCGGCGTGCTGGTGGATGGCGCCATTGTGGAAGTCGAAAACGCCTATAACAAATTGCATCTCTGGGAGGCGGGAGGGCGCCAGGGCGACTTCCACAAGGTGCGGCTGGATGCCTTGCTGGAGGTGGGGCCTTCGGTGTTCTTCTCCTTGCTGGTGATCGCCGTGGCCTTCATGCCGATCTTCACGCTGGTGGACCAGGAAGGGCGGCTATTCAAGCCTCTGGCCTTTTCCAAGAACCTGACCATGGCTATCGCAGCAGGGCTGGCGGTCACGCTGGATCCCGCGTTGCGAATGCTGTTCACCCGTATGGACCCATTTACGTTCAAACCGAAATGGCTGGCCTGGATCAGCAACCAAGTCCTGGTGGGGAAATATTACGCCGAAGAAAAACATCCCATCAGCCGCATCCTCCATCGCATCTACGAGCCTCCCTGCCGTTTCGTCATTAGGCACGCGAAGGCCACCATCGCGGTATCCCTGCTACTGGTGGCGGTGACGATTCCCGTCTATTTCAGGCTGGGCTCTGAGTTTATGCCCCCCCTTAACGAGGGTTCGCTCCTTTACATGCCCACGACGTTGCCCGGCATGTCCGTGAGCGAGGCGAAGAATGCTCTCCAGCTCCAGGACAAGATCCTGATGACTTTTCCGGAGGTGGACCGCGTCTTCGGGAAGGCGGGGCGGGCAGATACCTCCACGGATCCCGCACCCTTCTCCATGATGGAAACGACCGTGCTCTTGAAACCGGAATCCCAGTGGCGGGAGCGGCCCCGCTGGTATTCCGCCCGAGCGCCGGAATGGCTCAAAGAAATGCTGCGTCCCTTCTGGCGGGATCGCATCACGCAAGAAGACCT
Source organism: Holophagaceae bacterium (assembly GCA_025350765.1). Lineage (GTDB taxonomy): Bacteria > Acidobacteriota > Holophagae > Holophagales > Holophagaceae > JANXPB01. The sequence continues at coordinate 4,279 of JANXXC010000236.1, read as the reverse complement.
GGTGAACGAAATGGACAAGGCTTTGCGATTGCCGGGGCTCACCAATGCCTGGACCATGCCCATCAAGAATCGCCTGGACATGCTCTCTACGGGCATCCGCACGCCGGTGGGCCTCAAGATTGGTGGAGCCGATCTCAAAGAGATCGAGCACATCGGCCAGGAGGCCGAAGCCATCCTTCAAAAAGTCCCAGGCACCCGCAGCGTCTTCGCAGAACGGGTGGCGGGTGGCTACTTCCTGGACTTCGTACTCAAGCGGGGCAAGCTGGCCCGCTATGGCCTTTCCGTGGACGACGCCAACATGATGGTGATGACCGCCGTGGGCGGCGATAACCAAGGCACCACCGTGGAAGGCCGGGCGCGTTATCCCATCAACGTGCGCTACGCCCGGGATTATCGGGAGGACCTTGCGTCTCTCAGCCGTGTCCTGGTCCCACTTCCGGGCGGCGGACAGATTCCCATGTCGGAAATCGCCGATCTTCAGCTCGTGAACGGACCCGCGATGATCCGCAATGAGAACGGGCTGCTTTCGGGGTACGTCTTCGTGGACTTCGATACCTCCAAGGTGGATGTGGGCGGCTATGTGACTGAGGCCAAGAAGGCATTGGCGACCGCCTTGAAAGTGCCCTCGGGCTACGCCATCACCTGGAGCGGCCAGTACGAGAACATGATCCGCGTCCGCGAGCGCCTGAAGCTCATCTTGCCGATCACCCTGGTGCTCATTTTTGGTCTCTTGTACGCGAACACCAAGTCCGCCTTCAAGGCAGGTCTCGTATTGTTGGCGGTGCCCTTCTCCGCCATCGGCGCCGTGTGGTTCATGTATTTGCTCGGCTATAACGTTTCCATCGCCGCGTGGGTGGGGATGATCGCGCTCATGGGACTGGATGCCGAAACCGGGGTCTTCATGCTGCTTTTTCTGGATCTCTCCCACGATGAAGCCAAGGCACGCGGCCAACTCAACACCGAGCCCGATCTGATCGAGGCCATCATCCATGGCGCCGTAAAACGCATTCGCCCCAAGGCCATGACCGTCTGCGCAGCCTTCCTGGGCCTGCTCCCCATCATGTGGTCCACGGGCACCGGAGCGGATCTCATGAAACGCATCGCCGCGCCCATGGTCGGTGGCTTGGTCACGTCCTTCGCATTGGAGCTGCTGGTGTACCCGGCGGTGTATTACCTATGGAAACGGAAGGAGGTGGCCGCCTGACCCATTGAACACTTCAGCAGGGGGCATCGCCTCGCCATCCGCAGTAAAATTCCTTGCAACCCTAGGGAGCCAGCGATGACAAATTCAGAGGCTGAAACAGCCAAATCAAAATCGCCCTTTCCCTACCGTTCCTTTTTTTGGAGCGTGTGCTTGGTGGGAGTGGCCACCACCAGTATTTATTTGTCGGATCAACTGATCCTCAAACCGCGAAGAAAACTGGAAGCCCAAATCCACAAACTAGAAACAGAAAATGGGAAACTCCAGACCTATCTAACCCTTCTTCGACACACCGAGCGTCGTGCCCAATTGGAAGTCCTTAACCAGACCAAGGATCCCAGTGGCCAGACCGTCAACCAACTTCGCTTCGTGGAATTACAACCGGACGGTACGCCTGCGGGACGATCCCGAGATTTTGAGCTAAAGGGAGACGAGGTCTACATCGACACCCTGGTCATTAAATTCGAGGACCACTTTGTGGAACAGGGTGATCCGCTCAAGGGGACGGCGCTTGTATTGTTCAGACGTCTGTTCACAAATCAAATCAAACCTGACGATGGAATCGTCTTGGATGCAAAAGGTGTTTCACCGGAAATCTATCGATCCCAGACGGCCAATACGCCCTTCGAGCGGGAGCTGTGGACCAAGTTTTGGCAGGTGGCCAACGACGAAAAGATGGCCAAAGCCTCGGGCGTGAAGGCCATGCATGGCCAAGCTGCCTACGGGAAACTCGAACCGAATCGCATCTATTCCATTCTCATGCGCTCCACCGGCGAGATCCTTCTTCCACCCCCCAAAGAAATACAACCGTAAGCCTCGGCGGGTTCTATTTCCAAGTTGGTGTAGGCGCCTTGCTACAGGCTCCTACATGCGTTCGTCTTCCTCGTCTCCACGTGTCATTCGGCTCACGGTTGGGCCGCTTACCTCCGGCGGGAGAATAGGTGAATGATCGCCACAAAAAGGGCGGCGCCGATGATGGACCAAAGGATCGGGAAGGGGTGGCCATCGATGGTGACCATGAAAGGCTCTGGGAGTTTGAGCAATCGAGCAACCCAAGGGCCAAGCAGGGCTCCAATGAACCCAAGAACGGTGGAGACGATTAGCCCGCCGCGAACGCTACCCGCGATGGCTTTTCCCACCGCGCCGCAGACGGCCGCAATCACGATAAGGATGAGTAGTCCCGATAAAGACATGGTCATGTTTAATTCCTTTCGGTGGATAGGTTCAGTCCTGTGGGGCTGGCTATGGAAGAGAGCTAGAACGACATTTGTACTGCGGAAAGGCGTGCAACCCAACCATGAATGCTAACCGGCCCAACCGCAGGCCGGACGATGAGCGGGGAGGGGAACTCACCATGCATGCAAGCCTGAGGGTATTTGCGGTGGGGTCCGGGTTGAACGAAAGGGTATCAACGGCCACCAAAGGGAATGATGTTAGGGCTAGAAGGTGGTTTGGAAGCTGCCTCGTCGGCCAGCTCCAGGTCATCGACTCGGTAGCTGTTCTCGGCGCCATTGTCCCACTTCACGTAGTAAGGCCTGGGGGCGGCCCCTGGCTTGTGTGGGCGGTCCTCGGAGAGGAGCAGGGTTCCAGCGGTACCTCCCCCTTGCGCGCCGGGAATCCAATTCGGCCAAACCCCGCCGTACATCGCCACACCCTCCCGCGTAAGACAAACCCGATCACCGACTTTGAGGGGGTAGTCCATGGCTTCGTTCCTTGGGTGTTTGCGGTCGGAGCTTAGCGAGCAATCTTAAGAAATCTTTCCATCTGGCGTGGCCAACCGCTCGCCGATGAAGCCAGAGCTTGAACCAGATGAACCAGAATCTTAGAACAAACCATTGAACGTAGTATCAATGCCCCACCCAGAACACCGTGTCAGATCGGCCATCCCCAAACATTTTGACGTTCCCCAACACCCATTCGGTAGTTCTTGATTCAACCTGCTGGACGGCTCCAATGAATCCCAGCCGCCCACCAGGGCTCAGAAGAACGGCCCCTGTTGGCCCACCCCAAGGCTCCATTGGCTTTTCGGGCTTCAGGGCATCCGTGTTCGTTGATAATCCCTGAAGGCATCAAGCGACAGGGTGGTCATGGATCAAGAGACGAAGAAGACCCTCTGGGCAACGGCGGACAAGCGACAAAGCCAAGGACGTACTGGGAGAGGTCTACGAGTATTTCCTGGGGCAGTTCGCCAGCGCCGAAGGCAAGAAGGGCGGGCAGTTCTACACCCCCGCTTCCGTAGTGAAGGTCCTGGTGGAAGTCCTGTCCCCCCACAAGGGGCGCGTCTACGATCCCTGCTGCGGCTCGGGCGGCATGTTCGTGCAAAGCGAGCGCTTCGTGGAAGCCCACGGCGGCAAGCGGGAAGACATCTCCATCTTCGGGCAGGAAGCCAACCCCACCACCTGGCGGCTGGTTGCCATGAACCTGGCGATCCGGGGCATGGGCGCCAACCTCGGCGCGGAACCCGCCGACACCTTTCACCGGGACCAGCACCCCACCGAGCGCTTCGACTACATCCTCGCCAACCCGCCCTTCAACATCTCGGACTGGGGCGGGGAGCGGTTGGGGAGTGATCCCCGCTGGGTCTATGGGAACCCGCCCGCAGGCAACGCGAACTTTGGCTGGCTTCAGCACATCCTCCATCACCTGAAGCCCTCCGGCAGCGCAGGCGTGGTGCTGGCGAACGGCTCCATGTCATCGAACCAAAGCAACGAGGGCCACATCCGCCGCGCCATGGTGGAAGGCGATGGGGTGGAGGTGATGGTCGCCCTGCCGCCCCAGCTCTTCTTCAATACCCAGATTCCGGCATGCCTGTGGTTCCTGACGAAGGACAAGACCAAGCACGGACGGAACCGGAAGGGCGAGGTGCTGTTCATTGATGCCCGCAAGCTGGGGCGCATGACTGCCCCGAAAGTGGATCTGCATGAGTACAACGCCCTGGTTGGGGCTGGATGAAAGGGAGGTTCCATGTCCGCGAACGAAGTGCCCTGGAGCTGATTCTTTCAGCACACATTACGTGTTATTTCACCAATACAACCTCTCGGCTGTGTCAATGACTACGGGCTACAAGCGACCCGTATA
>JANXXC010000289.1 GCA_025350765.1 Holophagaceae bacterium | reverse complement strand
TGGCGATGTTGATGCACGCGATAAGCAAAATGAGAACGACTCCACCCATCAAAAGAAGCAGAGGCCTTGCTTTCTCGCCTAAGATCGCGTCGCGCAAAGGGCGAATTTGGGTTCTTGTGGATGTGTCGACGGAGTCAGGGAAGCCTTCTCTCTCTCGTCGCTGCTGCTGATCTGCCTCCATTTGTGCAGCAGTCATGTTCGCGCCATCTTTAAGGCGTGCCACACCGGAGTACATATAGGTCCCATGCCCCAATGGGTCTTCAACATCTTCAATGGGCTTGTACAGGTCCTGCGCTTGACTCATGGGGAAATGGAATCCCGCGGGCAGAATGCCGATCACTTTGGACGGGACCCCATGCACATAAATGATTCGACCCACAATGGAGGGATCCGAACCAAAACGCCTGGTCCAAAGACCGTGGCTCAGAATCACGGTTTCCTCTGCTCCCTTCAGCTCATCATTCCTCTCGAAATCGCGCCCAAGGGAAGGGCTCACCCCCAAAACTCTGAAGAAGTCGGTGCTAACATAGGCGCCTCCCACATTCTCGGCGCTCTGGCTATTGGAGCCATCAGAGTCAGCCAGATCAAAGTTGTCTGGTGCGTAGATGGCCATACGGGAAAAGGCTTCTGAAGTCCTGCTCCAGGATCGGAAGCCCGGTTCACTTAGCCCAAAGTACTGATTTGGGCGCTCCACCCAGTAGGTGTTCAAAGCAACCAATCGTTCGGAATGTGGGAATGGTGGTGGCCGCAATACATACCCGCGCAAGGCGCTGAACATGGCGCAATTGATGCCAATGCCTAACGCCAGCGTCATTAGAGCGGTGATCGCGAATCCCGGGGTCCTCACCAGGGTCCGGAGCGCCAGTTGAAGTTGTTGGAGAAAGGGCATCATAGGACCACCCAGGTCAAGTGTTCAAAGACCGTTGGCATTGAGCAAAAATCCAGCTTTTGAGTGCGGCGATTTGAACGCCTGGGCTCAGCGTTGTAGATCTCAATCATCGGTTGAGCGCCGAAGCATCCCCAACTTCAATACGCCCATCTAGGAGTTGAATGGTTCGATCCGCGAAATGTGCAAAGCGAGCATCGTGAGTCACCATGCAGATCAAGGTACCTCGATCATGGAGACCTTTCAACAACTGCATCACTGCGTCGCCATTGCTGGAATCGAGATTACCGGTGGGCTCATCCGCAAGCAAAATGCTTGGGCGTCCAGCAACAGCACGTGCAACAGCCACCGCCTTCGACACCGCCACCGTCACGATCAGAAACGGTTCCAATATCGTCCTCCAGACTCTGGGGTCCTGGAGCAACTTGGATGCCGCGGCTGGCTATGTCCAGAAATCCTTCGCCGTTTCCGGGTACGGTGGCCAGACCCTGCAGATCCATTTCCAAATGGTGGAGAACAGTTCTATCCAAACTTCCTTCGTCATCGATAACGTCAGCCTCAAATAGCCCCTGGTCTTCACCCGCATTGGAATTTGGTCCCGTCAGCCGCCCGCGGCCCAGACGCGGCCCGCCCTTGGTTCAGTTGCAAACTTCGCGAGACCCAAATATCTCCCATTGAGACCTGAGGAGTCCAGAACCGCGGTTTGCCTCCACCGCAGGAGCCTTCGAGCCGGTCCGCGAAGCGGGCAGATGGAGGCGCTATCGGTCATGGCTTGGACGGCTTGATGGCCCGGCTCGACCAATGGAGGTGGCGGATGCGCCAGCCTTCGGCGGTGCGGGTGAGCACCATGGATTCGGTGGCCTTGCCCTTGCTGATCTTGCCGCTATCGAGCGCGGCTTCGTAAGTGAAACTGCAGAGGACCACCGACGTCGGATCGCCCGTCAGCACCGAGGTCTCCATGGGGCCGTAGGTCCAGGATTTCAACTCCTTGAGTTCGGGTCCTAGATGATGTTCCAAATACGCGTCACGTCCCTTATCCACGCCACCGGCTTCGAAGACCACCAGGTCTGGATGGAAAAGGTTCTTAAGCGCATCGACATCCTTGCGCGCCATGGCTTCGTGATAGGCCTTCACGACCGCTTGAATCTCGGCCTCAGGGTTGGATTTGGAGGGTGGATGCGCGAGGAGGCTAATGGATACAAACGGGATCATCAGCCAGCGGTTCAGATTCATGGAATCTCCAAATGGATTGTTCAAGGGTGAGCGGTCTTCGGCTTGCCCGCCATGGGGCGAATGATTTCGAGCACCAGGGCCTGCGCCTCGGCTTCACTGAGATCGTCTTTGAAGGAAGGCATATTGCCTTTCCCATCCAGAATGGATCGCGCCAACTCTAAGTCGGTCCGCCGCGCCTGCCATTTTGCATTCGCGATATCGCGTCCAAACATCTTGCCTCCCGAGGCGGAACGCGCTGAGCCATCTGGCCCATGACAGGAGGCGCAGGAGTCCAGGAATAAGGTTCGGTAGTTTTTGGGAAGAGGTTCTGTTTTTGAGGTGCTGACCTCGATGGGCGGTGGCTCGGGCAGGGTCTCGGGGAACACCATTCTCCCGCCCCAGAATCCGGTCATTCCCCAAGCCAGAGCCCAGGCTCCGGAAAGCAAAAACGCGAAAACCTCGCGCCCTTGCGAGCGCGCGCGCCGCACGCTCCAAAGAGCGCATAGTCCCAGGATTGCGCCGCCGAGCGCCAGGAGCTGGTGTGTGCGCAGCAAGCTCTGGAGGGCGTTCGGGTCGGTTCCAACGGAGTGGGCCAGCCACGCGTCATGGGCAATAAATCCGAGTTTCTTCCCCCACAAAAATCCGCTGGCAAGGGCCGTGACACCACCCAACAGACCCATCCAAGCAAGGAATTGCGCTGTGCGAATCCAGGTGAGGTCCTCACCTTTAGCGCGAAGGTGGAGCAACAAGGCCACCGGCATCAGAAGGGCCGCAGCGATAGGGACGTGGATCAAGGCCGGGTGGAGCTTTGCAAATTCAGACAGAACGGACTGTGCGGAGAAAAGGGCGAGGGAGATCATTGCGAATGCCTCATGTGGCTCATGTCGTGGGCTGCGGGTTTCTTTTTTGGAGCCTCTACCTTAGTGGAGGGAACCTCCTGCGGGACGACCTTCTGTTTGGAGAGGTCTACGACTTGAGCCTCTGTTCCTTCTGGATTTTCGTACCAGCCTGGATCTTCGTACCCCTTCAGTCTGTCCCGCACCTTCACCACGGTGAACATTCCCCCCATGCCAATGGGGCCGTGGGGGCCTTCTCCCGCCATCATTGGAATCACGTTCGCAGGGCCGCCCATGTCCATGCCCGCCATATCTCCCATGCCGTTCTCGCCCATGGCCATGTAGCCCGGCAACAGGGCGCGGACCTTGTCCTCGACGCCGTCTTGGCTAACGCCGGTCATGTTGGGAACCGCGTGATTCATCTGGTTCATGGCGTGGTGCGCCTTGTGGCAGTGGAAGGCCCAATCGCCCGGCACCTTCGCCTCGAACTCGATGGTGCGCGTGGTGCCCGGCGGCACGTTCACCGTGGTTTCTGGAAGCTGCGCGCTGATGGGAATATCCCCGCCATCGGTTCCCGTTTCACGAAAGTGGTAGCCGTGGATGTGGATGGGATGGCTATCCATGGTGAGGTTGGCCAGTCGAATGCGAACGCGCTGTCCGGTGCGGACGATCAGCGGATCGGTGCCGGGATAGACGCGGGCATTGAAGCTGAACAAATTAAAATCGCTCATCGAGGCGGGATTGGGCGAGGAAGCGCCTGGCGGCAGATCCCACTCCTGGAGAAAGATCGCGAAGTCGCGGTCAATGCGCTTCACTTCTTTTTTGGGATGAATGATGAAAAATCCCATCATGCCCAGCGCCATCTGGTGGGTCTCATCGGCGTGTGGGTGATACATCTGCGTGCCATGCTGACGTAGCGTAAACTCATACGAAAAAGTCTCGCCCGGTTCGATGGCCTTCTGATTCACGCCGGAAACGCCGTCCATGCCACTGGGCAACAATACGCCGTGCCAATGGACACTGGTGGCTTCGGGCAGGTTGTTGGTCACGAGGAAGCGCACGCGATCGCCTTCCACCGCCTCGATGGTTGGCCCCGGCACCTGGCCGTTGTAGCCCCAGGCGTTGATGACCAAGCCGGGTGCAAGTTCCCGCTTAACCTGCTCGGCGACGAGGTGGAAAACCTTGACGCCGTGATCCATCACGTAGGGCAACGTGGCACCGTTGGGTGTGGTGACGGGCGTGTAGACCTGGGGCTTGGATGGCCCTGCGAAGAGTGGGATAGCGAGCATCAAGAACGCGTGTTGGATGAATTTATTAATCTGAATATCGGCCTTCCTTAGCCAAAAAAAGAGGAACACAGAAGGCACGAAAATCCCACGGAAGTTCACGGAAACACAAGCTCCGGCCTGCGTCCAGTAGGGGTCGTTGGATGTGGGCGCGACCTCGATCGCTTTTTGGGGCGAGTCGGCGGTCGCGCCCACATCCTCAGGCGCGTCGCGCCTGTGCCCGCTATTCGCGGGCAACCCCTGCGTGTAAATAGACGGCTCCCTCCGTGTCCTCCTGCTTTTCCCCGTGTCCTCTGTGTCCCCGCTTTTCGGTGGTGTGTGAGAATCCGCTGAGAGGTGTAGATAACCAGATTTAGTTATGATTTTCATTTTGTTTTCTCCTCGAAGATTGCGCCGCCCTGATCCTGAATGGCTCCGCCAAGAGCCCGATCCAGATCGGCTCTGGCGATCCAATAATCACGGACGGATTCGATGGCTTCCTTGTAGGTCGTCGCTTCAATCTGCTTGGCCAGAAGCAGGTCATAAACTCCCGCCAACATTGAGTTGTAGCGTTCCTGGGTGAGCGCCACGATGCGCTCGCGCAGGGGCACCAGCACCTTGGCCGTGCGGTCAGCCACGTTGCGAGCCAGGCCTAAACGGGCGACGGCGAGGCGCACTTCTGAGTGGATCCGTCCTTCCATTTCGACGACGCGGCTTTGAGCCTGCCGCGACTGCGCTTCGAGCCTTTGGACCTGAGCTTGATGGCGATCAAAGAGCGGCAGCTCGATATTCAGTAAAGGACCTGTCACCCGATTACCCTCGGGATCTCGTTCCGTGGAAAGTCCGGCTTCCACGCTCCCGAACCAGCGTGATTTTTTTGCGAGGCTTAATGAATTCGTGATGACTTGAGATTCGGCTCGGGCTTCGGAAAGATCTAACCGCCGTGCCAGGGCGCGAGCTTCAAGCGCATCCAAAGACGGTTCGCTCTTTGGCACTTCGGCTAACTTGGCGGCGAGTGTCCACGCGCCGTCGGAAAGGCCCAGCAGCCGCGTCAGGCGTTCGCGATCCTCAAATGATTGCGTTTCGGCCTTGGCGAAATCCAACCGGGCCTGCACGCCGGAGCCCGTCTGGATAGATGCATCCAATTCGCTAATATTGCCCGCCGCGCGTTGGCGTCGGGACAATTCCACCGCCGTCTCGGAAGCATCCAAAAGAGTCTGACGGAGATCTCTCACCTGCTCGGCGGCTTGCACCGACACAAAGGCGCGTCTGACTTCCGCCTCCAGATCGAGCACCGCTTGAGCCACGCGGAGCCTCGCTCGATCCAGTTCTCCGGCTGCAATCTGCTTTCGCAGCGATCGCGTAAAAAGGCTGATGAGTTCTTGGGTGAGGGAGAAATCCGTCGCGGTCCTTCCTCCATGATCGGGAAAGCGCACACTGGCCCCGAATCTCGGATTCTGGAGAAGGCCCGCCTGCACCAGATCCGCTTGAGCGACGCCCAGGCTTTCCAACTCCCCCCGCAAATGCGGATTGTTGAGCAGCGCGATGCGCACTGCGGATTCTTGCGTCAGCCCCTCACCCAGCAAGGCTTGGAGCGCCTTGGGTGTTTCGGCGTCCTCAGGTCTTCTCGAATCGAAAACAGCTTTGGAGTGGAGACGTGAGGCGACCAGGGCATCGAGGCTTGCGTCCGATTGTCTTTGAAGCGTGGCATCGGGTCGTGCGCAGGCCAGTCCGCCGAACAGCAACAGGCCCGCAAAGAGCGGAATGAATTTCATGGGATCTCCGAATGTGTGGAAACAGACAGGGCGATGCCCAGTCTTAAATCCGCAACAGCTTCAGAGACGCGAGATGCCGACCCAGATCAGGCGCTCGACCGCAAGGCGAAGGCACATCATTCCCCTCGCAGCCTACGTCCAAAATTTCATGGTGCGAAAGAGAGGCCAAGCCTCCAGCACCCATCGAGGAATCCACGAGCGTTGAAGCGGATGAACCTTCAGTGACCACCGCCACCGGCGCGGGCGCATTCGTCCGACAAGCATCCTCAGGCCTCTGATCGGATTTTTCAGGACAAGGACAGCTTTGGCCTTCCTCCATCCCACAGCAATCCGCCACTGGGCGAGACAGGCTCGAAACATTCAAGCCACCCAGCACCAGCAGGACGGCGAACAAGGACTGAAGGAATCGACGCAACATCTTCATCAGTGTAAGACCTGCGAGACACAAGCGATAGGGAAAACCATATCCGTCATAGCTTCACAGTCCTCAGCCGCAGCGCATTTCCAATGACCGAAACCGAGGACAGACTCATGGCGGCGCTGGCGATCATGGGGCTCAGCAGAATCCCGAAATACGGGTAAAGCACACCCGCCGCCAGGGGAATTCCAAGCACGTTATAGACGAAGGCCAGGACGAGGTTTTGGCGAATATTGCCCAAGGTCGCGCGGCTCAGATGCAGGGCTCGAAGGATGCCCCGCAGATCGCCTTTCACAAGGGTGATGCCCGCGCTTTGCATGGCGATGTCGGTGCCGGTGCCCATGGCGATGCCCACCTGGGCCAGGGCCAGCGCAGGCGCGTCGTTCACGCCGTCTCCTGCCATGGCGACGATGCGGCCTTCGGCCTGGAACCGTTTCACCGCGTCACCCTTGCCCTGCGGAAGAACCTCGGCTTGAAACTCTTCGATGCCTAGCTTCGCGGCCACCGCAGCCGCGGTGGCACGACTATCGCCCGTGAGCATGACGATGCGGATGCCTTCCTCACGGAGCTGTTTCAAAGCCTCCAAGGCGCTCGGCTTGATGGGATCGGCCACGCCCAAAAGCCCCGCCGGATGGCCATCGATAGCCACCAGCATCACGGTCTGGCCTTCGTTCCGAAGCGCCTCGGCTTGGGCCTCGAGCGCGCCTGGATCCATTCCTTGATCTTTGAGAAGTCCGGCATTCCCCAAGACCACCACGCGTCCCTCAACCGTTCCCAGCACGCCTTTCCCGGTGATGGACTGGAATCCTTGCGCGGATGGAATCGTTATTTTTTTCTCTTCGGCCCCCGCGACAATCGCCGCAGCGAGAGGATGCTCACTCCCGCGCTCCAGGCCCGCCGCTAGGCGCAGCAGTGTGGATTCATCCATGCCGGGAAAAGGCACCACCGACACGAGCCGGGGCTTGCCTTCGGTCAGGGTGCCGGTCTTATCCACGATCAGCGTGTTCACCTTCTCCATCATCTCCAAGGCCTCTGCGCTTCGGATCAACACGCCCGCCTGAGCGCCCGCGCCGGTCCCCACCATGATGGACATGGGCGTGGCGAGACCCAAGGCACAGGGACACGCGATGATGAGCACCGCCACGGCGTTGAGCAGCGCGTGGGCAAGCCTCGGTTCGGGCCCCCAGACACCCCAAATCACCGCCGTCAGCAAGGCTGAACCCACGACGCTCGGAACGAACCAAGCGGACACGCGGTCTGCCAGCCGCTGGATGGGCGCGCGGCTGCGCTGGGCCTCGCTCACCTGCTGAACAATTTGCGCCAGCAAGGTATCGCGGCCGACGCGCTCAGCTTGCATCAAAAGCCCGCCGGTTCCATTCAGCGTTCCCCCCGTCACCTTGGTGTTCTTCACTTTTTCTGCGGGAATGGATTCGCCGGTGACCATGGATTCATCTACGGCGCTCACGCCTTCGAGCACCACGCCATCCACGGGGATTTTTTCTCCCGGGCGCACCCGCAAGCGATCCCCCACTTGAACCTGCTCCAAGGGGACATCGCGCTCAGTGCCACCTTCTTCCACACGACGCGCGGTTTTGGGTGCGAGACCCAGCAGCGCCTTGATGGCGCTTGAAGTGGCGCTGCGGGCTTTCAACTCCAACACCTGTCCCAACAGCACCAGCGTGACGATGACGGCGGCGGCCTCAAAGTACACCGGTACATTTCCGCCATGGCCGCGAACACTGTGGGGCAGCGCAGCCGGGAACAGCGCCGCGAAAAGGCTGTAGGCGTAGGCCACACCAGTGCCCAGGCCGATGAGGGTGAACATGTTCAACGACCGATTCCTGATGGAGGCCCAGGCCCGCTCAAAGAAGGGCCATCCGCCCCACAGCACCACCGGCGTCGCCAGCAGAAGTTGAATCCAAAGGAAGGCGGCCCCGCCCAGTCGCATGGCCACCGGAGTTCCCGGGATCATTTCCGACATGCTCAACAGGAATACCGGCAGGGCGAGTGCGGCGCTGATCCAAAAGCGGCGGGTCATGTCCATCAGCTCTTGATTCGGGCCCTCGTCCAATCCCACGGAGCGGGGTTCCAGCGCCATGCCGCACTTCGGGCAGGGACCGGGATGGTCGCTGACGACCTCAGGGTGCATGGGACAGACATACTCGGTGCCTGCACTCGATGGTTGAACCATGGTGGCCGCGGGCGCGGCCTCCAAAAAGGCGCCGGGATTCGCGGTGAATTTATTAAGGCAACCAGTGCTGCAAAAAAAATAGCGCTTCCCCTCATGCTGCGCTGAGCTTTTCGCCTTCGCCGGATCCACGGACATTCCGCATACAGGATCCTTCACGTGGGTGAGGGGCTCGGCGGTTTCGGGTTGGTTCAGTGAATCGTGGTGGGTCACGCAGTTCTCCGAACTAAATCATGGCCCTATGCCTTCAGCCGGGAAAACGAAGTTCGGCTCGGGTACCTTTTCCTGGCTCACTGGAAAGCGTGACTTCGCCGCCATGAAGGCGGGCGATGGACTGGACGATGGCGAGACCCAGCCCAGTTCCGGGTCGCTTGCGGTCCAGCGCCTCCCGCGTCCGATAGAAACGATCCAAGATGTGGGGCAGCTCGTCCGGCACGATGCCCCGCCCCGTATCGCTCACCACCAGCTCGACCATGCCATCGCGTTCAAGAGCTTCCACATGGATTTCACCGCCTCGCGGCGTAGCCTCCAGCGCGTTGGAGAGCAGGTTGGCTAGGGCCTGGCGCAACCATTCGGAATCACCCTGGATGGACCCCGAAGCCTCGCCCACCATGCGGACACCCTGCTCCTCGGCGGCGGCCTCGAAATAGGCGAGCGCATCATCCACCAGACGCTTGGCATCTATAGGCGCCCGCACGAAGGTCGTGTGCGGATCCTCTGCCCGGGCCAGGAAGAGCATCCGCGAGATGAGGCGCGACAGGCGCCGAAATTCTTCCATGCTTGATTCCAGCACCTGGCGGTATTCCTCCGCCGAGCGCTCCTTCGATAGCACCACTTCCGCTTCGCCCATGAGGATGGTCATGGGCGTTCGGAGTTCATGGGCGAGATCCGCGGAGAACCGGGAGAGGCGCTCGAAGGCATGGTCCAAGCGGTCCAGCATTTTGTTCAGCGCGTGCACAAGATCCTTGAGTTCCTGGGGCACCTGCCCAGGATCCAGACGTTCTCCGAGGCGATGCGGCGTGATGCCCGAGGTGGATTCGGCGATGGACCTCAGGGGTTTCAGTCCCCGGTGCGCCGACCCCCAGCCCAACAGTGAACAGGCCACGGCACCGAAGAGCAGCGTATAGGCTAGGCGCCGGCGGAAGCTGAAGATCATGCCTTCATCTTCGGTAATGTCCAATGCCGCTTGGATGGCCCGGTTCCCGATTTTTTGTTCCCGGAGAAGGTAGCGGCGGCGCTCATGTTTGGTCTTGGCCTGCCCCGCAAACCAAGTGGGGGGAAGCCTTTCGGCCATGCCCGGAGTTTCCAGAATCTGGCCTGAATCCTGAACCACCCGCAGCCAGAGCTGGGGCTCCGCAGCGGTCGGGACTTCGCCCTGCACCTCTTCTTCCAACGCCGCCGCATCATCGGGCCGTTGGGCGAGAATCGCAGCGACTTCCTGGATCTTCCCCTCCAGTTGCCTCGAATTGCGGAGGTTGATCTCGTGCTGGAAGGACCCGTACAGAAAACCCGAGGCCACCAAGAGCGTTCCCAGGCTGCCGGCCACGAAGATCAGCGCTAGGCGCAGACGAAGGCTTAGGGGGCGTCTATCGGACATCGAGGACGTACCCCAGGCCGCGGGCGGTATGAATCAGTTTCTCGTCGAAGGGGTCATCCACCTTGCGCCGAAGGCGCCGCACGGCCACATCCACCACGTTGGTGTCGCTGTCGAAATTCATGTCCCACACCTGCTCGGCGATGAGGGCCCGCGAGAGTACCTCGCCCTTGCGGCGGACGAAGAGCGAGAGCAGCAAGAATTCCTGCCGGGTCAATCCCAGGCTTTTCCCACCCCGGCGGGCGTCGCTGCGGGCGAGGTCCAGCTCCAGATCGGCCACGCTGAGCATTTCCGCAGATCGCAGCGAAGGACGGCGAAGCAGGCTGCGGACCCTCGCCAGCAATTCGGAGAAGGCGAAGGGCTTCACCAGATAGTCGTCCGCCCCCAATTCCAGGCCCTTCACGCGATCGGGCACGGTGTCCCGAGCCGTAAGGAAGAGCACCGGAGTAAGACACCCTTCTTCACGCAACCGTTCAATCACAGACCAGCCGGATCGCCCCGGCAGCATCACGTCCAGGATGATCAGGTCGAAGGCCCCTTCCATCGCGCGGAAGAGGCCTTCGTCGCCATCGGCGGCCACCTGAACCGCGAACCCGCTCTCCGCCAGCCCCTTTTTCAGGTAGGCGGCGGTCTTGGGTTCATCCTCGACGATCAGCAGCTTCATGAAGCCAGTCTAATTCTCCTTCCCCTTGCCCTTCTCTTCTTTGAGAACTTTCCCGCTGGCGTCCACGTCCATGGAGACCATTCCTTTGCCGGTCTTGATCTCGATGTCGTAACTCACCGACGAACCCTTAGTGACCTTTTCGGCCTTGGCAATTTTGCCCTTGGGATATTTTCCGGTCACGGCGTTCTTTACCGCTTCGGGAATCTCGGCGATGGCGATGGTTTCCTCGATCTCCACAACAGTCCCATCGGCCAGGTAGTGAAGGTCCCGGCCGGTTTTCCCGTCCAGGCTCTCGATCTCGTAGGTGGTCTTGCCGTCCTTTTTTTCTTCGGCGACGGACTTGAGGATGGCCTTGGGATAGGCCTTCTGGAAGGCCGCCAGCACCGGCGGGGGGATATCTTTCTTGGCGAGCTTCTTCTCCTGGGCTTGGGCACCAAGCGCCAGCGTCAGGAAAAGGGCCGAACAGATCGTCGTTTCGATGAGTCTCATGGGAGACCTCCTTGTGGACGAGCATCGCGGTCACGGACCCACAGAATGCCCACAGCCCAATGACAATCTCGTCATCTGTGCCGTGCGGCCTGTTTTCTGTCTACCCTGAAAAGGTCCACTCGGAGTCCTCATGCTCGCCCTCACCCCCTTGATCTTTTCATTAAGCCTGGTGGGCCAGACCTCACCGGCACCGGCTCAGAAGGCCAAGGTGAAGCCCGTGGCAACGGCATCGGCACCTGCAGCGATGAAATTGAGCCTTCTACGCACGCATAAAATCGGTGCAGAAGGTGGCTGGGACTACGTTTCCATGGATGCCGAGGCGGGACGAATCTATGTTCCCCGCTCCACCCGGGTCATGGTGCTGGATCTGGACGGGAAGGTGAAAGGCGAAATCCCCAACACGCCCGGGGTCCACGGCGTCGCCATCGCCAAAGACTTGGACCGGGGCTTCACCAGCAACGGCCGCGCGAACTCCGTGACGGTCTTCAAGCTCTCCACGCTTGAAATCATCAAGGAAGTGAAGACCACCGGCGAGAATCCCGACGCCATTCTCTACGACGCGGCTACTCGACAAGTTTTCTCCTTCAATGGGCGCGGAAAAAACGCGACGGTTTTCAACGCCGAGTCCCTGGAAGTCACCGGCACCATCCCCATGGGCGGCAAGCCTGAGTTCTCCGCCTGTGACGGCAAGGGCATGGTTTTCGTGAACGTGGAAGATACCCACGAACTGCTGGCCATCGACGCCCGCACCCGCACCGTGAAGTCCCGCTGGTCCCTGAAGCCCCTGGAAGAGCCCACCGGCCTCGCCATGGACGTCGCCCATCACCGGCTCTTCGCGGTGGGTGGGAACAAGCTCATGGCCGTGGTGGATGCCAGCAACGGGAAGATCCTCGCCACGCTTCCCATCGGTGAGGGCTGTGATGGCGTTGCCTTCGATCCGGGCACCGGCTTGGCCTACGCCTCCAATGGAGAAGGCAGCCTCACGGTGGTCCGTGGCGATGCTAAGAATCACTTCACCGTGGTGGGCACCGTCCCCACGCGAAAGAGCGCCCGAACCCTAGTGGTGGACGAGAAAACCCACCTGATCTACTTGCCCGCCGCAGAATTTGGCCCCGCCCCCGAAGCCAAGGCTGGCGAACGCAGTCGGCCGCCCATGCTGCCCAACAGCTTCCAGCTTCTGGTGGTCGGCGAGGCTCACTGAGACGAGCCGTGAAACAAATCCGAAACTTGATGGCACGTCTGGTGGTCATGGCGCCGTTGGTTGGGCTGCTGGTTGCCTGCCAGCCTTACCATTCGCTGCCCCTAGACCGGAAAGCGAAGGAAGCGGCGCTCGCTTCGCCCGATCGGGCGCGGATCGAGGTGCAGGCGAAAAATCTCAAGCACCCCATCCTTCGCCCCCTCGCCATCAACTTCAGCGATGGCCTATCTCCTGACGAAGCCGCGGTCCTCGCGGTCTTGTCCAATCCGGATCTGAGGGCAGCCCGGGACCAGCGGGCCCTGGCCGCCGCACAACTTTTGGAGGCCGGCCTCCTGCCCGATCCCATTCTTGCGGTCTCACAGGATGTCCCGTCCGGTGACAGCGGCGCGGGACTCGTCACAGCCCATACCGCCCAGCTGAGCCTGGATCTCACGGCCATGCTGACCCGCGGCCTGAGACGCCGCGCCGCCAAGGCGCAACAGCAATCCGTGGACCTGGACGTGGCCTGGCAGGAATGGCAGGTCGGCGAAGCGGCGAAGTTGTCGGTCTATCGGCTATCCGCCCTTGGTCCACAAACAAACCTCGCGGATGAAATTTCAAAATCCCTGGAAGAAATTCTCAAGGCCATCGAGAAGTCCGCCGCCACGGGCGATGCGCCCCGGAGCGACTTGATTGTCGCCCAAGCCGCGTTTGACACGGGCCGGAGAAATGCCCTGTCCCTCCATCAGGCGCAGCGGCGGGAACAACAGGCCCTGAACGCCCTACTGGGCTTGTCGCCTCAGGAGCAACTGACTTTGGAAAAGGTCCCGAAAAAGCGCCCCTGGAGCGAGCTGCCTTCCGAGCAGGACCTCCTCCAAGGCCTGGATCAGCGCCTTGACTTGGTGGCCTTTCAAAAAGGCTATGAAAGCCAGGATGCGCGGGTGCGCCTGGCGGTCTGGTCCCAGTTCCCCACCATCGGCATCAGCCTGAGCCGCGCCCAGGACACCTCCAACGTGGTCACCAAGGGCTACGGCGTGGCCCTCAGCCTGCCCTTGTTCAATCGTGGGCAAGGCCTCGTAGCCTTGGAGAATGCCAGCCGCCAGCAGCTCTATGACCAGTATCTGGCGCGGCTCTTTCACGGGCGATCGGACTTAGCGCTGATCCTTTCTGACATGAAGACCATCACGCACATGATCAGCACCGCCGAAGGCGCCTTGCCTTCGCTCCAGGTTCAAGCGGAAGCCAGCGACACGGCTTTCAAGCAGGGGAGCCTCGACTTGGTCAGCCTGAACCAAGCCCGGATCGCGCTGCTCGCGCAGAAGAGCGTCTTGGCCAGTCTTCAGGCCAATCTGGATGAACTGGGCGTGGCCCTGGAGATTGCGTCAGGCCGGACGCTCCAGCCCTCGGAGAGCCCGAAATGAATCGTCCCAAAACCCTTGGCCCCATCTTGGCGGCTGCCCTCCTCGCCGCGGTGGCCCTGGTGGCAGGCTTCTATTGGGGCCGTTCCCACGGCAAGGCCGCAGGCACCACCGAGGAAGGCGCCGCCGAAGCAGGGCCGGTCGCCGCGGTCAAAGTGGCGCCCATCGTGATGGGAAAACTGGAGGGCCAGGTTTCGGCCTTCGGCAGCATCGTCCCGGCGCCGGGGGCCTCCCAGACGATCTCCGTCGCTTACGAATGCCGCGTTGCCTCCGTCGCCATCCGTGAAGGACAGGTGGTGGCCCCGGGCACCGCGATGCTCACCGTGACGGACAGCCCCGACTCCCTTCTGGCCTTGGAGCAGTCCCGCATCGATCTCCGCGCCGCGGAGGCGTCTCTCCAACAGACCCGGAGCCGCCATGAGCTCAAGCTGGCGGACAACGGCCAATTGGCTCAGGCCCAGCAGGCCTTCGATTCGGCCCAAACCAAGGTGAAGAGCCTCGAAGCCCGGCACAAGGACGAGGGCGTTGTCCAGATTCTCCGGGCATCAGCCCCGGGTGTGGTGCTGCGCATTCCCACCCAAGTGGGCGCCGTGGTTCTCGCGGGCAGCTCCTTGGTGGAATTGGCGGACACCTCGAAGCTTGAAGCGAGGCTGGGCGTTGAACCCCAAGACGCCGCGCGGCTGCGCCCGGGAGGCCCCTTGAATCTCGCCGCCGTGGACGGAAAAAATTCAATCACCGCACAAGCCCGCCTGCGGACCTTATCCCCCGCCATCAATCCCACCACCCGGCTCCGAGACGCCTACGTCGCGCTGCCCGTCGGCCATGGTTTTGTCCTGGGCCAGTACGTCAGCGGAAAGTTGAACGCCGAAGCGCATGAAGGTCTCATCGTCCCTTATGCCGCGGTGCTTCCGGACGAAGGGCGCTTCGTGCTCTTCACCGTCCGCAACGGCCACGCTAGGCGCCACGAGGTTGTCATTGTGCTGCAGAACGGGGATCGCACTCAGGTTTCGGGCAAGGACCTAGACCCCGCTGAGCCGGTGGTGGTGCAAGGCAACTACGAGTTGAAGGACGGCATGGCCGTGCGCGTCGAGCAGGTTCCGTGAGCGTCGCGGATTGGATGCAGAAGCATCGCCGTTCCCTGCTCTTCCTGCTCGCCCTGCTCATCGCCGGGGGCTTGGCGTCGGCCTTCAGACTGCCTGTGGGCCTTTTCCCGACGGTCAATTTCCCGCGGGTAAGGGTATCCCTCGATGCCGGCGATCGGCCGGCCGACCGCATGTCGGTGGAAGTCACCCGGCCCGTTGAAGAAGCCGTCCGGGGCGTGCCCGGGGTGCGTGGGGTCCGCTCCAATTCCAGCCGCGGCGCAGCCGACATCGATGTGAATTTCGAGTGGGGCCAAGACATGGTGGCGGCCATGCTCCAGGTGCAATCGGCCCTCGCACAGGCCTCCCCCAACTTTCCCCAAGGCACGCTCTACACCGTGACCCGCATGGATCCCACGGTCTTCCCTGCGCTGGCCTACAGCCTGACCTCGGAAACCCGGTCCCCCACCGAGTTGCGCGACATCGCCCTCTACCAACTCCGGCCCTTGTTTTCCACGGTGCAGGGGGTAGGCCGCATCGGCGTCCAGGGCGGACAGGTGGAAGAGTTCCGAGTGACGGTGAATCCCGCGCGGCTGAACGCCATGGGGCTGACCTTCGACGATGCGGCGCACGCCCTTTCCGCCGCCAACGTGATCCGCGCCGTGGGGCGCTTAGAAGATCATCACAAGCTCTACCTCCTGCTTTCGGACACCCAGTTTAAAGACCTGGAGCAGATCGGGCGCACGGTGCTCCGCTCGGGACCGGGCGGCGTGATCCTCCTGAAGGATGTGGCCACCATCACCCAGTCGACGGAGCCCAACTGGACCCGCGCCACCGCCGATGGCCGCGACGCGGTGCTCCTGCAGGTCTACCAGCAGCTCGATGGCAACACCGTGCAGATCGCGCAAGACATCAAGGCGGCCCTGGCCACCTATCAAACTCGCCTGCCCCAGGGCGTCCGCATCGCCAACTGGTACGACCAGAGCGAGATCATTCTGTCCGCGGCGGATAGCGTGCGGGATGCGCTCATCGTGGGCGTGATCATGGCCGCGCTCATCCTGCTGGTCTTTCTCCGAAATCTGAAAGTGACGCTCATCGCGGTGATCACCGTCCCCGGCGTGCTGGCCATCACGATTCTGCTGCTCTATGTCCTGCACATGAGTTTCAACGTCATGACCCTGGGGGGCATGGCCGCCGCCGTGGGGCTCATCATCGACGACGCCATCGTAATGGTGGAGCACATCATCCGGCGCATGCGTGGGGGCGAAGGCGATCACCACGGGCGGGTCCTGAAGGCGGCTCGGGAGTTCACCCAGCCCTTGGCCGGATCCTCCATGGCCACCATCATCATCTTCGCGCCCCTGGCCTTC
This sequence comes from Holophagaceae bacterium, assembly GCA_025350765.1. Lineage (GTDB taxonomy): Bacteria > Acidobacteriota > Holophagae > Holophagales > Holophagaceae > JANXPB01. Next base: position 11,166 of record JANXXC010000289.1, on the reverse strand, counting down.
CTCTCGGGTGTGACCGGAGCTTTCTTTAAAGCGCTGAGCCTCACCATGGCGTCGGGGCTCATCATTTCCTTCTTTGTGGCCTGGCTCGCGGTGCCACTGCTGGCGGACCACATCCTGGACGAGAAGGACGCGGCGCAAAAAGAAGGCGGCGCCTTCACGGAACGCCTGCACGCGCGCTATGGGAAACTCCTGACCCGCCTCTTTGATCGCCCCCTGCTGCTGCTTTTCGGCCTCGTGCCCTTCCTCTTCGCGGGCCTGCTGGGCTATCACTTTCTGGGCTCGGGCTTCATGCCTTCCATGGATGAGGGCGGCTTCGTGCTGGACTACCGCAGTGCCTCGGGGACCTCGCTGAGCGAGACCGATCGCCTGGCTAAGCAGGTCGAGGCCATCCTGCGCGCCACCCCCGGCGTGGACACTTACTCCCGGCGCACAGGGCTTCAGCTCGGGGGCATGGTGACGGAAGCCAATGAGGGCGATTTCTTCGTGCGCTTGAAGCCATTCCCGCGCCGAGACATCGACACCATCATCGATGAAGTGCGAGGCCAGATCGAGAAGAACGTCCCGGGGCTCGAGGTCGAAATGGCCAAGCTCATGGAGGACCTCATCGGGGATCTCACGGCAGTGCCCCAGCCCATCGAAATCAAAATCTTTTCAGACGACGAGGCCACGCTCATGGCTACGGCCCCCAAGGTGGCCGACGCCATCCGCAAGGTCCCTGGTGTCGTGGATGTGAAGAGCGGAATCGTCCTCGCGGGTGATGCCCTGAACATCCAGGTGGACCGGGTCAAAGCGGGGCTGGAAGGCATCGATCCCGAAGCGGTGACGGGGATGGTGGAGGGCTATCTAGAGGGCAAGGTTCAGGCCCAAGTGCAACGGGGCCCAAAAATGATCGGCGTGCGCCTATGGACGCCGCCGGACCTCCGGCAAAAAACCAAGGACGTTGCCGCCCTTTTGCTCCGCGCGCCGGATGGCCACCTCTTTCCGCTCGGGCGGGTCGCCACCGTCACCCCGGTGACCGGCCAACCGCAGATCATGCGGGACAATCTCAAACGGATGATCGCGGTTACGGGCCGCATTTCAGGGCGCGACCTGGGATCCGCGGTGGCGGAGGTGAAAGGCGTGCTGGCCTCGCCAGGCCTCATGCCCAAGGAGGTTTACTTCTCCCTGGGAGGTCTCTACGAACAGCAGCGCATCGCCTTCGCTGGCCTAGTGGCCGTCTTCTTAGCAGCCGTGGCGCTCGTGTTCTTCCTGCTGCTCTTTTTGTTCGAGCGGTTCCGGCCGGCCCTCTGCGTGCTCATCACGGCGCTTATGGCGCTCAGCGCCGTGTTCATTGGCCTCTGGGTGACCCATACGGAATTGAACATCTCCTCCATGATGGGCATGACCATGGTGCTGGGCATCGTCACGGAGGTCGCAATTTTTCTGGTGTGGGAATTCCTCACGGCACCCGCCGGCCTGGATACCCGCGCCGCCCTGATCGAGGCGGGCCAACACCGCATGCGCGCCATCACCATGAGCACCATCGCCGCGATCCTGGCGCTGTCCCCCCTGGCCTTGGGCCTGGGTCAAGGGTCCGCGATGCAGCGGCCCCTGGCCATCGCCATCATCAGCGGCATGGCCTTCCAGTTGCCACTGGTTTTCCTGGTGATGCCCGTACTCTTCGTCGTGCTTCGGGTGCGGCGGAATTCTTAGGGGCCCCTTACGACGGCTCAGCGCGTGATGTAGTGCTCCAGCTGCTCGATGACGAATTTCTGCTCGGAGATGGTTTCCTTCACCATGTCCCCGATGGAAACGAAGCCCACTACTTCTCCCTCTTCCCCCAACACGGGAAGGTGGCGGATGCGGCGGTCGGTCATGATGGCCATGCACTCCTCCACGGTCTGCGACAGGGTGACGAAGCAGACCTTATCGCGCATGACCTGAGAGACCGGCGTGTCCTTGGAGGATTTGCCTTGCAGCACCACCTTCCGGGCGTATTCGCGCTCGGAGAAGATGCCGACGGGCTTGCCCTCCTCCATCACCAGTAGCGCCCCAATATCGTGCTCGGCCATCAGCTGAAGGGCATGCAGGACCGTGTCCTCAGGCCCCACCGAAAGTACGCCGTGGCGCTTTTCGTCGAGTAGCAGTTTCAGTGATTTCATGCTTCTGTCCTCCACTGAGTTGGACGCCAAGCTTGGTTTGAGCCTAGGGAATTGTAACATTAGGGGCCGTTTCGGAATGAGCAGTGCATTTCTGCTCATTCCGTTACGGCCACTTATGCCGTCCTCGCCTAATAGGCGAAAGAGTGTTTTGTTTGGACGACGGACCTTCAATCTTTGCCACAATCGTAGAACCATTGAATAGCCCTACCCTATCTGCACGAGATTGCGAGGAATCCATGAAGATTGCTGTTCCCAAGGAGATTCGGGTCCAGGAGAACCGCGTCGCGCTGGACCCGGAATCCTGCAAGAAGCTCGTGCAAGCCGGCATCGAGATCACCGTAGAGGCCGGGGCTGGGGCGCGGGCTTATTTCCCGGACGAGGCTTATCAGGCCGCGGGCGCCACCCTCATTCAGGATGTGGTGGCCCTAATGGCCGATGCGGATTTCGTGGTGAAGGTCAATGCCTTGGAGTCCCGGCCGGATGGCACCCATGAGGCGGACCTGATGAAACCCGGAGCCATGCTGCTGGCTTCGATCTTTCCGACCCGCAACCTCGATTCCGTGCGGAAGATGGCCGCGCGCACCATCACGGCTTTCTCCACGGACTGCATCCCTCGCACCACCCGCGCCCAAGCCATGGACACCCTTTCGAGCCAGGCCAACCTTGTGGGATACAAAGGCGTGCTCCTGGGCGCCATGGAATTGCCAAAGTACTACCCCATGTTCATGACCGCGGCGGGAACCACGCTCCCCGCCAAAGTCTTCGTCATCGGCGCGGGGGTGGCGGGATTGCAGGCCATCGCCACCGCCAAGCGGCTGGGGGCCAGCGTCAGCGCCACGGACGTGCGGCCCGAAGTGAAAGAGCAGATCGAATCGGTGGGGGGCAAATACGTCGGCATCGAATTGCTCTCGAGCGCTCAAGGCGGGGGTGGTTACGCCGCGGAGCTATCGGCGGATGACAAGGCCCGCCAGGCCAAGATGCTGGCGGACCATTGCGCCACCGTGGACGTGGTCATCACCACCGCCCTGATCGGTGGGGTGATGGCGCCCAAACTCATCGACCAAGGCATCGTAAGTTCCATGAAGCCCGGCTCGGTCATCGTGGACCTGGGCGCCGATGGCGGCGGCAACTGCACCCTCTCCAAGCTCGGCGGAACGGTGGAAATCAACGGCGTGAAGATCATCGCGCCGCTGAACATCCCCTCCACGGTGCCCTTCCACGCCAGCATGCTCTTCTCGCGCAACCTGCTGAATTTCCTGACGGCCTTCTGGGACAAGGAGGAGAAGCGTTTCAATCTCGATTGGAACGACGACATTCTCAAGGGCTGCACCGTGACCCACGATGGGAAAGTTGTTCACGGTCCCACGCTAAAAGCCCTTCAGGCAGGAACGGAGAAATGACGTGATGAACTTCTTGGAAAGTAGCGCGGCTACCTCGCAAACCAACGCGCATCTCGCGGCGAACGCCAGCTCCGGCGGACATGGGCAGCTCGATCTGATGGGCGCCCTTTTCGTGTTCATGCTTGCGACCTTCATCGGCGTCATGGTCGTGCAGCGCGTATCAAGGCTGCTCCACACACCTCTTATGAGCCTCACCAATGCCATCTCGGCGATCGCGGTGGTGGGCGCCATCATCGTATCGGCGGGCAAGGACTATCCCATCTACATCACCGCCCTCGGCCTGGTGGCGATCTTCTGCTCCACGACCAACATCGTCAGCGGATTCCTCATCACCGATCGCATGTTGAAGATGTTCAAGAAGCGAGAACCCGCTGGGAAAGGCGCCGCGAAATGAGCGCCGAGAACCTCGTCCAGCTCCTATACCTGGTCTCCACGGGCCTTTTCATCATGTCGCTCAAGTGGATGAGCGACCCCGAGACGGCCCGCAAGGGGGTGTTCTCCGGCGTGGCGGCCATGGCGTTGGCCGTGGCGGGAACCCTTGCGGGAGTCATCACCACGGGGGGAACGCACTACTGGTGGATCCTCGGCGCCTTCGCCATCGGCGCGGGCGTGGGCTACCCGCTCGCGCAGGTTCCCCTCACGGCGGTGCCCCAGCGGACGGCCCTATCTCACGCCTTCGGCGGGCTGGCCGCGGGCTTGGTGGGAACTGGGAAATTTTTCCTGTACTACGGCCAAAAGAATGAGGCGGCGCTCTCGCCCTTCATCGTCGTCGCGCTCGTGGCTGAAATCCTGCTGGGCTTCCTGACCTTCACGGGCTCCATCCTGGCGGCGGGCAAGCTGCAGGAGGTGAAATGGATTCCTCAGCGGCCCGTGACCTATCCCATGCAAAACGTGAGCAACCTCGCTTTGTTCGTGGTCGCCCTGGGGCTGGGCATCGCCCTGGTGATGCATCCCCTCGCGACCTGGGCGCCCTATGCCTTCATTCTCATCATCATCCTGTCCCTGGCCTTTGGCGTGTTGCTCATCATTCCCATCGGCGGCGCCGACATGCCCACGGTCATCTCCATCCTGAACTCCTACGCCGGGCTCTCCGCCGTTGCCATGGGCTTCGTACTCAACAACAAGTTGCTGATCACCGCCGGCGCTCTGGACGGAAGCTCGGGCCTGATTCTCTCGATCATCATGTGCAAGGCCATGAACCGCTCCTTCACCAACGTGCTCTTCGGCGCCTTTGGCCAGACTCCCAGCACCACCGCGAGCGGCGAGCAGAAATCCTACAAAGCCGACACCGTGGAAAGCGTCGTCCAAGTCATGGAACAGGCCAATCTCGTGGTCATCGTGCCGGGCTACGGCATGGCGGTGGCCCAAGCTCAGCACAAGGTTCGTGAGTTATACGACCAATTGAAGAAGCGCGGCATCACGGTGAAATTCGCGATTCACCCGGTGGCCGGTCGCATGCCCGGCCACATGAACGTGTTGCTGGCGGAAGCCGAGATCCCCTACGAGGACCTGGTGGAGATGGACGAGATCAACGGCGACATGCCCCAGGCGGACGTGGCCCTGATCATCGGCGCCAACGACGTGGTGAACCCCGCCGCGCGCGCCGACAAGGGCAGCCCCATCTACGGCATGCCCATCATCAACGCCGACAAAGCCCGAACCATCTACGCCATCAAGCGCTCCAAGAGCCCTGGATTTGCGGGCATCGACAACGAGCTCTACTTCCTAGACAAGACCTTCATGCTCTTCGGCGACGCGAAAGTCGTCGTGGGTGAGCTTGCGCGGAAGCTCACGGATGAGGGCGGAATGCACTGAAGCGGATCCGCATCCAAAAAAAAGTATCTGATTCTCGGCTTTACTTAGCCTGAATCTCACCCGCCATCGAAAAGCTGGGACACAGAGGAAGCGGAAAAAAGCCGGAGAACACGGAAGGAGCCGTGCGGTTTTGTGCTCGGGCGCCCGCGCAAGCGGGCACCGGCGTGGAGCGCCGGAGGAAGTGAGCGCGACCAACGACTCGCTCCCAAAATGATCGTGGTCGCGCCCACTTCCAATGCCCCTGCTGGACGCGGCCCGAAACCTGCGTTTCCGGGGTCTTCCATGGGATTTCTGCGCCTTCTGTGTCCCTCGTTTTGGGCCAAGGAAAGCCAATCTCCAGGTACATCTGTCCCTGCTTCCCTCTGCTCCTCCGCTTCCCTTCGCGTGGTAATTATGTCGTTGAATGCGAATCCCTTATTACAACTTCCCGCTCTCCGCGGGCACCGTGAAATCCTCGCCAGGGTTGATGAACTGGTCGTCCTCGATACCGTGCTGGCGGTCGTAGAGCTGCTTGTAGCGGGCATCGAGGAGGATCAGTTCCCGGTGGGTTCCGCGTTCCACGATTTCGCCTTTCTCCACCACCAGAATCTGATCAGCGCTCTCGATGGTGCTTAAGCGATGGGCGATGACAAAGGTGGTGCGCCCCGCGCGGAGTTTGCGCAGCCCATCCCGGATCAAGGCCTCGCTCTCGCTATCTAGGGATGAGGTCGCCTCGTCCAGGATGAGGATGCGCGGGTCCGCCAAAATGGCCCGGGCGATGGCCACGCGCTGCCGCTGGCCACCGGAAAGTTTGACACCGCGCTCGCCGACGATGGTGTCGTAACGCAGCTCGAAACGGTCTACGAATTCGTTCACGTGGGCGATGCGTCCGACGGCCTCGATTTCATCTTTCGACGCGCCGGGTTTGGCGAAGCCGATATTCTCGCCCACGGTGCCATCAAATAAAAAATTGTCCTGCAACACCACGCCGAGCTTGGCGCGGTACTCCCGCAGGCGCAGCGAATGGACGTCCTTGCCATCCACGAACACCTGGCCTTTTTGAGGATGATTGAAGGCCATGACGAGGGAAATAATGGTGCTCTTCCCCGAGCCGCTGGAACCCACCAAGGCCACGGTGGAGCCCGCTGGAACATCAAAGGAAATGCCCCGCAGCACCGGCGCGTTGTCCTCGTACTCGAAATGCACATCGCGGAATTCCACGCGCCCGTCCACCTCCGGAAGCGGCTCCCGCGTTAGGTCTTCTTGATCTTCCGTCGGCATATCTAGGATCTCGCGGATGCGATCGAGGCCTGCGAAGGCCTCGCTCACCTGGGTTCCGATATTGGCGATTTGCACCACCGGCGCGGCCATGAGTCCCACAAAAAAGGTGTACATGAGCAGACCGCCGAGCGTCATGGTTCCGGCAAAAATCGCGTGGCCACCGACGACCATGATGAGTACGCCGATGGCGCCAATGATCGCGGTGGAAAACGCGGTGATGGCGCTGGTCCCCGTGATGGTGCCCGCGATGTTCGTGAATAGCTTCTCCGAACCTTCCGAGAAAATTCTCGTTTCCCGCGCCTCGGCCACGTAGACCTTGAGGATACGGATCCCGCCCACGGATTCCGCGAGCCGTCCCGTGATGTCTGCGGTGATTTCGCTGCGCTGCCGAAACAAGGGCCGCAGTTTTTTGAAAGCCACGGCCATGGCGCCGCCGAAGGCCGCGAGAAAGATCAGCGTGGCCAGGGTCAGCTTCCAGTTCAGCCAGAAGAGCACCCCCAGCGCGATGAGGGCCGTCAGCGCGCCGCCCACCAGCTGGATGAGCCCCGTCCCCACGAGATTGCGGATGCCCTCAGCGTCATTCATCACCCGCGAAATCACGATGCCGCTCTTGGTGGAATCGAAGTAGCGGATGGGCAGGCGCATGATGTGATCCTGCACTCGCTGGCGCATGGTCATGATGGCCCGCTGCGCCGCCACGCTCACCACTTGAGAATTCGCGTAGCTCGAGATGGCCTGGACAAGGGTCGCCAAACCCGCGGCAAAGGCCAGGGGCGTCAGCATGCCAATGTTCTTTTTGCCGATGACTTCGTCAATCAGAAACTTGATGCTCGCCGGAAGCACCAAGCCCGCCAGCCGGCTGATGAGCATCAGGACGATGCCAATGGCCAGAGACTTCCGGTGTTCCAAGAGCAGCGCCCGGGCTTCGCGCCAGGCCCGCTTGGTGTCGACCTTTGCTTTCTCTTTCTTTGCCTCAGCCATAGGGCGATTCCTTTTAGACAGAATTAATAGAATTAACAGAATTTCGCGTGGGTTGACGACTGCTCCTGCCACAGAGCATCGGCCTGCCCCCAAACCACTTGGCCCAAGTCCTTGCGACTGGTTTGTTGCGAGATTCTGTCTAGGCTTCTGTTAATTCTGCCCAAATGATTTTCATTCCCGCGGCCGGAATGTCTTGTGGTGCTCCGGGCTCGGCCCTCAGAAATTCAAGGTCACCGAGAATTCAACGGAGCGACCGGGTTGAGGGAGCAGGGAATTGTAGTAGCTGCCTGACCCCTTCCAGACCCCCGCGGGCGTGAAACCGCCCGCTGTCGTGCCGGCACCCGCGTCCCTCAATCCGGGATGGAAATAGACTTTGTCCGTCGCATTGGCCACGCGGAGGGAAAAGCCCAGGCCTGGGACCCAGAGATCCTTTACATTCACCGCGAGGTCCAAGGTCCCGTAGCCGCCCACTTCGCGAATGGGATTGCTGACCACCGTCGGACGCGAACCCATGATCCGCGCCAGCATCGATCCACTCACGTGGCGGTTCCAGATCAACGTGGTGCCGAGCCAGACCTTGTTGTCCGCCAAGTCCCCACTGCGCGTGGACTCAGCGCCGCCGGACCCGGAGGTGATGTCCTTGGCACTGAAGTAGTGCGAGAAATAGCCCCAAACCTTCCACTGCTTCGCGAAGGAGATGGGAATCAGCCAATGGACGCCGAGATCCGCGCCGGTGATTTCCTGGTCTCCGGAGTTCACCACCTGGCCGTTCAACTTCTGGATCTTGCCGCTGTTTTTCACGCGGTAGACATCGAGGCTCAGGCTGAAGGATTGCTCGGTGTAGCTGGCGCTCAATTCCGCGGTCTTGGAGGTTTCCGGCCGGAGATTCGCATTGGAGCCGGTGCCCGATGCGGCGCCGAAGAGTAGGCGGCCCGTGGGTTCTTGATAGGCCTGACCGTAGAGCGCTTTCAGGCTCCAATTGCCGAAGGTGCCCACGTAGCCGCCCCGCAGCGTGTTCGCGGTGCCGTAGATGGAGTTGGTGTCGGAACGGAGGCCCAAGTTCAGCAAGTTAGAGGGGTCCAGCCGCCAGCGTCCCTGCACGTAGACCCCGCGATCATGGGCGGTGAAATGGTTCCCATCCGCCAGAGATCCATCGGGCCGATTCCCGTTCTGAGCGGTGTCATAGGCTCTCTGAAGGATCTTCTGTTCGAATTTTAGGCCCGCATTGAAGGACAGGTTATCGGCAGCCTTGAGTTCGAAATCCTGGGTGAAGGCGAGGCTGGAATTCAGCACTTCGTAAGAGGTGATCACCGTGCTGGAGCCCGCTCCGTAGCCGTAGGCGGATTCCACGTCGAAGGAATTCCGATCCACATCGCTGCGGCGATAGCGGACCAGGAGCGTGGACGACAGCCGCTCGCTGATGGTGATGGGCTGGCGCACGTAGAAGCTCAATTCGGGCCGGATCCAGCGGCCGATGCTCTGGGATTCATCCGCTGAATAGGCGGTGCCGAAGCCCGAGGAAATCCAGAGCTGCTGGACCCCGAATTCCGTAGTGCCCCAGTAAAGCCGGGCGTCCACAGCGTGATGCTGGTGTTCAGACTGGGCGCTGCCGGCGAGGTTTGGATCGTCCACCACGGCTCCCCAGAGCCCTCGGTTCGCGTAGTACTTGGCTTTGGTGTATTCATAGCGCTCCGCGGCAGCCAGGTCCATGCCGCCCTTATCCGAGCGCGCCGCTAGGGTGAACATGACCTCCCCGCTGCGATGCACCGCGGAGAGGTCCGTGATCTTCGAGCCGAAGGATCCGCGGGTGAATTTCCCACGCACCGAGGTGCCATCCTCCTTGGCCTTCCGCGTGATGATGTTGATGACGCCCATGAAAGCATTGGCGCCGTAGACCGCTGAGGCCGGCCCGTAGACCACTTCCACGCGCTCGATGGCCGACATGGGGTAGGTCACCAGGGGTGTGTCGGCCGTGTTGAACCACAGGTGGTTGTAGACCACGCCATCCACCATCACCAGGAATGGCTCCCCGATGTCATTGCGGTAGCCCCGCCAGTAGTTCTTGAAATAGTTCGCGCCGTAGGCTCGCACCACGTCCATGCCCGGCAAGTCATCCAAGATCTGGGAAAGCTCCGTGTAGCCGCGATCATCGAGGTCTGAGCGCGTGAGCACGATCACCGTCGCCGGGGCATCGGAGATCTTTTCCCGGGTCTTGGAAGCCGACACGATGTGGGTGTTCATCAGCTCCAGCAAATCCTTCAAAGGCTTGTTCTCCTCCGGAGGCGTTTGCGCCGCCAACGGATTCAAGCCCAGGAGCATCCAGGTGAAGGGAATGGCCACTCTCAAGCTCATGATCCCTCCCTATCTTTCGGGTGTCTCTTCAGTACCATCGGCTTCGCGGGAAAAGATTCAAGTCCTTTCCGCCCCCCGTTTCAACAAGGCGTGGATCTTCTCGACGAGGCGCGAGACATCTACGGGCTTGGTTTCGAAATCATCACAGCCCGAGGCGAGGGCCTCCTCCCGGTCCACGTTCATGGCGTGCGCCGTGAGTGCAATGACGGGAATACCTGCAGTGGCTTCATCCTGCCGCAGCAGGCGGGTGGCGTCCTGCCCATCCAGATCGGGCAGGCCCATATCCATCAGGATGAGATCAGGCCTCTCCCTGGAAGCGAGTGCCAGGCCTTCCACCCCATGACTGGCTGAGATTACCTCGAAGCCTCGGCGCGTAAGGTGCCGCGTGAGCGCGTCGCGGTTGAATTCATTGTCCTCTACCAGCAGCACTTTAGGCATCCCGGACCTCGGTCGCGGGGGCAGGCCCGGCGGATCCATCCAGGGGCGGAGCGGGCACTTCCAGGATGAAGGTGGCGCCCTTTCCGAGTTCGCTCGTCATGGAGATATCGCCGCCCATGAGCTGGCACAGCTTCCGGCTGAGGGCCAGGCCCAGGCCGGTGCCGCCGTAGCGGCGCGAGGTGCTTTCCTCGGCCTGAGTGAACTCCTGGAAGATGCGCTCCTGCTGGGCTTCGGACATGCCGATGCCCGTATCCTTAACTAAGACTCGGATCCAGGAGGCGCCATCCCGCGTGAAGCTTTGGGCCTCCAAATCCACGGAGCCATTTTCGGTGAACTTGCAGGCGTTGCTCAACAGATTGAAGAGGGTTTGGCGCAGCTTGGTGGTGTCCCCCAGGAAGGGGGGGATGCCTGGAGGACAGGCGGCGGTCAGGGCGTTGCCACGCTTCTCCGCCAGAGGCTGGACGGTTTGGACGCATTCCTGCACCAGGACCGCCAAATCCACCGGCTCGATCGACAGGCTCATCTTTCCAGCCTCCACCTTGGAGAGATCCAAGATGTCGTTGATGAGCCGGAGCAGGTGCTGGCCTGAGCTATGGATGCGCAGAAGGTCCACGCGATCGGAGTCCCGGCCCTGAGTCTGGGCGTCCTCCCCCAACAGTTCGCTATAGAGCAGGATCGCGTTCAAGGGTGTCCGCAATTCATGACTCATGTTGGCCAGGAATGCACTCTTGGCCCGGCTCACGCCTTCGGCCGTCTGTTTGGCCAGCAATAATTCCTTA
>JANXXC010000288.1 GCA_025350765.1 Holophagaceae bacterium | reverse complement strand
GAAGGAATTCCAGACTAGCAGCGGGCGCAGAAGTGCGGCGGAGCGGGCAGGTCGGCGAGTCTTTGGAGGGCCAGCCTCCAGGCTTCGGCGGGTCCCCGGAAGGCGGCGATATTCGGAGTGAGTTGCCGCAAGGCGTGAAGGCCAGAGGGGTCCGCGGGCAGGGGCAGCAACGGAATGGGGTGGCCGAAAGCCCCGCGGAGGCTGGTTCTCAGGGCTTCCATCAGAGGCGTGGAAGTTGAGAGTTCCAAAGGATGCACGCGTACCTCGGCATCCTTCGGCGCGCCCACGCCTGGCCATAAATCCATCACGAAGCCGCCCTCGGTCGCGACCCAAAAACCCCGACGGAAGGTCTCCCGTCGGCGCGCCTTGTCCCAAGTCGGCAGAAACGTTTTCAGCTCCTCTTTTTCCAGTGGTGATTGGGGTGCCTTCGCTAACTTTTTCGCGCTGGCCATGAAGACCCGCCCTACCAGGCGCTTGGCGAGCATGGGCTGGTCGTCTAACCAGGGCAGGCTCGCGTCCAAGGCCGCCACCAGGGAGCCGATGCGGCGGCGATGAAAATTAAGCGCCGCGCCAAGATCCGTGCCAGGGGCCGGCAACACCGCGCAAAAATTCACGTCGGCATCGCAGGATTCCCAAGCCTCAAGCGCTTCGAGCAAATGCGTGGCGCGGGTTCCCAGCACCAGCAATGAAGGCAGTCCGTGGCGTCGGACGCGCTCCACCAGCACCAGGGAACCACCCTGCCCACTGAGCACGGTGCCACCCAGATCCGCAGCGAGACGAAGGGCTTCAATGTCCATGGATTCATCATCAGGTATTCTTGGCTCATGACAGAAACCCGTCCCCGATGTTTTCTCCTGGCGCGCCAAGGGCGTGACGACAAGGAAGAGACCGTCGAGGACCACCTGCAAGAACTCGTCGAGCTGGCGCGGGCTGGGGGATTGGAGCCCATAGGCCAAGCGCGGCTGAAGCGCGCCACGCCTGAGGCCCGCAGTTTTTATGGCAAGGGCCAATTGGAAGCATCTTCGAGCGAAGGGAAATCCCTTGGCGCCACGCTGCTGATCTGCGACGACGAACTGAGCGGCAGCCAGGTGCGCAACATCGAGAAGGCCACCGGCATGAGCTGCATGGATCGCACGGGCTTGATCCTCAGCATCTTCGAACAGCGGGCCCAGACCCGGGAAGCTCGCGCCCAGGTGGAGCTGGCGCGCTTCGAATACGAGCTGCCGAGATTAAAGGGCGCGTGGACCCATCTCGAACGCCAAGCCGGCGGCGTGGGTACCCGGGGGGGCGCAGGAGAAACGCAAATCGAAGTGGATCGCCGCATGACGCGACTGCGCATTTCGCAATTGAAAAAGGAGCTCCAGCATCTCGAGCGCGTGCGCGAAACCCAGCGCCAGGGCCGGGTCCCAGGGCTTCCGCGGGTGGCCTTGGTGGGTTACACCAACGCGGGCAAAACCAGCATATTGAAATGTCTGACGGGGGAAGGGGAACCCAAGGACATGCTCTTTGCGACGCTGGATACCACCACGCGCAAAGCCTGGCTCGGCGCTGATGACGAGACCGGCGCGCCGAAACAGGCGCTGGTGTCCGATACGGTGGGATTCATCCGCAAGCTACCCCACCAACTGGTGGCGGCCTTTCGCTCCACCCTGGGCGAAGTGCGCACGGCGGATGCTCTGGTGGTGGTGGCAGACGCCGCCCATCCCGACCTCGAAGAACATTTGAAGATCGTCGGCGCGACGCTGCACGACATCGGCTGCGGAGAGCATCCGCGGCTGCTGGTGCTGAATCAGGTGGACCGGCTCACCCGGCCAAGGCGGCTGGACATGAAGAAGAAACACCCCGGCGCGGTCTTCAGTTGCGCCCTGACAAAAGATGGCATCGCCGACCTTCGAGACTGGCTCTGCGAGCTGATCCCCGGTCCGCCCCGCGCGCGGGAATTGGAGGACTGGGAAAGACCGGAGCTCCTGGAACAACCCTCCTAATTTGATTGGACTCTTCAGGGGAGCCTGCTAGGTTCTTGCTTATGCAAGATTTCCCCCTCTGGGATGAATCCAGCCTGCTGCTACTGATCTCCGCCACCCGGCGGCGCATGCGCCAGGTGGCTTGGCGCTGGCTCGCCCCCTACGAGGTCACGCCCCAGCAGTACACGGTGTTGATGGTGCTCTCCGAAAAGCCGGGCATCTCACTGAAGGAGGTGGCAGCGCTGGTGTGGGTGGACAATCCCACCGCCAGCCGAATTCTCAAGACCATGCAAGAGCGAGGACTGGTGGTCGCGGAGCCGGATCCGAACCATGGCCGCCGCTTGAAGCTTCTCCTCACCGAAAAAGGCGACGCCCTGGCCCAATCCCTGCGCCGCCTGCGGCGACACATGATCAAGGGCACCGAAGTAGGACTCTCCGAAGAGGATGGCCGCCAGATCCGGAAGACCCTGCGGCAGCTAATGTCCAATCTCGCCCGCATGGAGGCGGAAGGCCTGCCACCTGCCAACCTTTCGCCCGCAACACCCCAGCGGAGGAACTGACGCCATGTGGATCGTCCGCCTCGCCCTGCGCCGGCCCTACACCACCGCGGTGTTCTGCCTACTCATTCTATTGATGGGCCTGCTGTCCACGTCGCGGATGCTAGTGGATATCTTTCCCAGCATCGATATCCCCGTGGTCTCGGTGGTATGGGGCTACCAGGGCCTGACTCCCGAAGAGATGGAACGGCGCGTGGTGTTCCTGAGCGAAAGGGCCTACTCCACCACCGTCGGCGGTGTGGAGCGCATCGAATCCCAAAGTATCCAAGGCGTCGGGCTCTTAAAGATCTACTTCCAGCCCGGCACCGACATCGGCGCGGCCATCGCCCAGATTTCGGCGGTGAACGGCGCCATCCTGCGCATCATGCCGCCGGGCATGACTCCCCCGAGCGTGATCCAGTTCAACGCCTCCAACGTGCCCGTGGTGCAGCTCACGGCCCAGAGCGACACCCTGCCAGAACAGCAACTGGTGGATCACGCCATCAACTTCATCCGCGTTCGGCTCTTCACCATCCCTGGCCTTTCCACCCCCGCGCCCTTCGGGGGAAAGTTTCGCCAGGTCACCGTGGACATTGATCCGGCCAAACTCGCGGCGAGGGGGCTGAGCCCCGCGGATGTAGTGACAGCGCTCTCTTCGGAGAACGTCATCACTCCGGCGGGCATCGCGAAGATGGGTGGCCGCGAGGTGGCGGTGCTCACCAACTCCAACCTCGCCGCCATCGATCAATTCAACCGCATCCCCATCAAGGTGGTGGGCGGCGCGCCGGTGCTGCTGGGGGACGTGGCCCGGGCCTATGACGGCTTTAGCGACCAGACCAACATCGTGCGGGTCAACGGCCATCGCGCCACCTACCTAGCCATCCTGAAGAAATCCGATGCCTCCACCCTGGCGGTGGTGGACGCCGCCAAGGAGGCCCTCCCGGCCATCCAGGCCGCGGCGCCCAAGGGCATGGAATTGAAATTCGACTTCGATCAAAGCCACTTCGTGCGGGGCGCCATCAAGGGCGTCATCGGTGAGGCTCTCATTTCCTCGCTGCTCGTGTCCCTGATGATCCTGTTCTTCCTGGGCTCGTGGCGCAGCATGGCGGTGGTCTGCACCTCCATTCCCCTGGCGATCCTGTGCGGGCTCATCGGCCTGAAGCTCATGGGCCAAACTCTGAACATCATGACCCTGGGCGGCCTCAGCCTCGCCATCGGCATGCTGGTGGACGACGCCACGGTGGAGGTAGAGAACATCCACCGCAACGCGGCCATGGGCAAGAGCCTCACGGTGGCCATTCTCGATGGCGCGAGCCAGATCGCCACGCCCGCCATCGTGGCGACCCTCGCCATCTGCATCGTGTTCTTCCCGGTGGTGCTGCTCTTCGGCCCTTCGAAATACCTGTTCACGCCGCTGGCCATGGCGGTGGTCTTTTCCATGCTCGCCTCCTATGTGCTGTCCCGAACCCTGGTGCCCACGCTCTCCCGGATCCTCATGGGCCAGCAGTTGAAGCACGACCACGATGATCCAAGCACCGAGGCGGGATTCGCCACGCGCTTCAACCACTGGCGGGAAGACAAGCTGGGACGCTTCCAAGAGGCCTACGGGCGAGCCCTGGACAAGGTCCTGCATCACCGCAAACCGGTCATGTGGGGCTCGGTCATTTTCTTTGGGCTGACCGGGGGCCTGCTCTTCACCATCGGCCAAGATTTTTTTCCGGTGGTGGACGTGGGCTTGATGAAGCTCCACGTGCGGGCCCCTGCGGGCACGCGGCTTGAGGAGACCGAGCGCATCATCGCCCGCGTGGAACGTGAGATCCGCCGGGTCATTCCGGAGAAGGATCTCTCCTCGCTGAACGCCAACATCGGCGTGCCCATCTCCTACAACATGGCCTTCATCCCCTCCGACAATGTGAGCAGCCAGGACGGCGATCTCTTTGTGTCCCTGAAAGCCGACCACGAGCCCACCCGCCGTTATATGCGCGAGCTGCGGGAAACGCTGCCGCGAAAATTCCCCGGGGTGGGCTTCTATTTCCAGCCCGCGGACATCGTGAGCCAGGTCTTGAATTTCGGCGTCCCCGCCCCCATCGACATCCAGATCGAAGGCTCGAATCTGCCCAACAACTACATCACCGCCCGTGCGCTGAAAGACGGCCTGCGGGCCATTCCCGGCGTGGTGGACGTGCGCATCAAGCAGGTCTTCGACGCCCCGGCGGTGAGGGTGGACGTGGATCGTGAGCGTGCGGCCCGGGCGGGCCTAACCCAACGGGATGTAGCCAATGGCCTTTTGGTGAACCTTTCGGGCAACGGGCAGCTGGCGCCCTCCTTCTTTCTGAGTCCCGTGAACGGCGTGAACTACTCGGTAAACGTGAAAGCGCCGGATCGAATGATGGGTTCGACCGCCGCCCTGATGGCCACGCCCTTCGGGATGCCCGGCGGCGGCGCCTTGCTACAGCCCGATCTAGCCCGGCAAGCGGCCCCCACCGCGCAGGCTCCGTCCCAGCCGCTTTCGAATTTCGCCACCCTGTCGCGCACCACCAGTCCCATCGAAATCAGCCACTACACCGTGCAGCGGGTGGTGGA
>JANXXC010000162.1 GCA_025350765.1 Holophagaceae bacterium | reverse complement strand
CCTCTGAGCCTGGGCGGCACCGGTAAATCCGTCAATAAGCGCATTTTGCCTGCATCCGAATGCGACTTGGTTAGGGATCCCTATGCTCCTATCAATGCTCTAATTCGGCCTTCACCGCATCCACCTGATTTGGAATTGCTTTGGCTAATAGCGGGCGATCCCGCAGTGCGGCCAGCGATTCAGGAACGGTCACGGGGATGCCCATGGGGCCGTAGACTGGCAGAAACTTGGCGGGGTGGGCGGTGCCCAAGAAGACGCCGGTTTCGCTCAGGCCCATGCGGTCTTCCAGCACGGCGTAAGCCACCGCGGCATGGGGATCGGACAGGTAGCCCATGCCGCGCAGTTCTCGAATGGCGCGCTTGGTTTCGTCATCGTTCTTGAAGCCCCAGCGCAAGGCTTGGCGTAGCGCGTACAGGTCTCCCCGGAAGAGATGCTGGATGCGTTCCCAGTTGTTCGGGGCGCCCACGTCCATGGCGTTGGAGAGGGTGGCCACGCTTTCGCGAGGCCGATATTCGCCACTATCCAGATACTCGGGCACCGTGGAATTCGCGTTGGTGGCCGCGATGAAGGTGCGCACGGTCAGGCCCGTTGCCTGGGCCATGAGCCCCGCGCACAGATTGCCGAAATTGCCCGAGGGCACGGCGATGACGATGCCGTCGCGCACATCCTGTTGATGCAATTGCGCCACGGCCTCGGCGAAGTAGAGCATCTGCGGCAGCAGCCGGGCCACGTTGATGGAATTCGCGGAGGTGAGGCCGTGGCGGGCCTTCAAGGCGGCGTCGTTGAAGCAGGCCTTCACCAGGGCTTGGCAGTCGTCGAAGGATCCCTCCACAGCCAAGGCCATCACGTTCTCACCCAGGGTGGCGAACTGGCGCTCCTGTAAATCCGAGACGCGTCCCTTGGGATAGAGCACCACCACGCGCACGCCGGGCCGCTGCCAAAAGGCATGCGCCACGGCGGCGCCCGTATCGCCGCTGGTGGCGGTGAGGATGGTGAGGGGATCTCCGGGTTTCCGCACCAGCTCTAGGATCTGCGCGAAAAAGCGCGCACCCACGTCCTTGAAAGCCAGGGTGGGTCCATGGAAAAGCTCCAGGGCGTAAAGTCCGCGGCGAATTTTGACCAGGGGAACGGGGAAATTTAGCGCCTCGCTGACGGCCGCCGCCAGGGCATCTCCATCCAATTCATCGCCGAGGAAACGGCGGAGGATGATCTCGCTGCGGTCGACCCAGCGCAACTGCAACAGGCTGTCCCAATCCTCGAAATGGGGCAGGGTCTCGGGCATCCAGAGCCCGCCGCCCGTGGCCGGTCCCAGTAGCACCGCCTCACGGAAAGTGGCGCTCTCGTTGGGATTTCGGGTGTTGATGAATCTCAAGCCAGCACCCGCGCGCCCTGAGGATCCACGCCGCAAAGGCGCGCTTCGGATTCGTATCCAGCGGTCGTGAAGGCGGCTTGAATGGCCGCCGCGACTTCCTCTCCATGCTCCGCGCTCTCGGCGACGGCGAAGACCGAAGGGCCCGAACCGGAAAGCGTGCAGCCCAGCGCGCCCGCCTCCAGGGCCGCGCTTTGAACGGCGCGAAATCCCGGCACCAGGTCTGCACGGCGCGGTTCCGCTAGCACGTCCCGCAGGCACCGCACGAAGATCTCCTGATCCTTGGTGTGGAGCGCGTGGACGAAAGCGGCGAGGTTCTGCGCGAAATAAAGGGCTTCGGAGAGCGGCAGCAGATCAGGCATCACCTTCCTCGCCAGTTCGGTCGCCAGCTCCATCTGGGGATGCACCACGACGATCACCAGCTCCGCGGGCCAAGGCAGGGCGCGGGGCTTCGAACTTCCAGCCTCGCCAGGGACCAGGAGCAGCAATCCGCCATGAAGGGCGGGCGCCACGTTGTCGAGGTGCACGGATCCCGAAACCAAAGACTCGGCTCGACCCGCCAGCCCCAGCAATTCCGATCGCGTGAAGGGCTCGCCCAGCAAAACCTGACAGGCCACCAGGGTGGCCACGATGGAGCTGGCACTGGACCCGATGCCGCTGGAGCGTGGCAGATTTTTCTGAAGCGTGAAGGCCACTTCGGGACAAGGGAGGCCCTTGGCCTTCAAGGCTTCTCGCATGAAATCGAAGGTCTTCAACACCAGGTTCTGCGATGGGATTAGGGGCATGAGATGCGCATAGGGGCCCGTGACCTCAAGGCTGGTTTCGCGCGCGGCGGTCGCGCTGACCACGTCGCCCCAGAGCGAGCCATCGAGGGGCGCGAGGGCCGCGCCCATCAGATCGAAGCCCGCGGCGAAGTTGCCGATGCTGGCGGGAGCGAGAGCGCGGATGGTCATGCTCATGGGAGCCCTTCGAAAGAAGCGATCTTCAGGATATCCGCCAGCACCCCGGCGGCCGTCACTTCCCCCCCGGCCCCGTAGCCCCGCACCACTAGCGGCGTGGGCTGATAGTTTTCCGTGAGAAAGGCCAGGGCATTCTCTCCGCCTTTGACGGAATAGAGCGGGTGCTCGGGCCCCACGGCCTCCAGGCCCACGCGGCAGGTATAACCTCCGTTAGAGGCTTGTATGCTCGCCACGTGGCGCAGCACGCGGCCCTCTTTTTTAATGGTAGCCATGCACTCGGCGAAGCCCGCATCCACTTCGTGGAGGCGCGCCATCAGGGACTCCACACTGCCGGTGCCATCGAAGCTCAGGGGCAGCACCCCCTCCACGGAAACATCGGGCAGGTCCAGTTCCGCGCCCATCTCGCGGGCCAGGATGAGGAGCTTGCGCGCCACGTCAAGGCCGGAAAGATCGTCCCTCGGATCGGGCTCCGTGAAGCCCTTCTCCTTGGCGATGCGCACCGCCTCGGAAAAAGCCACGCCCTCATCCAAAAGGCCCAATAGGAAGGAGAGGGAGCCCGACAGGGTGCCATCGAAACGGAGCACCCGGTCGCCGCCCTTTAGTAGATTTTTTAAAGTATCGATGACTGGAAGACCCGCACCCACATTCGTTTCATAAAAAAACTTACGCCGCAGCCGCTCGGCGGTGCGATGCAAGGTACGGTACTCGTCGAGCCTCCCCGAGTTGGCTTTTTTGTTGGCCGTCACCACGTGAAGACCCGCCTCCAAAAGACGAGGATAGGCCTTCGCGATCTCATCGTTCGACGTGCAATCCACGAAGACGGGGTTGGTGAATCGGGATTCCGCCACGGCCACCAGTAGCGCGTCCAGATGCGCGGGCGAGACGGATGAGGCGAGGGCGAGTTTCCAGTCGGCGAGTCCTTCGGGATCAAAGGCGAGGCGCTTGGAATTGGCCGCGGCGCAGAGTTTCAAGTCCACTTTGCGCTTGGGATTCGCCTGATGAGCCGCGATTTTCTTCAGCAGCTTCGCGCCCACGTTTCCGGCGCCCCAGAGCAGCAGCTGGAGCTGGGGCAGGGATCCGAAAAAGGCCGCGTGGACTTGGCGCAGGGCTCGGGCCGCGTCATCGTCCTGGATGACCACGGAGATGTTGCGTTCGCTGGAGCCCTGCGCGATGGCCACGATGTTGACGGCCACGGCGGCCAGCGCCCCGAAGAAGGTTCCCGCCACACCAAGGCGGTGTTTCATGCCGTCGCCCACGATGGAAAGGATGGCCTGACCGGCGCGTTGCTGTATCGGGTCCAGCATCCCTGCGGCCAACTCGGCCACGAAAGTTGCACGCAGGGCCTCCACGGCCCTGGCGCCTTCGGCTTCTGCCACGGAGAAGGAAATCGCGCACTCGCTGGAGCCCTGGGTGATGAGGATCACCGAGATGTTCGCTCCCGCCATGGCTTGGAAGATCCGCGCCGCGATGCCGGTCACGCCGGTCATACCGGGACCGCTCACATCGATGAGCGAAACGCCGCGGAGAAAGGTCAACCCCCGCGCGCCATGGGGCGAGGGTTGGGCGGCGCCGTGCACCAGCGTGCCTGCCCGCTCCGGCGCGAAGGTGTTGCAAACCCGCACCGGGATGGCCTTTTCCCGGGCGGGCTGGATGGTCTTGGGATGCAGAACTTTCGCGCCGAAATAGGAAAGCTCCATGGCTTCTTCGAAGCTGACCTCGGGCAGGGCGAAGGCCTCGGGCACTAGGCGCGGATCGGCGCTGTAGATGCCGTCCACGTCGGTCCATATTTCCAGCAGGCGCGCGCTCAAGGCCCAGGCGGCGATGGCGGCGCTGTAATCGGATCCGCCCCGGCCGAGCACGGTGGTCCGGCCCTCCGCGTCGGCGCCGAAGAAGCCCGGCAGCACCGCCACTTTGGGGGGGCTCACCCGCATCTTTTGAAAAGCCAGCTCGGTGGCCTTCCAATCCGGCGCGGCGAAGAGCGGGTCGCTATTCGTGCGGATATAGTCCCTGGGATCCAGCAGCTCCGCTTCCAGGAGCTGCGCCAGAAGGAGGCTGGAGGCCCGCTCACCAAGGCTGTAGAGGTGTGCCATGACGCCCGGCGGGCATTCCCGCAACAGCTTCACGCCCTGGAGGAAATTCTTCAGCTCCTGTTCGAGACTCTGCAATTCCGCGCCGAGAAGGGTTGGATTGGTGGGGAAAAGCTCGGCGGTCGCCGTGCGGTGGATGCCCACGAATCCTTCTAGGCAAGGCTCGGTATGCTCGCCGCGGATGGCCGCCAGCACGCCATCCCGCAGCAGGTTGGTGACCCCGCTGAGAGCCGAGACCACCACCAGTACCGGGCCTTCAGCAGCCGCCTGCCGGACGATGTCCGCGACGGCGTGGATGCGCGTCCCGAAGGCCACGGAGGTGCCGCCGAATTTCATCACGCGCATGGCCATGGAAAATCCTAAAACAAAAAACCCCGCTAAGTGCGGGGCCGGGTCTGGGGAAGGGGAAAGCTAGACCGGCCGCGCCTCGATAGTCGTAATCGTAGTCGTCGTAGTGGCCTGAGGCGCCATGACGCCCCTCGCCGCGAAGGAATTCTTCACGAAAGGGAGAGACTGGATGAATGCGGCGCGCATAGAAAAACTTTTCCCGAATTTCCTGCGGCGGTCAACGAAAAATCCTGGTTCCTGATTTTCGACATCTCTCATCTAAAGAAAGCGAAACACAGAAGGCACGGAAATCCCACGGAAGACCACGGAAACGCAGGTTTGGGGACCCGTCCAGCAGGGGTGTTGGAAGTGGGCGTGACCACGATCGTTTTTTTGGGGCGAGTCGGTGGTCGCGCCCACTTCCTCCGGCGCACCGCGCCGGTGCCCGCTTTCGCGGGGGCCCTGCGCGCCACCGGACGATTCCCTCCGTGTCCTCCGGTTTTTTTTTGAGATCTCTGTGTCCCGGCTTTTCGATGGCGAGTCAGATTTGAAGGAGAGTTGCCAAAAATCAGGTCTCCGTATTTGCCACGGATCGGCTGCACCGCTGGTGGTCATATCCCGCCACAATGGATGCAACGGGAGTCCCCATGTCCATCGCAAAACCTCTGCTCTTGGGTCATCGCGGCTATTCATCGAAGCATCTGGAAAATTCCATGGAGGCCTTCCGCGCCGCCCTGGCGGCGGGGCTGGATGGCTTCGAGTTGGACGTTCAACCGACGAGAGATGGTGTCTCCTGCGTGCTGCACGACGATGATCTGGCGCGCACTGCCAAGGGCGCAGGCATCCTGCGGCAGATGAACGTGGGCGAATTACCCAAGCTCAACAATGGCGAGGACGTACCGCGATTGATGGACGTGCTGGATCTGAAGGCGAAGCTCATCAATGTAGAACTGAAGGGCGAGCCCGGATGGAAACAGGCCCTCGCGGCGGTGGAGGCCGCGGACGCCATCGACCGGGTGCTCTTCAGCAGTTTTGAGCCCAGCGAAGTCTTGCAGCTCTGGGCGGACTGCCACGAGGCTCGCTGCGGCTTTTTGTGGGAGTTCGAAGAGGCGATGGAACTCACCGAAGAAGAGCTGGCAGAGCTGCCGGAGCAGCTGACGTTTCACCCCCCCATCGCCGCCGTGATGGCAAAGCCCGAGCTTTGGAAACCCCACGCTCATCGCTTGGCGCTCTGGGGCATGAAGACCTTTTCCGCCGCGAAGGATCTGCCCTTCCAGCCCGCCATCCTCATCGCCGACGGGCTTTGAGGGTCGCGGTATTTGAGTATCGCCAGCACTCAGCCTAAAAAAGCGGAACACAGAAGACACGGAAACTACACAGAAGATCACGGAAACGCAGGTTCAACGCCGTGTCCAGCGGGGGTCATTTGGATGTGGGCGCGACCTCGATCGCGATTGGAGGCGAGTCGCTGGTCGCGCCCATATCCTCAGGCGCTAGGCGCCTGTGCCCGCATATGCGGGCAAGGACGCATGTGCCGTTGCTTGCGTCGCACTGCACGACTCCTTCCGTCTCCTCCGTGCTTTTTTCCGTGTTCTCCGTGTTCCAGCTTTTCGACGGCGCGAGGGATTTGGCTGAGCCATGCCGATAAATCAGTCTGCGGTGTATTAAGGTCCCACTTTTCGTGGTGCAATCATGGTTTCGTCTGGAGTTCACCCATGGCCAAGCAGCCTCATTTTCTTTCCATCAACGACTACTCGGCCAAAGAGATCAAGCAGCTCCTGGACATCGCCGACGAAATGAAAAAGCACCCCAAGCGCTTCAGGAAATCTCTCAAAGGCCAGGTGCTGGCCATGGTCTTCGAGAAATCCTCCACGCGCACCCGCATGAGTTTCGAGACGGGCATGTACCAGCTCGGCGGCGTGGCGCAGTTCCTCTCCAGCCGCGACATCCAGATCGGCCGCGGCGAGCCCATTTCGGATACGGCCCGCGTCATGAGCCGTTTCGTGCAGGGCATCATGGCCCGCACCTTCGCCCACCAGACCGTCACGGATCTCGCAAAATTCGGCTCCATCCCGGTCATCAACGGCCTCACGGATTTGGAGCATCCCTGCCAGATCATGGCGGACCTTCAGACTGTGCGGGAGCACTTCGGCAAGCTCGGCGGCCTGAAGTTCACCTACATCGGCGACGGCAACAACATGGCCCACTCCTACATGCAGGGCACCGGCAAAACCGGCATGGACTGCACCATCATCACCCCCAAGGATCCGAAATATTCCTGCAACGCCGCCATCATCGAAGCGGCGTTAGAGGATCACGCCGCCCAAGGCACGACCCTCACCCTCACCGATGACGTGATGGAGGGCGTGAAGGGCTCCCACGTCGTCGCCACGGACACCTGGGTGAGCATGGGTATGGAAGAGGAAAAGGCCGAGCGCATGGCCGCCTTCAAGGGCTTCACCGTGGACAACGCAGTGATGGAAGCCGCCGGCAAGGACGCCATCTTCCTCCACTGCCTGCCGGCCTACCGCGGCTACGAAGTCACCGAAGACGTCATTGATGGCCCCCGCTCCCTGATCTACGACGAAGCCGAGAACCGCCTCCACGCCCAGAAGGCCATCATGTATTCGCTGATGGCGAAGTGAGGATTGGGGTATGGGCTATCAGCTATGAGCTATGGGCTATGGGCTGAGAGCTTTGGGCTTCCAGTTTTTAGCTCTTGGCTCTTAGCTGTTGGCTCATAGCCAGCGTCGCCTTCCCGTCTCCGCTAGCATTATCCCCATGACCCTCCCCTTCGCTCCCGGCCCCAAGCCCACCCTTCCGTGGACGAATCTTTTGGCGATGCGTAAGGACAGTTTGGGTTTTCTCACCCAGTTGCACCGCAGCTACGGCGACCTAGTGCATTTTCAAATGGGACCGGGGCATTTTCATCTGGTGAATCATCCGGACTTGAATCGCGAAGTCCTGGTGGTCCAGGCCAAGAAAATGAGGAAGGGCCTTGGTCTTCAGCGGGCGAAAATATTGCTCGGCGAAGGCCTGCTGACCTCCGAAGATCAGGCGCACATGAAGCAGCGGCGCATGATGCAGCCGGCCTTCCACCACAAGAAAGTGGCGACCTACGCCGAGCAGATGGTGCGCCACTCCATGGCCTTGAGTGATTCTTGGCGGGCGGGCCAAACCTACGATCTCTCCCACGAAATGATGACCGTGACCCTGGCCATCGTGGCCGAAGCCCTATTTGGCAGCGACGTGAGCGCCGAGAGCGACGTGATCGGCGAGTCGTTAACGACGGTCATCGGCGCCTTCAACGCGCTCACCAATCCCTTCGCGCAGATCCTGCTGAAGTTCCCGCTGCCTTACACCAAGCGCATCGAGGCGGCCATCCGCCGCCTTAACGAAACCATCTACCGCGTGATCCGTGAGCGCCGCGAAAAGGGTACCGACGAAGGCGATCTATTAGGGATGCTGTTATCGGCGCAGGACGACGAAGGGGACGGCTCTCGCTTCAATGACACCCAGGTGCGCGACGAGACCATGACGCTCTTTCTCGCGGGCCACGAAACCACCGCCAACGCGCTCACGTGGACCTGGTACCTGCTGAGCCAGAATCCCGAAGTGGAAGCCAAACTCCACGCGGAATTGGATGAGGTCTTGCAGGGCCGCACCCCCGCTTTCGAGGATGTGCCGAAACTGAAATACACGGAGATGATCTTCGCCGAATCCATGCGCATGCTGCCGCCGGTGTGGGCCTTCGGGCGCCAGGCGGTGGAGGATTTTGAATTGGGCGGCCACCTCATCCGGAAGGATTCCCTGCTGATCCTTTCCGAATGGGTCATGCACCGCGACGCCCGCTGGTGGACGGAGCCCGAAGTGTTCGACCCCACGCGCTTCACGCCCGAGCAGAAAGCCGCGCGCAACAAGTTCACCTACTTCCCCTTCAGCCATGGGGCGCGCAATTGCATCGGTGAGCCCTTCGCCTGGATGGAAGGCGTCCTCATCCTGGCGACCCTGGCCCAGAAATGGCGGCTCAAACTGGTGCCCGGCCATCCGGTGGTGCTGGACCCGCTTTTCACCCTGCGCCCCAAGCATGGGATGAAGATGGTGGCGTCAGCTCGAAACTGAATTCACCTCGAAGGCCCGAAAATGCAAAAGCCACGAAAAAAATGAACCTCGAAAAAACGCGAAAGCGCCTGAGGCGCTGCGCGAAAACTAAAGAGGGAATGGCCCTTTCGCGTCCTTTCGCGTTATTCGGGGTTCAGCTTTTCGACCTTTGAATTCGCACACGTCCTTCCGACAACCGGGTTTTTTTAGACTGTGGTGAGCGAAAAAGATCATAAGCCACGGATTTCACGGATTCACACGGAAAAAAAATCAGTAGTAGAGCGGTATTCAGCCCTGTGGCTTTGGGGGCAGGAACCCTAACTGCAAACCATGGAAGTTGAAATGCCGAGACATCCACGGGCACTGCCACGGACAAAGTTCAATCCGTGAAAATCCGTGTAATCCGTGTAATCCGTGGCCCAACCATTTTTTTTGTGGCCTTCTTTTTTTTCGTGTTTTCGTGGCGAGATTCATTCTTCGGAAAACCTGAGCGCCAAAATACCCATGGTCACGCGAACCCTTGCCAGTCTTACATCCGCGAATGCGAGTGGCCCCCATTTCCAGGGAACCCATGCTTCCTAATCCTTTCTTGGAGGCATTTATGAACCTGCTGGCCCAGCGTTTTATCTCGCTCCTTTCCGTGGCTGCTCTCCTTGGGTTGATGCGGCCCCGCGCGCTTTTCCTGGATCCGGACACGGATCTGGAGCGCTACCTTTTCTGTCGAGACTTGCGCTCCTCGGGACCTCCTAAGAGATAGCCGAGGATCATCCGCGAAGCCTCATCCACGAACAGTTCGCCCTTGAGCAGCTCCGGCCGCTCCAGCACGGCGGCGTGGGTGAGGGCCTCGACGGCATGGACGAGCATGAAGGCCGAGAGCTCCGGTTTCAGGGGGCGCAATTCCGCTTTGCGCGCTTTCAAAAATTTGGTGAGCATGGCCGCCACGGCATCTTCCAGGGCCTTGGTTTCGGTCAGTCCGCCGATGCTCGGCACGATGTTCACCAGCACGCGATGCAGCTCGGGATTCACGCGATGGACCTCCACCATGGCCCGTACGATGGCGCGCACGGAGTCCTCCAGGGGCGCCTCCCAGGTCTCGAGGAATCGCCTGCGCATGAGCTCTAGGATTTCCTTGGTGTGGCTGTCGTTAAGCGCGCGCACCAGGGATTCCTTGTTGGGGAAGTACTGGTAGAGGCTGCCAATGCTCACGCCGGCTTTTTTGGCGATGTGGTTGGTGGTGGCGCCATCGAAGCCATCCTTCACCAAAATGTGAGCGGTGGCGGTGAGGATGGCTTCCACGGTTTCCGCGGAGCGCTGTTGGCGCGGGGATTTGCGGATTTTTGATGGCTGCATGTCGGCCCCTTCCGGATGCGAGTGGCAGATGTGAGTAAAAGCTCACATTCTTGAGAGGCGCTGACAAGCCCTTTTTTTGGAGATATCCCATGACATCTTTCACCGCCCTTCTCCTTTGCGTCCCCGCGCTCTTCGCCGCGGACACCGCCAAGCCGATGCCAAAAAACGTGGCCCCCATTCCGGCGGGCGTCTTCACGCTTCAGTCCAGCCCCGACCTGCCCAGCGGCATCGAGCAGGCCACCGAAGGGGTGCCCTTCCTCGCTCGCGGATTGGCTGAAAAGCGCCTGGTGGACTTGAACCCGGCCTACCGGAAGGTGGTACTCAGCCAGGATGCCAGCACCGTCACCATCCAGTTCGACGGCCGCCAGCCCGTGCGCGTCCCCCTCAAGGGCGGCATGGCCTGGACCCGCGAAGATGGCGAAACCTTTTGGGTCAGCGCCGTCGCCTCACCCTCGAAAATCGTGCAGACCTACAAAGCCAAAGACGGCGAACGCACCAACGAATTCACCCTCTCCCCCAACGGCCAGTCCCTGGTGCTCAAGGTCAGCGTCCGCAGCCCCAAGCTCAGCAAGGTGCTGAATTATTCGATGGTGTACGCGGCGGCAAAGTAGCTTGAGGGCTATCGGTTATAAGCGATGAGCCACGAGCCAAAATCAAAGGCCCCGCGCAGCGGGGCCTTTTTGTGGGCAGCTCTGAGCTCATGGGTGAAAGCTCATGGCTCAACCTCAGTGCGCCCCCACATTCGCCAACAGCCGATGCCCGTTGACCATGCAGGTCTTGTGGGTGATGTGGTGCTCGAATTCGGGACGGAATTTCTGGAGCATGGAATCCATGGGCCCGCAGGCGGCGTCGCCTAAGGCGCACAGGGTCTTCCCCGCGATGTTGGGGGTGATGCTGGCGAGCAGATCCAGATCTTCCATTTTTCCTTGGCCGTGCTCGATGCGGTTCAGGATCATCTCCATCCAGTTGCAGCCTTCGCGGCAGGGGGTGCACTGGCCGCAGCTTTCGTGGGCGTAGAAGCGGATCAGGCGCAGGCAGGCCTGCACCATACAAGTGTCCTCATCCAGAAAGATCACGCCGCCGGAACCCGCCATGGAGCCCGCATTGCGCACGCTGTCGAAATCCATCAGCGTCCCGAATTCTTTTTCGCTGAAGACCGGCGCGCTGGCGCCGCCGGGGATGACGCATTTGATTTTTTTGCCGGTGCTGGAGCCGCCTGCGAGATCGTTCATGATGAAATCAAGCGGCAATCCTAAGGGCAGCTCATAGAGGCCTGGGCGCTTGATGTGGCCGCTGAGACAGAACACCCGAGTGCCGCTGTTTTTCGGCAGGCCGATCTTGGCGTATTCGGCGCCGCCCATGCGGATGATGGGCGGAACCGCCGCCAGGGTCTCCACGTTGTTGATGGTGGTGGGCTGGCCGAAGGCGCCCTTGGCGGCGGGGAAGGGCGGCTTCACGCGGGGCTCGCCACGGCGGCCTTCCAGGGAATTCAGCAGGGCGGTTTCTTCGCCGCAGATGTAGGCCCCCGCGCCGCGATGGACGATCAATTCGTAATCCCAGCCGGTGCCCAGAATGTCCTTGCCAAGGTAGCCCGCGTCCTTGGCCTCCTGAATGGCGAATTCCAGCTTTTCGATGAGCCACAGGAATTCGCCGCGCACGTAGATGAAGCCGGTCTGGCACTGCATGGCGAAGCCCGCGATGATCATGCCTTCGATGAGCTGGTGCGGGTTGTATTCCAGGATCGCGCGATCCTTGAAGGTGCCCGGCTCGCCTTCATCGGCGTTGCACACCACGTAGCGCGTAAACTTGCGATCCACTGTGTCTTTGGGCATGAAGGACCACTTGAGGCCCGCGGGAAAACCCGCCCCGCCGCGACCCCGGATGCCGGATGTTTTGACTTCTTCCGTGACCGCAACAGGCTCCATTTTCAGGGCCTGTTTCAGCGCCACGTAGCCTTCGTGCTGGTCCACGTAGGTTTTCATGGGCCAGTTGTTCAGGTCGCCCGCGCCACGGAGCATCAGGTTCGGATATTTGTCGGAGCCGAAGCCCTCGAAGGTGTAGCGCTGGGGGTCTGCCTTGGTACGGAAGTTGGCCATGGGTTCGCTCCCGCTCAGTACGCGAAGGCGCGGTATTCGCCGCGCTTGCAGGCTTCGAGGATGCCATTGAGCTTGGTGTCGTCGATGAACTCGTCATAGACGTCGGCGTTCACCTGCATGCAGGGCGCGCTGCCGCAACTGGCCAAGCATTCCGCTTCTTCGACGCTCCACATTCCATCCGCCGAAGGGCCACTCCCTGGCGTGCAGCCGGTTTTCGCGCAGACTTTCTCCAGAAATTCCGCGCCGCCATTCAGCGCGCAGCTGATGTTGGTGCAGATCTGAAGATGGAATTTACCGACGGGTTTCTTCTGGTACATGGTGTAGAAACTGGCCACGCCGAACACATGACCTTCGGGAATGGACAGGGCCCGGGCCACGGCCTTCATGGCGTCCAGGCTCACGAAGCCGAAGTCCCGCTGGGCGATGTGCAGGGCCGGCAGCGTCGCCGCCAGCTTGTCGGGGTATTTCGCCGCGATGGCTTGGATCTCCGCGATGGACTCGGGACTGAAGTCGCTGCGCTCGCTTTTGGGCAGGCGCTCGCCCGTGGCCAGGGCGTGGTCGGCGGTTTCGGGGGGAAGGGGATGATTCATGGGCTCACTCGCGGGAAGGACCAGTTTAACGGAGAGGAGCGACAACGCCGAACCCGAACTACTGCGCCGCGGTCCGCAGGAAATCCACCCGCGGCTTCTTGAGTGCTTCCCGACCACGGGGCGGGTCCGCAGTGAAAGGATAGGGGCCCTGGGAGCATCCTGCATGGAAAGAGCCGCCCGGAGGCGGCTCTTTCCGGGACGAATGAACGTCTTATTTTTTGGCGTCCGGGTTGGCGGGGGCATCTTGCTTGACGGCCTCGACATTCAGGCTGATCTCCACGTCGTCGCCCAGCACGCCGGGGTAGGTCTTGATGCCGTAGTCGTTGCGGTTGAGGGTGAGGGCGCCATCAATGAATCCAGCGTGGGCCTTCTTGTCCATGGGGGTTATTTGGGCGCCGGTGTTGGTGATGGGAAAACTGACGCGCTTGGTGACGCCATGCATAGTGAAATCTCCCGTGACCAGCAGCTTGCCCTTGGAGACTTCCTTAACCTCGGTGCTCTTGAAGGTCATGGCGGGGAATTTTTCGGTATCGAAGAAATCCGCGCTGCGCAGATGCTTGTCCCGGCCCTCGCTGTCGGTGTTGATGGAGGCGGCGTCGATGCTCACCACCACGGAGGACTTGGAGATGTCCTTTTCATCGAGCTGGACGGCTCCGCTGAATTTCGTGAACCGGCCCGAGGTCTTGGCGACCAGGTGACGAATCTTGAAGCTGACCTCCGAGTGGACCGTGTCAATCTTGTACGTATCGGCGCTGAAGGCGGGGGCGGTCAGCAGGAGTGCGGGGAGCAGAAATCTGAAAGGGGCGCGCATGGATGACTCCTGGTGTGAGGGCCGAAGGGCCTGATTGAAAGAGTAGGACAAAAATTATATGTTACAACATCTTTTTAAAGGCCGTCGACATAGATTCCGCTAAGCTAAAGCCGCCATGGACCTACGCGAAGAACTCAAGATTAGCAAGCCCATCGACCCGGGCCACGAGGTAGCCCTCGCCCTGCTGCTGACTCGGGAATACGTCGCGAGGATTCTCGACGAGCAGGTCTTCAAGAAAGCGGCGATCACTGATCAGCAATTCAACGTTTTGCGCATTCTCAAGGGTGGCCCCCGGCAGGGCTATCTCATCTGCGAAATCAAGGGCCGCATGATCTACCGCAATGCCGATGTGCCCCGGCTCGTGGATAGGCTGGCGAAACAGGGCCTGGTGAAGCGATTCGAGAATCCCAAGGACCGGCGCGGAAGCCGCATTCGGATCACGCCTCAGGGTGATGCGCTGCAAAGCAAGGTGCGGCCCATCCATGCTGAAGCCTGCGGCGACCTGGACGGCTGCCTTAGCGGCGCGGAGCGGCGCGCCCTGCTGGACCTGCTCGAGCGGTTGAGGGACCACTACCGGGTAAAGCTGAATGCTGGGGCCGAGGAGTGACGGCTCAGCGATCGAGCTCACCCGCGATGACATTCATGGCTCCGAGTTCGGCGACGGCATCGGCGATGAGGCGGCCGCGGACTTTCTGCTCGTAGCTGCTGAAGATGGGCAGGCAGGGGGGGCGCACGCGGATGCGATAGGGATTCTTGCCGCCATCGCTGACGATGTAGAAGCCCAGCTCGCCATTGGCGGCTTCCGTGGCGCTGTAGACCTCGCCCACGGGCATTTCAATGCCGTGCATGATGAGCTTGAAGTGGTGGATGAGGCTTTCCATCCGGGTGTAGACCTTTTCCTTGGGTGGCAGTGCGACCTTGTAGTCGTCCACGATCACCGGGCCGGGGCCCAGCTCCTTGAGTTTGTCGAGGGCCTGGCGGACGATGCGGAGGGACTGGCGCATTTCCTCCACGCGCACCAGGTAGCGGTCGAACACGTCGCCCGTGGTGCCTACGGGGATGTCGAAGTCGTACTGGTCATAGCCCAAGTAGGGCTGAGATTTGCGTAAGTCCTGGGGGACGCCGCAGGCCCGCAGGCAGGGCCCGGTGTAACCCCAGGATAGGGCTTCCTCGGGAGAAAGCGCGCCCACACCCTTGGTACGGTCGTGCCAGATGGGATTGCGGGTCAGGAGTTTTTCTAATTCGTCGATGGCGAGAGGGCATTCTTCAAGAAAGCGCTCCGCCAGCGGAAAAAAGTCGTCGGGCAGATCCCGGAACAAGCCACCCACCCGCGTGAAGCTCGTGTGCATGCGCTGGCCCGCGGACATCTCGAAGAGGTCATAGACCGTTTCGCGCTGTTTGAACAGATAAAGAAAAGCCGTAAAGGCGCCAATGTCCACGGCGTTGATGCCCACGCACACCACGTGGTCGGCGATGCGCGCCAGCTCTGAGACCAGCACCCGGATGACCTTGGCGCGCTCGGGGATCTCCAAGTCCAGCAGCTTTTCCACCGCATGGGCGTAGCCCACGTTGTTCATGATGGAGGAGCAGTAGTTCAGGCGGTCCGTCAGCGTCACGAATTGGTTGTAGCTCAAGTGCTCGCCGAGCTTTTCCACGCCGCGGTGCAGGTAGCCGATCTCCGGCGTGGCGCGGGTGATGATCTCGCCCTCGAGCTCCAGAACGATGCGCAGCGTCCCATGGGTGGCGGGATGCGTGGGCCCCATGTTGACGATCATCTTGTCGCCGTCGAGGGGTTGGATGGAGGTGGCGATGGAATCCATGATTATTCACCCACAAGATGGCTGTGGCCCGTGTAGGGTGCGGTGCTGTCGGCCATGCAGAAGAGGTCGCCGCCATCCAGAGGGAAGTCTTTGCGTAATGGGTGGCCGGGAAAGTCCGGCCAGGTGAGGAGGCGCACCAGGTTGGGGTGGCCCTCGAAGGGGATGCCGAACAGATCGAAGACTTCCCGCTCGAACCAGTCCGCGGTCTTGAAATGGGGGGGTAGGGTGGGGCCGACGAGGCTCGGGACGCCCTCCCCATCGGCTACGGGCACCTTGATGCGCAATCGCTCCTGGGTGGCTAGGTTCAGCCAGTGGTAGACCACGTCGAACCGCTGCTCACGCCCATCCACTTGACGCAGGGGCCAATCCACCGCGGTGATATCCACCAGCAACTGGAAGCCTTCGTTAAAGATGAAATCTACTACCGCGAGGAAATTTTCCTTGGCGACCACGATGGTCGTGTCGCCGCGAAAATCATGGCGGTCGGTAATGGCCTTGGGGAGCCGTTCGTCAATTTGTTCGAGGATCACGTTCACCATCCCACCCAAATAACTGAAGCCACGAAGGCACACGAAAACACACGAAGAAAGAAACCCGCCCCGGTTTTCTTCGTGCTGGCGCCTAGCGCCCTTCGTGTTCCTTCGTGGCTCATCATTTCGCGCCTTCGTGGTTAAAAGATCGTCGCCGCGCCGCGCTCACCGGCATCCAGGATCATCTCGCGGACGGCCTGCTGACTGCTGAGGCCCTTGGCGGCTTCCAGTTCCTTTTGCCGATCAAGGCTCTCGTAGAAGCGCGCGATGTGATCCTTACGCATGGAGAGGGATTCTTTTTCGATCTTCTCCTGCAGTTTCATCACGCCGTAGATCATGCTCTCGGGCCGGGGCGG
>JANXXC010000144.1 GCA_025350765.1 Holophagaceae bacterium | reverse complement strand
GACGGCGCAGCCTGGGCGAATCGTGTCGAGCATAGGTATGCACACCAGGCCGCACTGATTCTGGAAAAGACAGCCCTAATCGGGAACAAGGAGGTCACGGCTAGGCCCAATACGATTTACTTACCACGGGGGCCGGAGTCTTGAGTTGAGAGTCAATCTTGTGGCGCCTCCGGCGCACCGTGGGGGAAGTCGCGTCCTCCGGGCGCATCCTCATCGAACTTCTTGACTCTCGACTCTCGACTAAGTAAACCGTATTGCGGCTAGGCCCCAGGACTTCGTGGATGTAGCAAGCCTCAGCGATTGTGAGGATCCCGAAGAGGATGGATTTCACAACTCGGCCATCCGAAGTCATCCTTGAGTTCAGAGGTATTCATGCATCGGTTGCAGGTCCTGATTTTTTCGTCCGTTCTCGTGGCGGCGGCGCCTTCCAAGCCCGCGGCCAAACCACCGCGCCGCCCCAAGCTGGTGCTGGTGATCAGCGTGGATCAGTTCAGCGCGGACTTGTTTCAGCGATTCGCGAAGGATCTGCCAGGGGGACTCGGTTGGTTGCAGAAACAGGGAGTAGTGTTCACTGAGGCCTAT
The DNA here is from genome assembly GCA_025350765.1 of Holophagaceae bacterium. Taxonomy (GTDB): domain Bacteria; phylum Acidobacteriota; class Holophagae; order Holophagales; family Holophagaceae; genus JANXPB01. The sequence goes on along the minus strand of JANXXC010000144.1, from coordinate 11,042 downwards.
CACGACCACGCCTTCACGGAGACGGGCCCCGGCCATTCGGTGCTGCTCAGCGGACGTTTCCCGGGGCGTACGGGTATCGTCGAAAACAGTTGGTACGAGCGGTCCTCGGCACATCTCGTCTACTGCGTGGAAGATGAAACGGTCCATCCCATCGGACAGCCGGACAAGGCTGGGGCCTCGCCATCCCGATTCCTGGGGACCACCCTCGGGGATTGGCTTCAGTCCCAGGTCAAGGGAAGCCGGGCCTTCTCGCTCTCCGGGAAAGACCGCGCCGCAGTACTCATGGCGGGGCGCAAACCTACGGCCGTTTACTGGTTCGACAGCATCGGATTCAATACCTCGACGGCTTACGCGGAGCACCAGCCTCCATGGCTCGCCTCCTTCGATGAGGAGTTGCAGGGGCGCTTCCTGCGCGACAATTGGACTTGGTCGGCTTCGGGCCCCAGGAATGGCAGCTCCCGCACGGCTTCCTGGACCCTGCCTGGGGGAATGGCTGTGCGCAATGGCCTGCCCCGCCTGATTCAAGGCGCCGGAATGCCCTTGGACAAGGGCTTCCCGGAACGCTTTCGGCGCTCTCCCTTTTTCGATCAAGTCACCTTCGAGGCCGCCCGATTACTGGTGGAAAAGGAAGGCGTGGGGCGGGGACCCGGCACGGACCTGCTCACCCTGAGCCTTTCGGCGACAGATTACATCGGGCACAACTACGGCACCGGAGGTGTGGAGATGGAGGATCAAATCCACCGGCTCGATGGTGAGCTTGGGAAGTTCCTCGCTTGGTTGCGCCATCGCGTTCCAAACCCATGGATTGTGCTGAGCGCTGATCATGGCGGCATGGATCTGCCCGAGGGCTTGAAGGAGGATGGCCTGCCCGCAGAGCGATTGGCGGAACCCAAGGATTGGTACGCCAAGTTGAATGTCGCCCTTCGGGATCGGCTCGGCATCAGCACCGACCTGGTGCGGGTGACGAAATCACCCAAGCAAATCTATTTGGACGATGCGGCGCTGAAAACCACTGGATTGGCGCGCTCCCAGGTTCTTGCCGCCATCCAGGCCCAGCTGAAAACCCAGGCTGAAGTCGAAGAGACCGCCACCTCGGAAGAACTGGAGGCCTTCCACGAAAGCGACTTGGGAAACCCACGGGATTCCAGTCTGTTCGCCCGACTCAAGCACAGCTTCATGGCGGGTCGCAGCGGGGATGTGCTGGTGGTATTCAAGCCGCTGACCTTGTTCCATGAGCCGCCTTACGTGGCCAATCACGGCAGCCCGTGGGATTACGATCGCCGCGTGCCCATCATTTTCCTGGGCCCCTGGAAACCTCACCGCGTAGCGATGCCCGTCCGCACCGTGGACATCGCCGCGACCCTAGCGAAAGAACTGGGCATCGAACCGGACGAGAAGCTGGATGGGAAGGTCCTGGAGCTGGAACTCCCCGCATCGAAATAAGTCCAGTCCGGCACACTAGGGGGATGGCCAAATACCTGCTCCCCGTCCTGGCGCTTCTTTCCCTGCTGCCAGTGGTGCCCGCCTGGGCGGCGCTGGTGACCGGCATCCTGATGGCCCTTGCCTTTGGCAATCCCTATGCACCGAAGACCAAGCCTCTTACGCCCAAATTGTTGGCTTGGTCCGTGGTGGGCCTTGGCGCCGGAATGAACCTCATTGATGTAGGCAAAGTGGGCCTTCAGGGATTCATCTACACGGCCATCGGCATCGCCTTTGCGTTGAGCGTGGGCCTTTTTCTGGGCGAGCGTTTCGGCGTGGCGAAGAACACTTCGATTCTGATATCGGTGGGCACCGCCATCTGTGGCGGCAGCGCCATCGCCGCGGTGGCGCCGGTGATCCACGCGGGCGACGAGGACACATCGGTGGCCTTGGCGACGGTCTTCCTGCTGAATGCCCTGGCCCTGATCCTGTTTCCGATGATCGGCCATCACTTCCATCTGGCGGAGCGCGCCTTCGGCCTATGGGCGGCGCTGGCCATCCACGACACCAGTTCCGTGGTGGCCGCGGGCGCGAGCTACGGCACCACCGCTGAGCTGGTGGCCACCACGACCAAGCTGGCCCGGGCCCTGTGGATCGTGCCCGTGGCCTTCAGCATGGGATTGCTGCACGCCAAGATGCAAGGCGAGACCTCGGATGGCCTTCGTCCCAAAGGCAAGAAGCCCTGGTTCATCCTTGGATTTCTGCTGGCGGCGGCCCTCGTCACCTTCGTGCCCGCGTTGAAATCCGCGGGCCACATCGTGAACGAAATCGCCCACCGGTTGCTGGTGTTGACCCTTTTCCTGCTGGGCTGCGGCATCACGCGGGAAGCCTTGAAGAAGGTCGGCGTGCGGCCCCTGGTGCAGGGCGTGGTGCTGTGGATCATCGTGGGCGGAGCCTCGCTCGGCGCGATCCTTCGGGGATGGATCGCCTAGCCCCTTAGCGCGTGTAAAACCGGCTCTCACTGGGCTCCACGTAGTTCTGATCGCCGTTGGCCAGGTCGTAGGCATGGAGGTATTTCAAGGGCGGGCTGTAGAGGTGCAGGCTCACCGCGGGCGCCGAGGAGCGATTGGACACCACGTGGATGGTGTCGTGGTTTTCTACGGTGATCTGGCGCTCGCCAAGATGGTTGTCGCCACTCAGGTCCAGGGGGATGCCCTGGCCGTGCCAGCGGTAAGTGGTTTCCACAAGATCCCCCATGAGCATCAGGGTGCTGCCCCAGGAGGCGCCATGATCATGGATGGCGGTCTTGTGGCCCGGCAGCCAACAGAGCAGCAGGATCTCCCAGGAATTGTTCAGGAAGAGCCGTCGCCGAACGTATCCGCTGGGATCGAAGGCCAGGTGTGGGCCGATGGTGCCCCAGTCCAATCGCGTGGTGCCCAGCGCCGCCAGCAGGCCGCGCTGTTCCTCCTTCGTGGGACCGCTTGCATGGCCCTCAGGCAAGGGCCAGCCAAGGGTCGCGGGGCAGAAAGTAGGAACGTCCACGGGCACGAGGAAAACTCCGGGAAAGGATTCCTTCAAGTGTAAGCCCGAAGGAACCCCTCCCCCCGATCGTTGGCATTTACCAGTGGCGGCGTCGGCCGTGCCGATAATAGCGTTCGACTTCGCCATAGCGCTCAAACTCGCATGCGCGCTCATTGCGGAAGACCACAACCGGCGCGGGTTCCAGGCAGACCGGAGCCGGGCGAACGATTAGGAAGGGACGAGGAATCCAGAATCCACCTCGAACGATCATGTGGGGGTGGGCGGCAAGGGGCAGCGCGCATAGGGTGGCTACCGCGACGAGACCCCTATGGATGAGAGATCGCATATGACCTCCTCGGTCATGGGAATGGGAAGAGAAAAAAGGCGGGGAAAACGCGTGTCGCGGATCCCCCGCCCGAGCGGGAGGGAGGGGTGGCTCTCCTGCTGTCCGTTTACTTCTGGGTCTTGGCGTTGTGCTTCTTGTGGAAGATCTTTTTCGAGTTCTTGTCTTCTTCCTTGTTCAGCTTGGTCTGCTCTTTCTTGGTGATCTTGCCGTCGGCCTCGGCCTTGGCGATATCCTTGTTGAGCTTGCCTTGCCGCTTTTCAAGGTGGACGGTTTCCTTAGGCGTGAGCTGGCCACTCTTGACGCCCTGAGCGATACGCTTTTGCTGGCGAGCGGCGCGACCTTCCACTTGGGCTTCACGCTTGGGGGTGACGGTTTCCTGAGCCATCAGGGCAGCGCCGCTGATCAGGGTGCCCGCGACGATAAGGGCCAGGCGCTTGGTGAGTGTGTTCATGATGCTTCTCCTTGAAGCCGCGATCAGCGGCGGTGGGCGGGTGCGTTCCCGTGCTTATTTATTTCACTGGTCGTGCCAGTTCGCAAATACCTTTGAAACGAACACATGGCAAAGGTTGAAGCCAAATCCCAAAGTGTTTTGCAACGAGTGGAGGCAATGGTGTTGCGGCTTTCAACGGTCCCGGCGATCTCCAATGATGCGAGCGGGAATACCCCCGACAATGCCGAAGGCAGGGACATCCGTGGTCACCACAGCGCCCATGGCCACCACCGCGTGATCACCGATGGTCACGCCGTCCGTGATGCCTGCATTGGCGCCAATCCAGACATCCTCGCCGATACGGATCCCCAGGGAAGTCACCGGCTGGTCGCGGATGTTACGATCCGGTGAAAGCCCGTGATCGAAGGCGTAGATCACCACCCCATTGGCGATGCGGGTTCCGTCCCCGATGGTGATGCCCTTGGCGCCGCCATCCAAGCTCGCTCGGGCATTGATGCTGACCCTAGCGCCGAGCTGAATGGGGCCGTGAAGAAAGGCGTCTGCGGCGATGGCGCAGCCAGGGCCGAGGATGACGCCGCGCCCTGGTTCGCCGAAGATCCGCGCGGAGGGTGCGATGAAGCAATGCTCCGCGATCTCGATGGTTTCAACCGCCATGAGGTGGCGCTGGATGTCACGTTGCCAAGGTTCTGCCCAGGCGCGGTGCTTGTCCTTCAGGGAAAAATAGAGCCAAGGCATCCAGCTCAAGCGCTGTTTATGCTGCTCCCGAAACGGTAAGTGGCCATCCATCCCTTTATTCTGCCGCGTTCGGATTTCCCATGCCGAATCTTGGTCTAGCACCCCCGCTGGCCGTGCAGATGGAAGTGCGCCAGCAAAACGCCACGCAGGATCAGGTGTCGGTGGACCCAAAGAAACAGTGGCCCTACTTCAGCGCAGCCTCAATGGCGCCGCGCAGTTCGGTGCTTTCAGGGGTGACGCCGCTCTTGTAGGCGGCGATGACTTGGCCATCCTTGCCCACAAGATATTTGTGGAAATTCCATGCGGGCTCGCCGTGCTTGGCGGTGAGAAATGTATAGACCGGCGCCTGCTTTGGACCCTTCACGTCGAGTTTTTCGAACATGGGAAAGCTGACGTGGAATTTGGTGGAGCAAAAAGTTTGGATTTGCTCGGCATTGCCGGGCTCCTGGCCTCCGAACTGGTTGCAGGGGAATCCAAGGATGACGAGGCCCTTGTCCTTGTAGTCGGCGTAGAGCTTCTGCAGGCCTTCGTATTGGGGCGTGAAGCCGCATTCGGAAGCAACGTTCACCGCCAGCACAACCTTGCCCTTGAAATCGCTCAAAGATTCAGGCATTCCGTCCAATTTAATTACGGTGAGTTCGAAGAAGGACATGGGCTTCTTCCTTTCTGCGGGCGGTGCCGCGAGCAATGACAAGGATGCAAGGGAGAGGAGTAGGGGTTTCATGCTGTCTCCGACCAAGTGACTTCAAAGACCATCCGGCAAGGATGCGCTTTCCCCTCCATCTTGCCAGGTGTAAAGGTCCAGGCGTGGGCCCAGGATTCCAGGGTCGAGATCTGGTTAAAGGGCGCGCCGTCGATTTCCACCGCCACCACCTTGCCGCTTTCATTCAGCGTGAGTTCCAAACGTACCATCCCCGCGAAGCCCGTCATGGTTGGCTTTGTGGGCATTTCAACCAGCTCGGCGGGGACGGCTTCCACGCGATTGGGATCCTTGCCCGCCGCTGCCAAGGCTTGAGCCACGGAGGCATCGAATTCCGGTTTAAACGGGGGCTCGGGCTTCGAGGCGAACAAGTGGTTTAGAAAACTCACAGCAGGCTCCCAGACTCATGGCCGTCTCATTATCGCCGATGGGCGGATTGGCCGCGCCATTGAACGGAGAGAAAGGGGCTTGAGGTTCTGCGAGGCTATGGTGAAGGCTGGGAATTCCAACGGAGGACGGATACACCAGATGGGCGACTACGGCAGCGGCGCGCCGTCCCTGGCAGACTCCAAAGCATGAACAAAGCAGGCCTGGAACAGAACCTTTGGCAGCGCATGACCCAGCCTTGGACCTGGGTGACGATCCTGGGCTTCGCGGCGCCCTTTATCGTGTTGCGGACTTGGATCTTCTGGAAGGAGGGCATGACTCATCCGCTCACTCGCGTCGGCGCGGTGTTGGTCCCCATCTTTATTTCCATATGTTTCGCTTGGATCGCGCCCATGGCTTGGCGCTACACCAGTGATGATCGGCCCCGCGCGGGCATTGTTCGCGGAGCCTTCCAATCCCTGCTCGTGAATAGCGTGGTGGTGCTTCTTTTCGTGGAGACGGATGTCCTGTTGATCGATATGAGCCATCCGGTGAAGCTCCATGATTTCTGGGCGGCGGCCGCAGGAAATGGCATCCTTCTCATTCCTTTCATGACCTTGGTGGGATTCTTCATCGCCACCGGCGAGGTGGGCGAAGATGAGCGGAAACTGGCGGAGGTCCAATCCAAATCCGCCCAGGACCGGGCTCTCCAGCATCAATTGTCGCCCCATGTTCTCTTCAACGCCCTGAATGGTCTAGCGGAGCTGGTGCGCCAGGATCCCGATGCGGCGGAGCGTGGCATCCTCGATTTGGCGGACCTCTACCGCATGGTGCTGGACAATGGACGCCTTGCTTGGGTTCCCCTCAGCGAAGAAGTCCGGCTCGTCGAGCGGTTTTTGGCGGTGGAAAGGCTTCGGCTCGGGAACCGCCTTCATGTTATTTGGGAATGGGATGAGGAACTGAATGGTGTCATGGTGCCTCCCTTGATGCTCCAGCCCCTCGTCGAGAACGCCATCAAGCACGGGTTCTCCCAACGGGTCGAGACCTCCACCATCTACATCGTGTGTAAAAAGGTGCTTGGGGATGTGGAAGTGCGGGTAGAGAACCAGGGCGAGATTATTGTCAACAGCGGCCGGAAGGGCGTGGGGCTTCAGAACCTGACGGAGCGGTTACAGCTCCATTTCCCGGGACAAAGTTCCGTCATCATGGAATGCGAAGATGGTTGGACTCGGGCCGGATTCCGGATCGAGACGAAAGCTTTGGGGGTGGCCCAATGACGATGATGAAAGTGGCCCTGGCGGATGACGAACCCTTGGCCCGCTCCCGCCTGTCGCGGCTCTTGAAAGAGGCGGGATGCGAGGTGCTGGCGGAGCTGCCGGATGGCCTAGCCCTGTTGGAGTGGCTGAAGACCGCGCCAGCCTTGGACGCGCTCTTCCTGGATATCCAGATGCCGGGCGCTACGGGCCTGGAGGTGGCGGCGGAAATCCCTTCGCCTATCCCCGTAGTCTTCGTCACCGCATTTAGCGAACACGCGGTGCGTGCCTTTGATACGTCGGTGGTGGACTACATTCTGAAACCCATCGCCGCAGATCGCCTGGAGCGGGCCTTGCAGCGGCTCCGGGAGGGCCGGGTGCCCAAACGCAGCGGCCCGGAACTCCAACAGCTGCTGCCCGGCAGCACGCGCTTTCCCGTCAAGGCGGGCGAAGGCGTCGTGTTCCTGGACCTGCGGAAAACCACCCACTTTGAAGTGGAGGAGGAAGTGGTCTACGCCGTGTCCGCAGGACAGCGTCATCGCACCACCTGGACCAGCCTGGCAGAGGTTGAGGAGGCCTTCCCCGCCGCTACCCTGCTTCGCATCCAGCGCCACCTCCTGCTCCGCCCCGAAGCCGTCCTGGGCCTCAAGCCCATCGAAGGAGGCCGCGCCTCCGTCCGCGTAGCCGATTGCCAAGACCTAGAAGTCAGCCGCAGCGCCACGCCAAGACTGAAGGAAATGCTGGGGCTATAGCTGGCTGTGGCCTATGGGAGATCTCGGCAAAGGTAGAGGAGCGCAAACAACTTGTCGGTCGAATATTCACGCACGACATAGTACCCCTGGCATTCCAAAGGGCCCCTAGCGGGGCCCTTTGAAACTGCGTAGAGCGCAAGCTCGATTAGAACTGGACCTTGAGACCAAACCGGTAGCGGCGGCCAAGCTGCCAACTGTTCTCCTGGCCGTAGGTGACATTGGGGCTTCCGTCCTGGCCTGTGGCCTGCTCCACGGAAGAGCCGGCAATACGGGTATTGAAGAAGTTCAAAATGTCCACGGAGGGGGTGAACTTAACCTTGGTTCCAAACCTCATCGTGTAGTCCAGATGCACGTCAGTATTGACGTTGGATGGATTACGACCGTACTGGCCCAGGGTGAAGTTGGCTGGAACGGCATTGCCATAGCCACCCACGTCTAAAGATGAACCGCTGCCCGGAGGGTTGCCATCGGTGGTGGACCCGTCATCAAAGAGACTGCGGGGCGTGCCGTCTTGGGCAACGATATTGAAACCCACATTCAAGTCGTTGTTCCAAACGGTAAAGCGGTGAGACCCGTAGATCTTGATGACATTGGTTCGGTCCAGGGGCAGCAAGCCAGTACCCACATAGGGCCAGTAGTCGAAGGAGGCTGTGATGTTGCCATCCGCCTGGCCATTGGAGGAGGACACAACGCCCTCGTAGTTGCCATACAGGCGGCTCCAGGTATAGCTGAAGCTCAGTTTGGTCCGATCGGTCTTGTAATCAACGGTGAAATCGAGGGAATCGTAGTTATTGCCCGGATTGTCAGCGAAAAGCGTGTTGTTTACCACAAAACGTGTACTCGGAGTACCGCTGGTGGGGCGGCTGGTCCAGATGGCGGAGTGACCGGGGTTCCAGAGGATGGCCTGGCCAAAGAAAAGCCCTGCGGCGGCCGGAGCGCCCGGATCGTAGTAGTTGCCGGCATAATCGGTGATGACCGAATCCTCAATGGGATTCCTCAGGCTGCGGTGCTTGCCATGGACTCCTACCGTGAGACCCGCTGCAAGAGTCTGATCGAAACCCAAGGTGTACTCTTTGCGCTCGGGCAGCTTAGTGCCTTCAGCGATGGGATCAAAGGAGAAGGGCGTCGCGAAATCCAGAATGCTGGGTGGGTTGACACCGATGGTGTAGTCGCCAGTGTTCGAATTGTATGTGGAATTGGTGCGGCCATAGGTGTAGCGAAGGTAGGTTTCGTTGGCATAGACGCGAATGGCCACGCGCTGGGGAATGGCTTCAAAGTATTTCGCGTAGCTGCCTGAGAGCTTCGACTTGCCATCGTTGTTGACATCCCAGGTAAAGCCCAGGCGCGGCTGAACTTGATCCTTGAAGCTATTAAACTTCATGAAAGTCTTGTCATGAAGATCCTTCTGCTCCTGGGTTTCAAAGCGGAAGCCGTACATGAGTTTAAAACCCGGCGCAGCTTCCCACTGGTCCTGGGCGTAGATGGCGCGGAAAAGAGCTGTGACGCTGGCATCCGTGCTTAGGAATTCACGGTTGACGCCATTGAAATTTCCGGTAGTCCCACTGCGGCGGATGGTGACGCGCTCTCCGCCGGAAGTTTTGTTCACTTCGGTGTATTTGGATTCGAGTTGCGAAATACCGAATTTCAGGCTGTGGTTGTTCACGAACCAACTCAAGTTCGCCGCGAACTGGGTGGTCGTGCCTTTGTCCGAGGCCGTATAGAAGCCTGCGCCTCCGCGGCTGAAGGCCGTTCCGGCGGGTACACCCGCGGGGTTAGGCTGAGGGCCGCCGGGGCGACCGGGTCCTGTGGCATACCAGTTATTGTCGGTGACGCGGATATCCGTGCCGTTGGCGGGATCAAAGGTGACCTTATCGTTGGTGGTGCCAGCCTTAAAGGAGAAGAACAGGGCTGGTGAAATGCTCCAGTCGTAGTTGAAAACCATGTTGAGCAGAGCATCTTTGGTCTGGCCGCCATTATTGGCGCTGCCATTGGTGGGATAGGATGCGTTCTGCTTGATCGTAGTATTGTTAGCGTTAACCGAAACGGTCAACTGATGGTCGGGGGCGACGTACCAATTGATTTTCGCCAAAAACTGAGTTGTATCAGCTTTCCGATTTGTGCCGATGAGGCCAATGTTGTTGGGCTTGATGGCGCTTTGGGGGGATTCGCTCAGGTTGGCATCCACACCCGCGAAGTAGAACAACTTATCCTTGATGAGGAAGCCGCTGACCTCACCCCCAATGTCGTAGCGGGAGTCAATGTCGCCCTGGCGGAAGAAAAGATTGCGCTTGGGCAATGCCTGGATGCCGATAGCATCCCAGGTGAACCAGGCAGACCCCTTGGTTTCATTGCTCCCGGACTTAGTGATGGCATTGAAGACGCCACCCAGGGCACTGAATTCGGGCTTGAAACCGCCGGTTTGGACTTCAATCTGGTCAATGAAGTCCGTCACCATGGTGGCGCCCTGGAATCCTCGGCGGAAGTCGGTAGTGGTGAGGCCGTCCACGACGAAGCTGTTTTCCGCGGCGGAACCGCCACCAATGGAAATGCCACCCATCAGGTTGCCACCGCTCACGACGCCCGGAGCCAGGAGGGCGATGGCGTTCATGTCACGACTGCTCTTTGGGATGCCCGCCAGGTTATCCATGGAAGTGACCAGGCCCAACTGCGTGGTGCTGGTGTCAATGGCGGACTGCTCGCCGATGACTACCACCGTGGTATTGCCTTCCTTGCCCATCCTGAGATTCAAGGTGGATGTATTATTGGTCAAGATATCAACGCTCTTGTTGATCGTGGTAAAGCCGCTCTTGGTAATGCTGATCTGCCAGGAGCCGGGGTTCAGCAGGCCGAAACGGTAGCTGCCGTCGGCACCGGTTACGGCATTGCGGGTCACCTGGGACGACACGATGCGGACGCTGGCGCCGACGATGGGCGCACCATCGCTATCCCTCACGACGCCGGTAATGGCGCCCGTGGTGGAGGTCTGGGCATAGCCGATGGCGCCGCCCGCGACGATGATCGAGGCGGTCAAGCCCAGACGGGATATGGTTCGATTCATAAGAAAACTCCTGTGTCAGCGCGGTCGTGCCGCGAGGTGGAAGTGAGTTACGGATGGGATCCGTATGACGCGGTTTCGAAGAAAGATTTCCGGGGCATCTTTCAAAGTCTTGATCCGATGGACGAGCCAAAAGATCAGGGTTGGGAAGACAGGATGTCGGCTAGGTGAATGGAAAGATCATGTAACTAATGACGATCTTTGTTATGACCGTCTGATGACAGGGAGGCAAGCAAAAAGTTTTTTCAGGGCACCATTTCCAGGAACCTATCTTATTTCTACAACACTAGAAAAGCCTCTAAAGTGGGAAATGCCATGCTTTTCAGGGCAAAGCGCGCTTCTTCGGCAGACCAGTTAAAAGGATTACACCCAATCTTCACCGGGGCAGGCGGAGCTTGTCCATTGAAAAGGCCTAAGCAGAATTGGGGGCTGGCTTCCTTGCGC
>JANXXC010000135.1 GCA_025350765.1 Holophagaceae bacterium | reverse complement strand
GTCATGTCCACTTTTTCGGGATGCTTCACGGGGGAAGGCACGCCCTTGAACCAGCGCACGGGGCGCAGGCAGGTGTAGAGGTCCAGCATCTGACGCAGCGCAACATTCAGTGAGCGGATCCCGCCGCCGATGGGCGTGGTGAGCGGGCCCTTGATGCTCACCAAATAGTCGCGGCAGGCCTGAACGGTTTCGTCCGGAAGCCAGTTGTTGAACTGCTTGAAACTCTTTTCGCCGGCATAGACTTCCATCCACTGGATCTGTCGTTTGCCGTCATAGGCCTTGGCCACCGCCGCGTCGAACACGCGCACCGAGGCTTTCCAAATGTCCGGGCCCGTGCCGTCGCCTTCGATGAAAGGGATGATCGGGCGATCAGGAACGTTCAGCTTCCCGTTCTCAATGCGGATCTTTTCGCCGTTGGCGGGAGGGGTGATCTGAACGTCAGCCATGGGGGAACTCCTTCGATAAACCAAACAGAAAAGCGTCGCATGAAGAGAGGCCCGGATCAAGCATTCATAAGGGTTTTCAGGGCTGATACAAAATCGCACTCAAAAAATATTGGACAGAATTGACAGAATTTACAGAATGAAAATTCAGGCGCAAGAAATCGGAAAGACAGGACGGAGAGGCAATCCCCACTTCTGCGCCGCATAGGCCAATCGGTTTGGGGCGGCGGCCCCCAACGCGAAATTCTGTGAATTCTGTTAGTTCTGTCTAAATCCCACTACGGGGTGTCAAGGAGCGGCGCCGAGCCGGATTCCCGCACACGCGTGGCGCCCTGCTTGAAACACGGTTCGAAGGGACAGTGGCGGCATCTCGATCCACAGCAATAACCGCGGCTCAGATGATGGATCTCCGTGAAGACCATGTAGGGGCCTTCAAAATAGTGGTCAGGTTCCAGGGGCATTTTCATCCGACGGAAATGGGAGATCCGCTACCGGCCTTCACTTGCCCTTTGGCCATCGCGAAATCCATGCGCCCGAGATTGATGCCGCCCCAACCCACTTGGAAGACATGGGTCTCGCCGCGTTCCTGCTGGATCTTGGTGGGTTGATCCAGAAAGGTGTGGCTGTGGCCACCGATGATAGCGTCGATGCCCGAGACCAGGCCCGGCAAACGCAGATCATCAATGGCATCGCCCTTCAGGTCGTAGCCCAGGTGGGAGATGAGCACCACCAAATCCACTTTCTCCACCTCGCGCAGATGCCGGATCACGGGCTTGAGGACTTCATCGGGAGATCGCCAGTCCACACCCTTGTGATTGTCCGCCGACACCAGACCTTTGAAATCCACCCCCACGCCGGTGAGCCCCACTTTGAAGCCGGGGAATTCCTTCACTATCCAGGGACGGAGGTGCTTCGCCAAGGCTGGCGCGCCTTTGCAATCGAAGTTGCAGTTGAGAAAAGGGAAATTCGCGAAGGCCATGGCTTCCAGCAGCATGTCTACACCATTGTCGAAATCGTGATTGCCCAAGGTGGAAGCGTCGTAGCCGATCTTGCTCATCAGTTCGTAATCCAGCTTGCCCTTGTACAGGTTGAAGTAGGGCGTTCCTTGAAAGGTGTCGCCCGCATCCAACAACAACAGGTTGGGGATGGCCGCTCGCATCTGCTTCACCATCGTGGCGCGGCGCGCCATGCCTCCCTTGCCGGAAGCCGCGCCATTGCCGGGTCCGAAGGGCTCGATGTGGCTATGGGTGTCGTTGGTGTGGAGCAGGGTGATGCGAGAAGCGGCGTTGCTTTCGGCCGTGCCTGCTCCCACCAGCGATAGCTGGCTTGCAGCGGTCAGCGGCAATTGGCTGGCGGCCGCGGCGGCGCCCAGTGATGAAAGAAAATGGCGGCGCTCCATCATCATTTCCCCAGCTTGTGATCGCGCGCGGCGGCGTACAACTCCGGCGGAATGGTGTAGCGGCCCGCGGCAGGAGCGATCAAGGGCAAATTAGCCTTGGCCAGATCCCCACAGGCGTCCAGCAACAGTTGGCGCAAAGCCAAGCCCGTGGTGAAAGCATGGCGCCCCTTCTTGAGCGCAGGCGTGGAATCCCCGTTGTTGAAGAGGTAATCAGTGGTGGCTGCGGAAACCACCTCGTCGGGTTGAATGGACGTTCCATCCTCCCAGGTGATGAGGTATTCGGGCTTATCCACGGTGCCGGATAGGACAGTCTTCACGCCGGAAGTAGGTTCTCCCCCCCGATGGAGGATGCCCTGCTTGACCGCGTCCAGAACATCCTGGCCCGTCATTTCCATGGTGATGAGTTCGTTCTCGAAAGGCATGACGCCATAGATGTCCGCGACCTTCAGGGTGCCCGGCGAGAGGTTTGCCCTAAGTCCGCCGCTATTGGTCATGGCGAATTTCACGGGCTTGCCCAGCAGCCGCGAGGACCGCGCCCGCATGGTGTCGGCGACCCAATACCCCAAGAGATTCTCCTCCCCGCCGCGCCCGCGAAACAGCCCCTTGGGGCAGGCGCAGAGAGGCAGATCGAAGGTGGCCCTGATCTCTGCCTGTTTCGGGGCGATGACCATCTGGATGCTTGGATCGTCGGCTACGGTCGGGACGACGCCAAGGGATTCGGCCTTCAATAACTGGGGTGCCGGAATTGGGTTTTGTACGGGAGCCGGCGCCACCATTGTCTTCTGGCAGGCGACCGGAGAGATAACCAGCATTAGGGAAAGTAGGATTCGACTACGCTTCATCCGGTTCACCAATCCCTTGCGGGCGTCCCTGGGGCGTCCCTTCAATGCGGTGCGACTTCATCGCCAGCACCAGTTCCACCCGGGCCTCGCGGACTCGTTCATCCTGTTGCCAGAAGAGGGCCACCAGCCGTAGGAAATAACCCAGCAGCCAGGCGTTGAGAACTGCCGCCAGGAGTTCCAGCAGCAGGAATGCCTCCACTCGCGCCGAGCTTCCGCCACCCAGGTGCCAGCCGATCCAGATCACCAGGAAAGCGAGGCCTGCCCGAAGCGCGGCGCCGCCCAGGATCAGGGCCGTCCACTGCACGGGATTCATCCAGAGCCGAAGAAAGCTGCGGCCCCAGTGGCGGAAAAGGCCGCGGGAACCCGCTCCGCGCCCCAATCGACAGAGCCACCACTGCACCGAGAGCGCCGACATAAAGGCCAGGGTGAAGAGCGGTAGACCGATGAAGGAGGCCCACCCGAGCCCCTCGATGCCGGTCTTGCCCAGGGTAGAGAGAGCCCAGCGAGCGAGGCCGAAGACGAGGCCCAGGGGCAGCAGCCCGATGAGCAGGGCGTCCATCAGGCCCAGGAGCCAGGGCTTCAATCGAGCCTGGAATCCCAAGCGATCCGCCTGCATGCGCCAGCCGGACCAAAAGACCCATACCAAGCACAGGAACGCGAAAAAAACCACCGCGGTACCTAGGGGCTCATGTTTCATGCCCCCGTTTTCCATGAGCTCCCAGATGTCCCGGGCGGTCAGATGGTCCCCCCAATTGTTTGGCAAGGCGCTTCCGCCGGGCGATCCCGGAAAGCCCGCGAAGCCCCGCAGATGCAGGGCCCACGTGAAGCTTGTCAACAATTGAAACGC